>NZ_JAKUDH010000013.1:0-171081 GCF_031570495.1 Pseudomonas sp. JL2
CAGGCCGTTACCGGCCCGCACACAAAAAATCTGACACTCCCAAGTGGCCGTTACCGCAGAAACGGATATGTACGCAATCAACAAAACCCTGGCCGACTGTCAGGCCGCCATCGCGGGCAAGCCTTGCTCCCACAGGATCCGTAGCCGGTCTGACAGACGCGGTGACTTTTCCGACGAGGTTTTAAGGTTGCTGCTCGGAAGCGGTATCTCTAGCTTGTTCGTGTCGCTGCCCATCCAGCGACCGGGACTGCAAGCCCGCCGAATTTGTTAGGCGCCAACGCCCGGACCCAACGTCTCGGGCTCCGATTGATGCAGGAGCGCCGTTATGAAAAAACATCATCCTTCTTCGCCATCAGAGAGTACCTTCCCCTACAACGACCCCGATCCAGAAAAGCTCCAAGAGGCCGCAGACCGAGCACTCGATTACCATCTGGGCACCCACCCTGATCCCAAACCCAAAACCTCAACTCAAGTTTTCACTGTCATCGACACCCTCGACACCGAGTGTCTACTGGCGAATCTCAGCGAAACCCTGGCCTCGGCCAATGCCATGGTCAGCGACCTGGCGTTCGATCTGAAAGGCTCGCGGCGGCATGTCGCGCTAGGCGTGGCACAGATGATCGAGTTGAGTGAGCTGCTGGCCAATCGTGCGCTGGATATCGTCGACCCGCGTTAGCAGGTCGAGCCTTATTGTGGCGAAGGGATAAAACCCCTCGCCACAGGGGTGTGTGCCTAGTCAAAAAAATCGGTGCCTGACGGCAGCGAGGGCTTTTTGTGGAGGGCGGATCTGTATGGTGCGCAACCGGTCGGGAGTTGTTTTTTTAACTTGATTTATGCTTCTTGAGGCGCAACACTTTACGCATAAAGATATGTATAAATATGTGTAACTTAATGTGCTGGGAGGTTGTTATGGCAGCGCTATTGGAACGGGCTGATCAGGCGGTATCCGTTACCGCAATGGTCAGGAGCTTCAGCGCGAAGCTCAAGGAAGTCTCGAGTCGCGCAACTGAAAGGCTGGTTATTTTCAAGGACAATGAGCCGGCAGCTGTGATTATTAATGTCGATGCCTATCAGGAAATGCTTGATGAACTGGAAAACCTTCGCGTCGAAGCGACAGCCCGCGAGCGGCTGATCGATTTCGATCAGGCCAAGGCCATCAGTCATGACGCTATGCGAGCGCGGTACGCCAAAAACGACTGAAGGAGTAGTGAATGGTTTGGGGTGTTATCTACCATCCGGAGGTTCAGGACGATCTGGATCAGTTGGGGGCGGCAGCGGCGAACCGTATCCTTGATGTCATTGAAGAGCGGATTGTCAGGGGAGAGCCGGACAAAACCGGTCAGCCGCTCAGAGCCAGCCTGGCCGGATGTCGAAGAATTCGAACAGGCGATACGCGTATCGTTTATAGAGTCGATGGGAAAGCAATTCAGGTGTTGATCGTGGCCGTCGGTGCTCGGCGAGACAAGGAAGTGTACGACGCAGCGCAGCGTCGTCTCTAAGCAAATGCCCCCTTTGGGCTGCGCAACCCAGCGGGGATAAATCCCCTCGCCACAGGTTTGTGTTTTGAACGCAGAAACCTGTTAATCCTTAAAAACAAAAAGCCCACCTTCCGGTGGGCTTCGTGTTTCAGCGTTCAGGCATCAAGTCAGAACAGTTTCAACGGCGGCGCTTTCTCCGCCACCGGTTCGTTCTTGCCGGGTTCGGCATTCCAACCACCGCCCAACGCCTTGTACAGATTGACCTCGCTGGTCAGTTGCGCCAGGCGGTCGGTGATCAGCGATTGTTGGGCGCTGAACAACTGACGTTGGGCGTCGAGGAAGGTCAGGTTGCTGTCGACACCGATGCGATAGCGACGCTCGGCCAGGCTGTAGTAGTCCTGGTTGGCGGCGACGAAGGCGGTCTGGGCCTGCAACTGTTCATTGTAGGTCCGGCGTGCGGCCAGGCCGTCGGAGACTTCCTGAAACGCGGTCTGAATCGACTTCTCGTAATTGGCGACGTTGATGTCTTTCTGGATTTTGGCGTAATCCAGGCTTGCCCGCAGGCTGCCGGCGTTGAAGATCGGCAGGTTGATTTGCGGGGCGAAGGTCCAGGTGCCCGAACCGCCCTTGAACAGGCCGGACAGGTCCGGGCTCAGGGTGCCGGCGTTGGCCGTCAGGCTGATGCTGGGGAAGAACGCGGCCCGTGCGGCGCCGATGTTGGCGTTGGCGGCCAGCAGGTTGCGTTCGGCCTGGAGGATGTCCGGGCGACGTTGCAACAGGTCTGACGGCAACCCCGCCGGCACTTCGCTGAGCAGGTCATCGCTCAGCGGTTGGGTGCTCAGGTTGGACGGCAGACCGGTGCCCAGCAGCAGGGTCAGGCTGTTTTCATCCTGAGCCACCTGGCGGGTATAGCGCGCCAGTTGTACGCGGGCGTTTTCCACCGCCGTGCGTGCCTGGCTCAGGTCCAGGGCCGAGGCCACGCCGACTTCGGCGCTGCGGGAGGTCAGCTTGAGGCTTTGCTCGTAGGTGCCCAGGGTTTCCTGGGTCAGCTTGAGCAGTTCCTTGTCGGCCTGCCAGGTCAGGTAGGCGTTGGCAACGCTGGCCACCAGGCTGATCTGGGTACTGCGACGGGCCTCTTCGGTGGCGAAGTAGCTTTGCAACGCTTGCTCGCTCAGGCTGCGCACCCGGCCGAACAGGTCCAGTTCATAAGCACTGATGCCCAGGGTCGCGGAGTAGGAGCTGCTGATGGCCGCCTCACCGGTTTGCGACGCCCGTGCCGGCACTCGCTGACGGCTACCGGAACCAGTGGCCGAGACCGCTGGGAACAGGTCCGCCCGCTGGATGCGGTATTGCGCGGCGTAAGCATCGATATTCAGCGCCGCGACGCGCAGGTCGCGGTTGTTTTCCAGGGCAACCTGGATCAGCTGTTGCAAGGCCGGATCATGGAAAAACTGTTTCCAGCCCTGTTCGGCGGCGGCCTGGCTGGCCGCCTTGGCCGGCTCGTAGGCCGGACCTTGCGGGTACTGCGTGGCGACCGGTGCTTCGGGCCGCTGATAATCGGGGATCAGCGAGCAGCCGCTGAGCACGACGGCGGCGATGGTCAGAGAGAGGAGCGACTTGCTCATTGGCCAGCCTCTTTAGAAGTTTCAGGAGTGTCGTCCTGGTCGATATTTTTGCGACGGCCTATCGACGACACAGTCACGAAGAACAATGGCACCCAGAAAATCGCCAGGATGGTGGCGGTCAACATACCGCCGATCACACCGGTGCCGATGGCGTGCTGGCTGCCTGAACCTGCGCCGGTGGAAATCGCCAATGGCACCACGCCGAGAACGAACGCCAGGGACGTCATGATGATCGGCCTTAGACGCATCCTACAGGCTTCAATGGCGGCTTCCACCAGCGTGCGGCCCTGTTCGTGGAGTTCCTTGGCGAATTCCACGATCAGAATAGCGTTTTTCGCCGCCAGACCGATGGTCGTCAACAAACCCACCTGGAAGTACACGTCGTTGGACAGGCCGCGCAGGCTGGTCGCCATCAAGGCACCGATGATCCCCAGTGGTACCACGAGCATGACCGCGATCGGAATCGACCAGCTTTCATACAGCGCAGCCAGGCAGAGGAATACCATCAGCAGCGACAAGGCGTACAACGCAGGCGCCTGGGAGCCGGAAAGACGTTCCTCGTAGGACAAACCCGTCCAGGAAATACCGACGCCGGCCGGCAGTTTCTGGGCGATGGCCTCGACTTCGGCCATGGCTTCACCGGTGGAGTAACCCGGGGCCGGGGACCCCAGAATTTCCATTGCTTCCACGCCGTTGTAACGGGCCAGTTTCGGCGAGCCGTAGACCCACTCGCCCTTGGCGAATGCGCTGAACGGCACCATAGTCCCGGCGCTGTTGCGCACATACCACTTCTGCAGGTCTTCGGGGCTCATGCGTGCATTCGGCTGACCTTGGACGTACACCCGCTTCACCCGACCACGGTCGATGAAGTCGTTCACGTAGCTACTGCCCAGGGCAACCGACAGGGTGTTGTTGATGTCCGAGAGGGTGATGCCCAGGGCGCTGGCCTTCTCGTCATCGATTTCCAACTGGTACTGCGGCTCGTCATTCAGGCCGTTCGGACGCACTTGGGAGAGAATCTTGCTCTGGGAAGCCATGCCCAGGAACTGGTTACGGGCTTCCATCAGCTTCTCATGGCCGATGCCGGCGCGGTCCTGCAGGAACACGTCGAAACCGGTGGCGTTACCCAGTTCCATCACCGCCGGCGGAGCGAAGGCAAACACCATTGCGTCGCGGAAGGTGAAGAAGTGTTGCTGGGCGCGGCCAGCGATTTTGAACACGGTGTTCTCAGCGTCACGCTCTTCCCACGGCTTGAGCATGATGAACGCCAGGCCGGAGCTCTGGCCACGACCGGCGAAGTTGAAGCCGGTCACGGTGAACACCGAGGCCACGCCATCGCCTTCACCGCCATCCTTGCTTGGACGCAGCAGGAACTCGCGCATGTTGTCCACCACCACCTGGGTCCGTTCGGCGCTGGAACCGGCCGGGGTCTGTACCTGAGCAAACAGCACGCCCTGGTCTTCTTCCGGCAGGAACGCCGTCGGGATGCGGGTGAACAGCCAGACCATGCCAACCACGATGATCACATAGGCCAGCAGGTACGGCGCCTTGTGCTTGAGCATGTTGCCCACGCCGCGCTCGTAGCTTCTGACGCCGCGGTCGAAGGTGCGGTTGAACCAGCCGAAGAAGCCGCGTTTTGGCGTGCCGTGCTCACCCTTGGGAATCGGCTTGAGCATGGTGGCGCACAGGGCCGGGGTAAAGATCAGGGCCACCAGTACCGACAGGGCCATGGCCGAGACGATGGTGATGGAAAACTGCTTGTAGATCACGCCGGTGGAGCCACCAAAAAACGCCATCGGCAGCAGCACCGCCGAGAGCACCAGGGCGATACCCACCAGGGCGCCCTGGATCTGGCCCATGGATTTCTTGGTGGCTTCCTTGGGTGACAGGCCTTCTTCACTCATGACCCGTTCGACGTTCTCCACCACGACGATGGCATCGTCCACCAGCAAACCGATGGCCAGCACCATGCCGAACATAGTCAGGGTGTTGATGCTGAAGCCGAATGCCGCGAGGATCCCGAAAGTACCGAGCAGTACCACCGGCACCGTCATCGTGGTGATGATGGTGGCGCGGAAGTTCTGCAGGAACAGGAACATCACCAGGAACACCAGGGCAACCGCTTCGATCAGGGTTTCAACCACACCCTTGATCGACTCGCTCACCACCGGTGTGGTGTCGTAGGGGAACACCACTTCCAGGCCTTGCGGGAAGAACGGCTTGAGATCTTCGACGGTCTGGCGCAGGGCCTTGGCCGTGTCGAGGGCGTTGGCACCGGTGGCCAGTCTCACTGCCAGACCGGAGGCCGGGGCACCGTTGAACTGGGCATTGATGCTGTAGCTCTCGCCGCCCAGGGCGACATCCGCCACGTCGCCGACGCGCACTTGCGAGCCATCCGGATTGACCTTGAGCAAGATGGCCTTGAACTGTTCAGCGGTCTGCAGGCGGGTCTTGCCAATAATGGTGGCGTTCAGTTGCTGACCGGGCAGGGCAGGCAGGCCGCCGAGTTGACCGGACGCGATCTGGACGTTCTGCGCGGAAATGGCGTTGGTCACATCCACCGGGGTCAGGCTGTAGTTATTCAGCTTGGCCGGGTCGAGCCAGATTCGCATTGCGTACTGGGCACCGAAGACCTGGAAGTCACCGACACCGGCTGTGCGCGAGATCGGGTCCTGCATGTTGGACACGATGTAGTTGGACAGGTCTTCCCGGGTCATGCTGCCGTCGCGCGACACCACGCCGATCACCATCAGGAAGTTTCTCACTGACTTGGTCACGCGGATGCCCTGTTGCTGCACTTCTTGCGGCAGCAGCGGGGTGGCCAGGTTCAACTTGTTCTGGACCTGGACCTGGGCGGTATCGGAGTTGGTGCCTTGTTCGAAGGTTGCCGTGATGGTCATGCTGCCGTCGGAGTTACTTTCCGAGGAGACATAACGCAGGTTATCGATACCGTTGAGCTGTTGCTCGATGACCTGCACCACGGTGTCCTGCACGGTCTGCGCGGATGCGCCCGGGTAGGTGACCTGGATCGCAATGGCCGGCGGCGCGATGCTGGGGTATTGGTTGATCGGCAATTTGAGGATCGACAGGGCCCCGACCAACATGATCACCAGGGCGATAACCCAGGCGAAAATCGGACGGTCGATAAAAAATTTCGACATGGTTTACTCCCCTTTGCCGCCGGCGGCTTTGTCAGCTGCCTGTGCGGGGGCCGGGTTCTTTGCGCCAACGTTGGTGGCCTCAGTGGCTTTGACTTCCACCCCTGGCCGTACGTACTGCAACCCTTCGGTGATCAGGCGATCGCCAGCCTTGAGCCCGTCTTCGATCAGCCACTGGCTACCGACGGTACGGCTGGCCTTGAGCTGGCGCAGCTCGACCTTGTTGTCCGGGCCCACCACCAGGGCGGTCGGCATGCCTTTGAGGTCGCGGGTCACGCCTTGCTGCGGCGCGAGAATCGCCGCGCTGTCCACACCGGCCTGCAGTTGTGCGTGGACGAACATGCCCGGCAGCAGGGTGTGGTCAGGGTTAGGGAACACCGCGCGCAGGGTTACCGAACCGGTGGTTTGGTCGACCGACACTTCGGAGAACTCCAGCTTGCCCTCATGGGCATATTGGCTGCCGTCTTCCAGGGTCAGTTTGACCATGGCGGCGTTGTCGCCAGCCTTCTGCAGGCGGCCGCTTTCCAGTTCACGGCGCAGTTGCAGCAGTTCCACGGAACTCTGCGTCACGTCGACGTAAATCGGGTCCAGTTGCTGAATGGTTGCCAGGGCATCGGCCTGACCGTTGCTGACCAGCGCACCCTCGGTCACCGAGGAGCGACCTATGCGACCGGAAATCGGCGCGTAAACCTTGGTGTAGCGCACGTTGATCCGGGCGGTTTGCAGATTGGCTTCCGACTCCAGGCGGTTGGCCACGGCGGTGTCGTATTCCTGGCGGCTGACGGCCTGTTCGTCCACTAATTGTTTATAGCGATCGGAAATGGACTTGGTTGAGCGCAGGTTTGCTTCGGCGCTTTTGAGGGTCGCTTCGTACATGGCCGGGTCAATCTGATACAGCTGCTGACCGGCCTTGACGTCGGCACCTTCCTTGAACAGACGCTTGAGGATGATGCCGTTGACTTGCGGACGAACTTCCGCGATGCGGAACGCGCTGGTGCGACCGGGAAGCTCCGACGTCAGGGTGAACGGCTGGGTCTTGAGGGTTACGACGCCGACCTGAGGAGCCGGTGCGGCAGGTGCCGCCTCTTCCTTTTTACATCCGCTGAGCAGCGATGCCAGGGCGATGGCGGTAACCAGAGCGGTAACAGCTGGCTTGAATTGCATGGAAATCCTCGGGTCCAGGCGCGTAAGAGGCGCACAAGAAAGTGGAAGGTGAAAAAGAGCGAGATAAACAATTAGTAGGATGCTAAGAAATATACTTACGTACACGGTTGTTTGTAAACACCCAAATTGCGTACCATCGGTATTTACAAAAGCCTGACAAAAGGCCTGCGCAGGTCGCAGAAGCGTTGTGAAGAACGCCGCCTCACATTTTGTTCAGTTGATCCTTACGCATTGCTTACGCATCCTGATTGAGGTGTTTACTGCCATGGTCCGTCGTACCAAAGAGGAAGCTCTGGAGACTCGCAGCCAGATACTCGAAGCGGCCGAAAAAGCCTTTTTCGAGCGCGGTGTGGCCCGCACGACACTGGCTGACATCGCGACGCTGGCCGGTGTAACGCGCGGTGCCATCTACTGGCATTTCAGCAATAAGGCGGACCTGCTCCAGGCCATGCTCGATACGTTGCACGAGCCGCTCGACGATCTGGCCCGCGCCAGTGAAAGTGAAGAGGAGCTTGACCCCCTGGGTTGTGTTCGCAAGCTGCTGGTGCGGTTGTTCCAACAGGTGGCCCTGGACCCGAAAACCCGACGCATTAATGAGATTTTGTTTCATAAGTGCGAATTCACCGATGAAATGTGCGATTTGCGCCAGCAGCGGCGCCAGGTCAGTCTCGATTGCAACGTGCGTATCGCGTTGTCGTTGCGCAATGCGATGAAGCGTGGCCAGTTGCCGGGCGATCTGGATCCCGAAAGGGCAGCAGTCGCCATTCATGCCTACATCGACGGCATTTTGTACCAGTGGCTACTGGCTCCCGACAGCTTCGCACTGGCGGGTGAGGCCGAGCGCTGGGTGGAGATCGGGCTGGATATGCTGCACCTGAGCCCCAACCTGCGCAAATAAAACAAAATGCTCAATTTCATCGGTTTGTGTCAATAGCTGAACGGCGAGGACCCCGCCGGGCCTTGATCCCGGCAGAGTCATTTATAGACGAACTGCAGACACGTTGATCGCTCGCGAGTCGCTATTGTGCAGGAGGATTATGGCGTGTTGATGTACCGGCGCCATTGAGGCGCCTGTACTTGTCGTGCCGGCCTGTTACCGACCCTCCGGTTTATTCAACAATGAGGCGCACGGAATAGTTGAAAGGGGGTTCGAGCATCTTCTGAAAGATTTCCGAGCGGCAGGTGTATTCACCATTGCCGGTATACGCAGTTTTGCTTTTTCTGTTTGGGCTGTAACTGGATTCCAGGACGCCAAAACCGATGGGGGCTTCAAAGCGGGTTTGCATTTGGCAGCCGAAGTTGAAGGTGCTCATTTGATAGGAGAGAACTAATTCAATCGGTTTGATTTTTCTCAGCGTCGGTTGCCAGCCAGCAGCGGGATAAGTGAATTTTCTGTTATGGGCGAAATAGAATTCGCGGGTTGTTTTGGCGGGGACATCATAAGCGCTCAAGGACATGTCCGGGGGCGTGGGTTGCTCACTTAAAATGTTGGTCATTTCCAAGGCGTGAGAAGTTTTGTTTACCAGCTCCACGGTGATGCCGGTGTTGGCCAGGCTGGTGGCGACGGCTGCCGGTCCCAGTAGCAGAGCGAGGATTAAGTTTTTCATCATGTTCATTGTAATGTGTCTCTCATGTATTACGAGGCGCGCTAAAGCCTGCGTAAGATAATGGCGCGTAATTGAAGTTACTCGGTTTAGTGTTATTTTTTACAAGAATTGAAGTTGCTTATTAAGTTTGATAGGTGTCGGTTAAATCCATTGGTTGAGTGGGTTGTTGTTCGGGCTTATTATTAACGCTGTCCGGTGTGTTAATCCATAGTGAGTAAGTGTGGTGTTGTTATTTGATGTTTCGATGTCTGCGGAGTTTGATTGCGTCAGCCGTCAATAGATGTAAAAAAGCCCCGGCTCTTGCGAGTCGGGGCTTTTGGTAAGGCCGATTATTTATTTACATCACGGGGTAATCGATGTAACCCACCGGGCCTTTCCCATAGAACGTTTCCGGATGCGGCTCGTTCAGCGGTGCGTCAGCTTTCAAGCGCGCCGGCAGGTCCGGGTTGGCAATGAACGGCACACCAAAGGCAACGGCATCCGCTTTGCCCTCGGCCAGCCAGGCGTTGGCGCTGTCCTTGGTGAAACGTTCGTTGGCGATGTACGGGCCACCGAAAGCTTGCTTGAGCTGCGGGCCGATGCTGTCTTCGCCTTCCTTTTCACGGGAGCAGATAAAGGCGATGCCACGCTTGCCCAACTCGCGGGCCACATAGCTGAAGGTTTCCAGGCGGTTCTCGTCGCCCATGTCATGGGAGTCGGCGCGTGGCGCCAGGTGCACGCCAACCCGGCCGGCGCCCCAGACTTCAATGGCAGCGTCGGTCACTTCCAGCAGCAGGCGGGCACGGTTTTCCAAGGAGCCGCCATAGTTGTCGGTGCGCTGGTTGGTGCTGCTTTGCAGGAACTGGTCGAGCAGGTAGCCGTTGGCGCCATGGATTTCCACGCCGTCGAAACCGGCGGCCTTGGCGTTCTCGGCGCCTACGCGGTAAGCCTCAATGATATCGGCGATCTCCTCGGTTTCCAGCGCGCGTGGCGTCGGGTAGTCGGCCAGCGGACGCACCAGACTTACATGGCCCTTGGGCTGGATGGCGCTGGGCGCCACCGGCAATTCGCCGTTCAGGTAAGACGGATGGGAGATCCGGCCCACGTGCCACAGTTGCAGGAAAATCTTGCCGCCGGCGCCGTGGATGGCCTTGGTCACGTTGCTCCAGCCGCGCACCTGGTCGTTGGACCAGATGCCGGGGGTATCGGGGTAGCCCACGCCCATGGGCGTGACAGAGGTGGCTTCGCTGAGGATCAGGCCAGCGGAGGCACGCTGCACGTAGTACTCGGCCATCAGCGCGTTGGGCACACGGCCGGCGTCGGCACGGCAGCGGGTGAGCGGCGCCATGATGATGCGGTTCTTCAGCTCGATGTCGCCGAGTTTGATTGGATCGAAAATAGTCGTCATCAATTACAACCTCGAAAGTTAAGGGTTAAAAGTCAGTGAGTGGCAGGGGCCAGGTCGGCATTGCCGCCCTGGCGGAAAGTGATCAGGGTGACCAGCAGCGCCAGCACGGCCAGCGCACCGGCGGCCAGGGGCACGCTGGTCAGGCCCAGGCCGTGGTCGATGACACTGCCGCCGACCCAGGCGCCCAAGGCGTTGCCGATGTTGAAGGCGCCGATGTTCAGGGTGGAAACCAGGTTTGGCGCGTCTTTGCCGAAGGTCACCACGTTGACTTGCAGGGCCGGCACGGCGGCGAAGCAGGCGGTGGCCCAGAGGAACAGGGTGATTTCAGTGGGGATCAGCGCGACGCTGGTCCAGCTCAATACGGTGGACACCACAGCCATGGTGGTGAAAACCCCCATCAGCGTGTTCGCCAGGCTCTTGTCCGCCAGCTTGCCGCCGATGATATTGCCCAGAGTCAGGCCCAGGCCGATCAGCACCAGGGTCCAGGTCACGCCGCGGGGCGATACGCCAGTGACTTCTCCCAGCAGCGGGGCGACGTAAGTGAACAGGGTGAACACCGAGGCGGAGAACAGCGCGGTCATGCTCAGGGACAGCCACAGGCCTGCGCCCTTGAGGGCGACGAGTTCCGAGCGCATGTCGAGTTTTTCTTCATCGCGCTTGGCCGGCAGAAAGCGGATCAGGCCGATCAGTGCATTCACGCCGATGACGGTCACGGCCCAGAAGGTCGAGCGCCAGCCGGCTTCCTGACCCAGCGCGGTGCCCAGCGGTACGCCGAGTACGTTGGCCAGGGTCAGGCCGGTGAACATCAGGGCCACGGCCGAGGCGCGCTTGTTGGGTGCCACCAGGCCGGCGGCCACCACCGAACCGATGCCGAAGAACGCGCCATGGCACAGGGCGGTGACGACCCTGGCGAACATCAGCACGTTGTAATCACTGGCGATGGCGCAGAGCAGGTTGCCGACGATGAAGATCCCCATCAGCGCGACCAGGGCGGCCTTGCGCGGCAACCGTGCGGTGGCCAGGGCCATGAACGGTGCCCCGATGGCCACGCCCAGGGCGTAGCCGGTCACCAGCCAGCCGGCGCCGGGAATCGATACACCCAGGTCGGCCGCCACCTCAGGCAACAGGCCCATGATGACGAACTCGGTGGTGCCGATGGCGAAGGCGCTCAGGGCCAGGATGAGAAGTGAGAGGGGCATGGTGGATCCTTGTCGGGTCAGAGCTCTTGGCTCATTTGCTTGAGGAACTGCTGGATCACGTCCTCGTTGCGTTTGAAGAAATGCCATTGACCGACCTTCTGGCTGGTGATCAGCCCCGCCCGTTGCAACACCGCCAGATGGGCGGACACCGTGGACTGCGACAGGCCGCAACGCTGGTCGATCTGCCCGGCGCAAATGCCGAATTCGTGGTTGTGCAACTGTTCGGGGAACTGGACCTTGGGGTCTTTGAGCCAGTTGAGGATGTCTCGCCGTACTGGGTGTGCCAGGGCTTTTATTATTTCGTCGAGGTCGAGGGGCATGGTTGGTTGCTCGGAATGAGTAAAACGCTATATCGCGATGGGGCGAACTTTAAATCGTTATTTCGCGATACACCAATATGGATTTGATCTGAAAACCGAATAAATCGCTATATCGGGTTATAACGATATTGGCGCGGCGGTGCTAAGCTTCGCGCCATGAACTATCTCGCACACCTGCACCTCGGCGGCCCCGGCCGGGAACGACTGCTCGGCAGCCTCTACGGCGACTTCGTCAAAGGGCCGTTGCAAGGCCTGTACGATCCGCAGATCGAAGCGGCGATTGCCCTGCATCGACGCATCGACATGTACACCGATCGCCACCCCGTGGTGGATATCGCTTTGTCGCGCTTTTCCACCGTACGGCGGCGCTATGCCGGAATTGTGCTCGACGTGTTTTTTGATCATTGCCTGGCCCGGGACTGGGCGCTGTATGGCGAAGGGCCGTTGATGGATTTCACCTCCCAGGTCTACCGAGTGCTCGCCGCCGAGCCGCAGTTGCCTGGGCGTCTGGCGCAAATCGCGCCTTACATGGCGGCGGATGACTGGCTGGGGTCTTATCGAGAATTCGATGTGCTTGGGCAAGTATTGCGGGGGATTTCCCGACGCCTGTCCCGGCCGGAGGAGCTGGCCGGGGCCATGGAAGAATTGATCAGGCTCTATGAACCGTTGAGCGAAGACTTTCAGCTGTTCTACCCGCAGTTGCAGGATTTTGCGTTGAGCCAGACAACACGGCAGGGGTGATGTTGGAGCCGGTTCTTGCCGTCACTGAAGTTCAAATGTGTGAGCGAGCCTGCTCGCGATGAAGGCCTGGCAGTCAAGAACCAACTGACTGACCGCTATCGCGAGCAGGCTCGCTCCCACAAGGGCTCTGCATAGGGCCGCCGGATCAGGCCGCGATCGCAGGCCGCATCGGCACTTGCTGCTTTTGTGGGATTTCGCCAAACAATGCCTTGTGCACCGCCTGTTGCGCCTGGAAGGCCAGGGCAGCTCGCTCCTGGCCGTGGCAGGCAATCGGTTCCAGCAGATGGATGTGCACCTCGCCCCGGTCATTGGCGAACAGGCGCATCAGGTGCGACAGCAAATCATCATCGCCAACGAACGGCGCCAGCGAGTCCGGTTCACCGTTGCGCAGGTAGCGGATCGCCACCGGTTGCAGCGCCACGTCCGCATCGATGGCCGCCGACAATAAACGACCGTGGAAAGTGCGCAGGGAGCGGCCATCGGTGGTGGTGCCTTCGGGAAACATCAGCAGCGGATGGGCCTGTTCCAGGTGTCGGCTCATTTGCTTGCGGATCAACTGGCTGTCGCCCGAGCCGCGCCGGATAAACAGGCTGCCAGCCTTGGCCGCCAACCATCCGGCCACTGGCCAGGTGCGTACTTCGGCCTTGGACAGGAACGACATTGGCGTGAGCATGCCCAGCAGCGGGATATCGGTCCAGGACACATGGTTGCTGACCCACAGCATGGGCTGTTGCGGCATTTGCCCGTGCACCGTCACGCAGAAGGGCAGGGCATTGCTCAGGCGCGCCATGAAAAAACGCGACCAGCGCTGGCGGCGCACCATGGAGTTGGCCACACCCAACCGTTCGAACAGCCCGAATACGCTGGCCATGCTCAGGCCCAGCGTCACCACCAGCAACACTCGCGCGATTCGCGCGTACACCCGCAACCGACTCATCACACCGCTGCCTTGAAGTGGCGGGCGTAGCGTGGGCAGAGTTCGTCACGCTTGAGCAGGATGAACACGTCGGCCACCTGGAAATCCTCATCCCAGCACGGCTCACCGCAAATCTTCGCGCCCAGGCGCATGTAAGCCTTGAGCAGAGGCGGCATTTCGGCGATGACGTTGGACGGTACGTCCAGGGCCGGCAACGGTTTTTTCGGCACCGCCCGCAGGTGTTCGGTGCACAGATAACGTTCGCGCAGACGCTGCATGATCGCTTGGGCCTGGACGCCGCCGTCCTGCATTGGAATGCTCGCGCATCCCATCAGGTAGCTGTAGCCGCCCTCGTTCAGCACCTCGGCCAGTTCGCCCCACAATACAGCGATGGTGCCGCCGTTGCGGTAGGCCGGGTCGACGCAGGTGCGGCCGATTTCCAGGATCGGGCCCTTGAGATGGACCAGGCCGTGAAGGTTGAACTCTTCTTCACTGTAGAACCGGCCCAGGCTGCTGGCGGCGTGGTGATCGAGCAGGCGTGTCGTCGCCACGAGTCGGCCGGTATTCAGGTCGCGTACGCCGATGTGGGCGCAGTGAACATCATAGTCATCCATGTCCAGACCCATTTCCGCGCCTTTGAGCTTGGCGTTGAATTCGCCGCTGAAGACGTTGAAGCGCAGGGCCTGGGCTTCTTGCAAAGCCTTGGCGCCAATCAGGCGTTCGGCTTGCAGGCGGCGTTCATTGCCAGTGTCGCTGATGCGGGCGATCTGAGTCATAGCGAATCTCCGTGCGGGCTGTTCAGTTGCAGCCGATCGACTTTCTTTATGCAGCCATGTTGTGCAAAGTCAGGCTATGTAGCCCCGGTGTCATCGCCATGAAGCTTTGGTGATGCTTATATGACAGCCCATTGAGGAGCCTCCCATGCCCTGGCAAAACCTGATCGAACGCGGCGAACGGTTGCCCGCCCATCCGGACCTGGCTGAGGGTTATGCGGCCTTGCTGCAACGTCTGGGGCCGGTTACGCCGTTCGAACTGGCCGTCATGGGGGCGCGATTGATGGCAACGCCGGGGTTGGCTTTTCTGGTGGGGTATCAGGCGGCGCTGCGGGTGCTTTGGCCGAGCGCGCCCCAGAGCCTGGGCGCCTTGTGCGCCACGGAGCAGCGCAGCCTGCGCCCGGCGGACATGCAGACTCGCATCACCGACCTGCGATTGAACGGGCGCAAGGATTTCGTTACCGCGGGCGATGCGGCCGAGTGGCTGCTGATCGCCGCCCGCAGCGAAGCAGCCGGCGAGCCGCCGCGGTTGAATCTTGCGGTGGTTTATCCCGGAGAGCCGGGGGTGACCCTGGAAAAACTCCCGGCTATCGCCCTGATGCCAGACATCAGCCATGGCCGGGTGCTGTTGGACGGCGCGCTGTGCGAGTTGTTGGCCGGGGACGGTTGGGACGCCTACGTCAAACCGTTCCGCACCCTGGAAGACCTTTATGTGCTCAGTGCCATGGCCGCCTGGCTGTATGGCGTGGGACAGGAGTGCGCTTGGCCCCAAGCCCTGCAGCTGCGTCTGCTGGGATTGCTGGCCGGTTGCGCTGAAGTGAGTCGTCACAACCCGTCCAGCGCGGCCGGGCATGTGCTGCTGGGTGGGTTGTTCGCTCAGTTCAGCGGGCTCGATGAAGAACTGAACGACGCCCTGGCCGCCGGCCCGGCGGTGTGGCGCGAGATGTGGACGCGAGATAAAGCCGTGATGGACATGGCGGCGGGTGCGCGGGCCAAGCGGTTGGCCAAGGCGTTGGGATAACCCTATGCGTGACGACCCTTTGTGGGAGCGAGCCTGCTCGCGATAGCGGAGTGTCAGTTGACATCAATGCTGCTGAGCCAGCGCTATCGCGAGCAGGCTCGCTCCCACAGGGAAATGCCACCCATACCCAAATTGTCATCAAGTCTGAATAGGCTCCGAAGGTTCAATCCTGCGAGCCCCGAGCATGTCCAAAGGCTGGTTCCTGATCCCGCTGCTGTTGCTCAACCTGTACGCCCAGGCTGAAGACTGGCCCGGTGAGCAATGGCCAAGTGGCCCGACCCCCACCGGGCTGGCCATCGAAGCCCTGGAGCAATACGCCTTCCCACCCCGCGACGATGCCTCTCGCCAGGGCATCCGTACCGATGCGCTGCTGGTGATCCTGGACGGGCGGCTGGTCTACGAGCGTTATGCCGGGCCCACCCGTGCCGACACTGCGCACCTGACCTGGTCGATCAGCAAAAGCCTGATGGCGACGGTGTTTGGCGTGGCCTATGGGCAAAAGCTGTTCAGTCTGCAGGATCCTGCCGCCAGGTATTACCCGGCGTTGAGCAAGCATCCGGACATGACCTTGGCCGATCTGTTCCATTGGGCCTCGGGGCTGGATTGGCAGGAAGATTACGAATACGCACCGCTCAAGTCCTCGGTGGTGGCGATGCTTTATACCCGTGGGCGTCATGACATGGCGGCGTTCACTGCGCAGCATGAACGCGACAGTCCGCCGGGGCAGGTGTTTCGTTACTCCAGTGGTGACAGCAACCTGCTGGCCGCGGCATTGAAAAATATCGTCGGCCCGGCGCGGTATCCCGATTACCCCTGGACGGCCCTGTTCGAGCCGCTGGGTATCCGCCACGCCACCTGGGAAACCGACGCCGCCGGCACGTTTGTCGGGTCCTCCTACGCCTACCTTACGGCGCGGGACCTGGCGCGTGTGGGGCTGTTGATGCAACGCGAGGGACGCTGGGGCGAGCGGCAACTGATCCCGCAAGCCTGGGTGGCGTTCAATCGCGAACCCTTCGCCCGCTTCCGGGCCGGCCAGGATGAAGCGGTGCCCGGTGGGCATTGGTGGCTCAACCGCGCGGCCGACCCGGCCATCCACCCGTGGCCCGATGCACCGCCGGATACGTTTGCCGCGCTGGGCCATTGGGGGCAGGCGTTGTACGTGATCCCCAGCGCCCGGTTGGTGATCGTGCGCTACGCTGATGACCGCGACGGCAGCTACCGCCACAACGAGTTGCTCAAGCGAGCCATGGCGGCGTTCGCCGGGACGGTGCAGCCATGAGACGCAGACCGCTGCTCACGCTGATGTCGGTGCTTGTTGTGGCGCTGCTCGGCTGGATCTGGCTCGAGCGGGTGGCGCTGCGGGCCTTCCCCGACATCATCAGCGCCTACACCGCCAAGGAATATTGCTCGTGTCGCTACGTGATGGAGCAACCGGCTGACTATTGCCGTGGCTATGTAAAGCAGTCGGTGCCCATCAGCGATTTTCTCGAAACGCCTGAAGCGAAACGCATCACCGTCGCCGGGCTGGGGCGAAGCAATAGCGCACGATGGCTGGGGGAGCGGCGGGGCTGTCGGTTGGAGCCGTGACCGGACCTGTGTATTCCCATTGAGGATTGAAACAGAAGGTTTGCAAGTGCCCTCGGCCCGGTTAAGGTTCGCCACAGGTTTATCTGCCCTCCGAGTGTGTATGTTCAAGCGGTCTTTTTCTCACGCTGTCGCGACCTTGCTGCTGGCCTGCGCCGCGCTGCCGGTCCAAGCCAATTGGTATCTGGACGGCGAATCGTCGCGGCTGTCGTTTATCAGCAGCAAAAATGGCAACGTTTCCGAGGTCCAGCGTTTCCTGGTGCTTCATGGTCAGGTCCAGCCCAAGGGGATGGTCCGGCTGGAAGTGGAGCTGGAGTCGGTCAACAGTGGCATTCCCCTGCGTGACGAGCGCATGCGCGCCGAGTTGTTCGAGATCAAACAATTTGCCGACGCCGCCATTACCGCGCAGCTCGACCTGTTACCGATCCAGGACCTGGCCAACGGCGCTCAACTGGAACTGCGCTTGCCGCTGACCGTGGACCTGCACGGCAAGCAACATGTGTATCAGGCCGAACTGCTGGCAACGCGCCTGGATGAACGACGGTTCCAGGTCGTGACCCTGGAGCCGGTGGTGCTCAATGCGGCGGATTTCGATCTGGCGCCGGGATTGGAGAAGTTGCGCAAACAGGCCGGGCTGTCGGCCATCAGCCTCGCAGTGCCGGTGAATGCGGTGCTGATTTTCACGGCGCGCTGACATGGGAGGCCCGGTATTTCCGTGGCGCGAGGGCAATCGCTTCGAGCTGTTGATCGATGGCCCGCAGTTTTTCCCGCGCATGCTGGTGGAAATTGCCCGCGCCCAGGAACAGGTCGAGCTGGAGCTGTACCTGGTGGAGGCGGGAACTTGCGCCGAGGCGATGGTCCAGGCACTCGTCCAGGCTGCCGAGCGCGGTGTTCGCGTGCGTTGCCTGTTCGATGACTACGGCAGCCTGGCGTTTACCCAGGACCTGCGCCACCGCCTGATCGAGGCGGGCGTGGAGCTGCGTTTTTACAATCGCCTGAGTTGGCGCCGCTGGGTACGGAATTTATATCGGGACCACCGCAAGCTGCTGTTGGTGGACCAGCGCCTGGCGGTGGTTGGCGGCACCGGGGTCACCGATGAGTTCTGGAGCCCGCTGGATGACCGCTGCGAGTGGCACGAGGTCATGGTGGAAATCGTCGGCCCCTTGGTGCTCGACTGGCAGTTGCTGTTTGACCGCCAATGGCTCGCCAACCGCCATCGCCGTGCCTGGAAACCGGCTTCCAACTTCGGCTTGCCGCGCTTGCCCCGGGTTCCGCCGATGGGTGAGGGCATGGGGCGGGTGGCTTATGCCGATGCCCGCCAGAATCGCGACATTCTGCAATCGTTGTCCCGGGCCCTGAACAGCGGCCAGAAGCGGATCTGGATGGCGACCCCGTACTTTTTGCCGACCTGGAACGTGCGTCGCTCCTTGCGCAAGGCTGCCGCCCGGGGCATCGATGTGCGCCTGCTGCTCACCGGCCCGCGCACCGATCACCCGTCCGTGCGCTACGCCGGGCACCGTTATTACCCGCGTCTGCTCAAGGCTGGGGTGAAAATCTTCGAATACCAGCCGTGTTTCCTGCACCTGAAGATGGTGCTGGTGGACGACTGGGTCAGCATCGGCTCCTGTAATTTCGATCACTGGAACCTGCGCTTCAATCTGGAAGCCAACCTCGAAGCCCTCGACTCCGCACTCAGCACGGCAGTGGCGGCGAGTTTCGAGCGAGACTTCGCCCAGAGCCTGGAGGTCAGTCTCGACACCTGGAAGCGCCGGCCGCTGTGGAAACGGGTCAAGCAACGGGTGTGGGGGTTGGTGGATCGGTTGGTGGTGAATGTGCTGGGGCGGCGGGGTTAAGGTTCAGCAAAAACAATGTGGGAGCGAGCCTGCTCGCGATGGCGGCCTGACAGTCAATGATGCGGTGACTGGTAGGCCCTCATCGCGAGCAGGCTCGCTCCCACGGTTATTTGCGCTGTTGATGAATCAGAGCAACTCGAAACTCTGTTGTTTCACATCCTGGGAATCCAGGCCGATCTGGACGTTGAACTTGCCCGGTTCAGCGGCGTATTTGAGCTGGGCGTTGTAGAACTTCAAGTCGTCTTCAGTGATGGTGAAGTGAATGACTTTCTTCTCGCCAGCCTTGAGCATCACCTTGCGGAAGTTCTTCAGCTCCTTCACCGGGCGGATGATCGAGCCGGTCACATCCTGGATATAGAGCTGCACCACGGTTTCGCCGTCACGCTCGCCGGTGTTTTCCAGGGTCACGCTGGCATCGAGCTTGCCGGTCTTGTTCAGCGTGGTGGACGACAGGGCCATGTCCGTCAGGCTGAATTCGGTGTAGCTCAGGCCGTAGCCGAACGGGTAGAGCGGGCCTGTGGTGTCATCGAAGTATTGCGAGGTGTAGTTGCCCGGCTTGCCCGGCGTAAACGGTCGACCAATGCTTAGATGGTTGTAGTAGGTGGGAATCTGTCCTACCGAGCGCGGGAAGGAGATCGGCAGTTTGCCCGACGGGTTGTAATCGCCGAACAGCACGTCGGCGATGGCGTTGCCGCCTTCGGTGCCGCTGAACCAGGTTTCCAGGATCGCATCGGCCTGTTGCTTTTCATCCACCAGCGCCAGCGGGCGGCCGTTCATCAGCACCAGCACCAGTGGTTTGCCGGTAGCCTTCAGGGCCTTGATCAGCTCGCGCTGGCTGGCGGGGATGCTCAGTTCCGTGCGGCTCGAGGATTCGTGGGACATGCCGCGCGACTCACCCACGGCGGCCACCACCACATCGGCATCCTTGGCGGCTTTTACCGCTTCGTCGATCAACACCTGGGCCGGGCGCGGGTCATCCACCACTTCCGGGGCGTCGAAGTTGAGGAAGTTCAGGTAGTCGAGCACCTTCTTGTCGCCGGTGATGTTGGCGCCACGGGCGTAGATCAGTTTCGATTCTGCGCCCAGTGCGCGGGTCATGCCGTCGAACAAGGTCACCGATTGCGCAGGGCGCCCGGCAGCGGCCCAACTGCCCATCATGTCGATCGGAGCCTTGGCGAGCGGTCCGACCAGGGCGATTTTTGCGTTTTTGTTCAGGGGCAGGGTCTGGTTGCGGTTTTCCAGCAGGACCAGGCTGCGGCGGGCCACGTCACGGGCATCGTCGCGGTGCAGGCGGCTTTCGGCGTAGGTGTCGGCCGGGTCGTCCTCGGCCTTGCCGATGCGCAGGTACGGATCCTTGAACAGGCCCATGTCGTATTTGGCGGCGAGGACCTCGCGCACCGCATTGTCGATGTCGCTCTGCTCGATTTCACCGGCCTTGAGCAATCCAGGCAGCTCCTTGCCGTACAGCGAGTCGTTCATGCTCATGTCGATGCCGGCCTTGATCGCCAGCTTCGCCGCTTCGCGACCGTCCCGGGCCACGCCATGCTTGATCAGTTCGAAGATGGCGCCGTGGTCACTCACCGCCAGGCCCTTGAACCCCCATTCCTTGCGCAACAGATCGTGCATCAGCCAGGTGTTGGCGGTGGCGGGCACGCCGTTGATGGAGTTCAGCGCGACCATCACCCCGCCGGCACCCGCATCGATGGCGGCGCGGTAGGGTGGCAGGTAGTCCTGGTACATTTTCACCGGGCTCATGTCCACGATGTTGTAGTCCCGGCCACCTTCCACCGCGCCGTACAGGGCGAAGTGCTTGACGCTGGCCATGATGCTGTCGGCCGCGTTGGCGCCACTGCCCTGGAACGCTTTGACCATCACCCCGGCGATGCGCGACACCAGGTAGGTGTCCTCGCCAAAGCCCTCGGAGGTCCGGCCCCAGCGGGGGTCGCGGGAAATATCCACCATCGGCGCGAAGGTGATGTCCAGGCTGTCGGCCGCCGCTTCCTTGGCAGCGACGCGGCCGGAGCGGTAGATGGCGTCCATGTCCCAGCTGGAGGCCAGGGCCAGGGGGATCGGGAAAATCGTGCGATGGCCGTGGATCACGTCATAGGCGAAGAACATCGGGATCTTCAGCCGGCTGCGCATGGCCGCGTCCTGCATCGGGCGGTTTTCATCCCGGGTGATGGAGTTGAACGTACCGCCGATGTTGCCGGCGGCGATTTCCTTGCGAATCATCTCCCGAGGCATCTCGGGGCCGATGCTGATCAGGCGCAACTGGCCGATCTTTTCCTCGAGGGTCATCTGCTTCATCAGGTTGCTGATGAAGGCATTCTTGTTCTCTATCGGGGTTGGCAGGTTGTCGGCTAATACGGATTGACTGGCCAGTGTGACGAACAGGCCCAGCAAACACAGCTTCTTCATGAATGGTTTCTCGCAAGCCTAAGGGCGGTAATCAGGACTCGCCGGTCAGCAAAATGTGAGGAGCGGCTATTGTTGTTCGAGTATTGTCTGAATAAGAGCAGCACTGTTTTCGAACGCACGCGGATGAACTTAGTTTCGCACCGGGCATCTTTTAGCCCATCGACCCGATTCAATCCCGTGGCGGCGGCAGATTATGCCCCAGACGCTGGTGAGATAGGTGGCTGTGTTTTCTTCAATGGACTGTATAGGGGAGTTTCAACCGATGAATCTACGACTCGATCAACTTCGCCACCTGCCAATACTGGCGCTGATACTGTTCACCACGCTGCTGGCCGGTTGCGGCATCAACAACATTCCAACCCTGGACGAACAGGCCAAGGCCGCCTGGGGACAGGTGCAGAACCAGTACCAGCGCCGAGCCGACCTGATCCCCAACCTGGTGGAAACCGTCAAGGGCTATGCGCAGCACGAACAGGAAACCCTGACGGCGGTGGTCGAGGCGCGGGCCAAGGCCACGTCCATCCAGGTCGATGCCGGTACCCTGGACAACCCGGAAAAACTCAAGCAGTTCCAACAGGCCCAGGACCAGTTGAGTGGTGCGTTGAGCCGGCTGATGGTGGTGGTCGAGCGTTATCCGGACCTCAAGGCCAACCAGAACTTCCTGGCCTTGCAATCACAACTCGAAGGCACCGAGAACCGCATCGCCGTGGCTCGTCGCGACTTCATCCTGGCGGTGCAGAAATACAACACCGAAATCCGCACCTTCCCCGGTCGTTTGTGGCACAGCGTGCTGTACAGCGATCTGCCGATCCGCGAAACCTTCGAAGCCACCAGCCCCAACGCCGAAAAAGCCCCTGAAGTGAAATTCTGAAAAAACTGTGGGAGCGAGCCTGTGGGAGCAAAGCTTGCTCGCGATGAACGATAACGCGGTCATTAGAAAGACCGAGGTGCCTTCATCGCGAGCAAGCTCAGCTCCCACACCAGCTCGCTCCCACACAGGAGTTACGATGCGAGTGTTGAAATTTAGCCTGGTGCTGTTGCTCTGGGTCTTTGCCATCACGGCCCAGGCCGAGTTGAGTTTTCCGGCACTGACCGGGCGGGTGGTGGACACTGCCCAGATGCTGGAACCCTCGGTGCGCACGCAACTGGATGCACAGCTCAAGGCCCATGAACAGGCCACCGGTGAACAGGTGGTCGTGGTCACGCTGGCGGACCTGCAAGGCAGCAGCATCGAAGACTTCGGTTATCAACTGGGGCGTCACTGGGGCATTGGGCAGAAGGATAAAAACAACGGCGCGCTACTGATCGTGGCCCGGGATGACCGTAAACTACGGATCGAAGTGGGCTACGGCCTGGAAGACCGCCTGACTGACGCCCAGAGTTCGGTGATTATCAACCAGGTGATCACTCCGGCGTTCAAGGCCGGCAATTTCAACAAAGGTATCAGCGACGGCGTAGCGGCGATGCTGATGGTGCTGGGCGGCAATGCGCTGGATGAGCCGGCTGCGGTGTACGGTGCCGACGGCCAGGAAGAGGGCGATTTCGTCGGGCGCCATCCGGGGCTGTTCGTGTTGTTGGTGCTGCTGTTCATCGTAACGGTGTTCGTGTGCCAGATGCTCGGTATCCTGCCGGCCGGACGCGGTGGTTCCGGGGGCGGCTATGGCGGTGGCGGCGGTTTTGGCGGCGGCGGTGGCGGCGGCTTCAGTGGCGGTGGGGGCAGTTTCGGGGGCGGCGGTTCGTCGGGCGGCTGGTGACAATAATAATGAGCAGGCACTTTTAACCATGGCATTACTGACTGAACACGAACAACGCAAGGTCGCCGAGGCCATCGCCCGGGTGGAGCGCGATACCGATGCCGAGCTGGTCACCGTGCTTGCTGCCCGCGCCGACGACTACGCCTACATCCCGCTGCTGTGGGCCAGCCTGCTGGCCTTGGTGGTGCCCGGCATGGTGCATTACCTCACGGGCTGGCTGAACATGCACAGTCTGCTGCTGGTGCAGTGGGTCCTGTTTATCGTGCTGTGCCTGGTGTTTCGCATTCCTGCAATCACCACTCACCTGATCCCCCGTTCCGTGCGCCACTGGCGCGCCTCCAATCTGGCGCGCCGGCAGTTTCTCGAGCAGAACCTGCACCACACCGTTGGCGGCACAGGAATGTTGATTTTCGTTTGCGAGGCCGAGCGGTATGTGGAAATCCTGGTGGACGAAGGCATCTCCAAGCGTCTCGACAACTCGCGCTGGGAGGCCATTGTCGCCACCTTCACCCATCAGGTCCGCCAAGGACAGACGTTGCAGGGCTTCGTCACCTGCATCGAGGCCTGCGGCGAATTGCTCAAGGAGCATGTGCCCGTGACTCACGCGCGCAATGAGCTGCCGAATCGGTTGGTGGTGCTGGGCTGAAAAAATTTCTGCCAGCACAATCCTGTGGGAGCAAAGCCTTGCTCCCACAGGGGCTACTGCTCGCCACACGAACTTTTCCGTGCCCTCACTGCCCATCCCCCCTAAAATAACCGCCATTCCCGATCCGCCCGCCCCGAGGCCGCTTTTTCCATGTCTGTCACCGCTACCCCCGCCCGTCCTGCGCCGGATCACCACGCCCAGTTCATCGAGCTGCTGCAAAGCAGCCTTGAGCAGAACGCCTTCATCAAACTGGTGCTGGCCAAGTACGTCGGTGACGAAGCGGACTTGCAACGGCTGATCATCAAGCAGTTGACGGTCAAGGATCAGCCCTGCCTGTCCTTCGTTTACCGCTACAAAACCCGCGACATCACCAAGAATTTCCCGCTGGCCGAAGGCGTGGCGACCATCGCTGCGTTGTTGCCGGTGTCGTTCAAGAACGCGCACCTGCTGGCTGTCACCGACGAAGCGCAGCTGGAATACAGCAAAAAGGGCAAAAGCTCGCTGTTCAAGAGCAAGCCCCAGCAACTGCGAGAAGTGCCATCGGCCGAGCACAATCGCGAGAAAAACCGCTTCCTCGACCTGAACCGCCCGTTCCTGGCGGATTTGGGCGTGACCAACCATAAGCACGAGCTGATCCCGGCGATGTCGCGCAAGTGGAAGCAGATCAACAAGTTCATCGAAGTCTTCAGCCATGCGCTGACATCTTCGCCGCTGGCCCTGGATCAGCCGGTGCGGGTGTCGGACTTTGGCTCGGGCAAGGGTTATCTGACGTTCGCCATCCATGACTACCTGCGCAACACCTTGCAGGCTGAAGGGATCGTGACCGGCGTCGAACTGCGAGAGGACATGGTCAAGCTGTGCAACGAAGCTGCCGCGCGGCTGGAGCACCCGGGCCTGAGCTTCCAGCACGGCGATGTGCGCAGCGTGGCGCCGGCCGCGGTGGATGTGATGATTGCCTTGCATGCCTGTGATATCGCCACCGATTACGCGATCCACATGGGCATTCGCTCGGGCGCTTCGATCATCATGTGCTCGCCGTGCTGCCACAAGCAGATCCGCTTGCAAATCCAGAGTCCGGCGTTGCTCAAGCCGATGCTGCAATATGGCCTGCACCTGGGCCAGCAGGCAGAAATGGTCACTGACAGTCTGCGGGCGCTGTTTCTGGAGGCATGCGGCTACGAAACCAAGGTGTTCGAGTTCATTTCCCTGGACCACACCAACAAGAACAAGATGATCCTGGCGGTCAAACGCGCCGAACCGGTGGACCCGGCAGAGCTGCTGGCGAAGATCCAGGAACTCAAGGCGTTCTACCACATCACCGAGCACTGCCTCGAAACCCTGCTGCGCGCTGACGGTTACCTCGCCTGAGTGACTGACACATTACCCTGTGGGAGCGAGCCTGCTCGCGATTGAACGATGACGCGGTGTACCTGAAAAACCGCGTCGCCTGAATCGCGAGCAGGCTCGCTCCCACACGTTGCATTCAGCATCCAGCGATGTGCAGCCCGTCAGGTAATCGCCGCTTATCCCTCATCTACCGACGTACCGGTCTACCTTTAATGCGTTCACCCCCTACGCATTTTTCAAGGAGTCCACCCCATGGCCGCAAAGAAAATCCTCATGCTGGTCGGCGATTACGTCGAAGACTATGAAGTCATGGTGCCATTCCAGGCCTTGCAGATGATCGGCCACACCGTTCATGCCGTGTGCCCGGACAAAAGCGCCGGGCAGACCGTGCGCACGGCGATCCACGACTTCGAGGGCGACCAGACCTACAGCGAAAAACCGGGGCATCTGTTCGCACTGAATCATGATTTCGTCGGTGTCGAGGCCGCTGATTACGATGCGTTGCTGGTGCCGGGCGGACGTGCGCCGGAATATCTGCGCCTGAATGAGAAAGTCCTGCAACTGGTGCGCGAATTTGACCAGGCGGGCAAGCCGATTGCAGCGGTATGCCACGGTGCGCAATTGCTGGCAGCGGCGGGTATCCTGGAAGGGCGTGAATGCAGCGCCTATCCCGCCTGTGCCCCGGAGGTGCGTCTGGCGGGAGGGACCTTTATCGAGTGCGCGGTCACCGAAGGCCACGTTCAAGGCAATCTGGCGACCGCGCCCGCCTGGCCGGCACATCCGAACTGGCTGGCGGGGTTCCTGACGTTGCTGGGCACGGCCATCACCTTGTAAGGCACTGGCAGAACAAGCCCAGCGGGTCTTTACTCTTGGGGATGCCTCAACCGCCCAGGAGAAAGAACATGTCCGGATGGTACGAAGTCAGCAAAAGCAGCAACGGCCAGTTTAAGTTTGTGCTCAAGGCGGCGAACGCCGAAACGATTTTGACCAGCGAGCTGTACACGACCCGCAGCGGTGCCGACGGTGGCATCGCTTCGGTGCAGAAGAACAGCCCACTGGCTGAACGTTATGAACTCAAGAGCACCAAGGACGGCCATCCTTACTTCAACCTCAAGGCTGGCAATCACGAAGTGATCGGCAGCAGCGAAAGCTATTCCTCTGACGCCGCCCGGGACAAGGGCATTGCCAGCGTCATGGCCAACGGACCGACGACGGTGATCAAGGACAAGACGCTGGCGGCGCTTTGACAGGACGCCAAAAGCCGAGGGCCAATGTGGGAGCAAGCTTTGCTCCCACAGATAAATCCCCTCCCCACAAGTTACGGGGCCGTGCCTGCCCTGGCTCTAAACCTCCACCGGCACCGACAGTTTCGGGTTGCCCAGCGGATGCGTCTTGGCATCGAAGAACCGCAGTTCAACCGCCAACCCCTGGAACACCTTGGCGTAATGGCGCTTCTGGTGCTGAATGAACGCCTGGCTGCGGGGGTAGATCGAGATCGCCACAGTTTTCGGCGCGGCCTGGCGTAGGGCATGGACGATGTGACTGTCCTGTTCGCCCAAGGCATGGCCGAACAGGCACAGGTTGTCGCCGTGGTGCAGCAACTGGTCGTAGCAGAACGATAGGTAATCAGAGCTGCGGATGGTCTTGAGCTTGTCCTGGCTCGGGCCTTCATTGACGAACAGCGGCACGTCGTCAAGGGTCTTGATCGTATTGTTGATGGCGAAACTGCCCAACAGCGTGCCTTCGGTGGCGGTCAGCTTGCGTGCCGTGCCGTCCTGGTTGCGTACCAGATGCAGGCCACCGTGCAGGTACAGCAGACGTGGTTTGTCCGTGTCTGCCTGGCTCAGATCAAAGCTGTGATCGTTGCCCAGGAACAGGTCGGTGACGGTCTCGGGCGCATGCTGGATCGCCCAGTAGTTGAGCAGATCGTAGTTGGTGGTGAACACCGTGCGATAGCGGCCCAGCTCCTGATTAAGCGTCGCCAGGGTCGAGGGTTCGACCAGTCGCCACGGGATATGCACCGCGTGCACGGTGTTGATCAGTGCTTCCTTGATTGCGTAGTAGCGGTTACGCGGTGCAGCGGAACTGACGGCCAGGGCCTTGTTGACCCGGCTGGTGGTTTTCAGCGCGCCGAGTACCTGTTCGAAACTGCGTGTCTGCATCGCGTCGAACACACTCATTTCCGACGGGCTCAAGGGTTTTTCTTCGACTGTGCGAGCGTTTTCGAACAGCGAGTCGTAGCCGAAATCGTCCCAAACGGCGCGGCTGGCGCCGTTACCCAGCAGCAAGCCGCTGAAAGCGGTGCTGGCGCGCAAGGCATCCCAGTCTTCGAGCTGGGCGTCGTATTGCTGGAAGTCGGTCATTGCGAAAGTTATCTCAAAACGTGGTTAAGGCAGGGCGCGACTTTATCACGACCCAGTCTTGAGCCAGATCAAGATGCGCTGTGACCAGTCGGTCATTCTGGTAGCCCTGCCAATCCCGGCCTCTTCCAGGAGCATCTCCCATGAGCAGCACCTTTTTCATTCCCGCCGTGAACGTCATGGGGCTGGGTTGCCTCGACGAGGCCATGACCGCCATCCGTAACTACGGCTTTCGCAAGGCCCTGATCGTCACTGACACAGGGTTGGCCAAGGCCGGCGTCGCCAGCAAGGTGGCCGACCTGCTGGCGCAGCAGGACATCGATTCGGTGATTTTCGACGGTGCCAAGCCCAATCCCAGCATCGCCAATGTCGAGCGCGGGCTGGGGTTGCTGAAGGAGAGCCAATGCGATTTCGTGGTGTCGCTGGGTGGTGGCTCGCCCCACGATTGCGCCAAGGGCATCGCCTTGTGTGCCACCAACGGCGGGGAAATTCGTGACTACGAGGGCGTTGACCGCTCGAGTAAACCGCAGTTGCCGCTGATCGCCATCAACACCACGGCAGGGACTGCCAGCGAGATGACCCGTTTTTGCATCATCACCGACGAGACCCGCCACGTGAAAATGGCGATTGTCGACCGCAACGTGACGCCGCTCATGTCGGTCAACGATCCGGCGTTGATGGTGGCGATGCCCAAGGGGCTGACGGCTGCCACCGGCATGGATGCGTTAACCCATGCGATCGAAGCTTACGTATCCACTGCCGCCAATCCGATCACCGATGCCTGCGCGCTGAAAGCGGTCACGTTGATCAGCAACAATCTGCGTCAGGCCGTGCGCGACGGCAACGATCTGACGGCGCGGGAGAACATGGCCTACGCGCAGTTTCTCGCGGGGATGGCGTTCAATAATGCTTCGCTGGGTTTTGTGCATGCGATGGCCCATCAACTGGGCGGTTTTTATGACTTGCCCCACGGCGTGTGTAATGCCGTGCTGTTGCCCCATGTACAGAGTTTCAACGCCTCGGTATGTGCCGCTCGGCTGACCGACGTGGCCCATGCCATGGGCGCCGATACGCGCGGACTCAGCCCGGAGGAGGGCGCGCGGGTGGCCATTGAGGCGATCCGCAGCCTGGCCCGGGATGTGGATATTCCGGCCGGCCTGCGTGAGTTGGGCGTACGTCTCAACGACGTGCCGGTACTGGCCACCAACGCATTGAAAGATGCTTGTGGCCTGACCAACCCACGGGCAGGGGATCAACGGCAGATCGAGGAGATTTTCCGCAGCGCCTTTTAAGCGACCCGTGGCGGCATGAACCGCACGCACAGCATCGCTGCCACCGCCAGCAGCGTGCACAATGCCGCCAGCGGCCAGGCCTGTTGACTCAACAACAGGCTGGCCATGGCGCCGATCGCCGATGCCATCAGTTGATGCAGGAAACCGCTCAACGCCATGGCATAAGCACCGGCCACCGGTGAACCCTCGTTGGCCAGGGACAGGCTGATGGGGTAATTCAACGATTGGCCGAACACCGCGAAGCAGTACGGCAACCAGAACAGCAGCGCAACACTGCTCAGCGCGACGCTCCCCAGCAGCATGGTTGCGCTGCCACCCAGCACCAGCGCAATGCCCCAGCTCATCAGCCGTCGCTGACCGGTGCGCAGCACAAAGGCGTTTACCGCCAGCGCGCCGAACAGGTACGCCGCACTGATCGGCCAGCCCAGCAGGCCGTACTCAATCGCTGACCAATGAAAGCTTTCCTGCAGGATCAGTGGCGCGGCGGTGTTGAACGCGACGATCACGCCGTAACCCAGGCCACCAGCCAATGCCGGCAGTAAAAAACCTCGGTATCGGAGAATTCTGCCGTAGACGCGCCACGCTGATTGCCCGTGGCTGCTTTCTGTCAGCACTGGGAAACCGACCCGGGACACTGCCACCGCCATGGCCAGGCTGACCGCACCCAAACCGTAGAAGATCGCTTCCCAGCCGAAGGCAACCTGGATCAAGGAGCCCAGATACTGGCCAATGCCAAGGGCAATCACGAAGGCTATCGAGATCCATGACAGGGCCTTGGCCAGCAGATCGCCGCTGAAACTGTCACGGATCAATACCCTGGCCATCACCGAGATACCGCTGGCGCCGATGCCCTGAATCAACCTGAGCGTCAGGAACGCCTCGACTGTCGTACCCAGCGGTAAGGCCAGGTTGCTCAGGCCGTACAACCCCAATGCCGCCAGCAACACCGGTTTGCGTCCCAGACGCTGGCTCACGCTGCCCCACAGCAACATTGGCAGCGCCATGCCGATCAGGTAAACCGACAAGCCCCAGGAAACCCTGGACGCATCGGCCCCCAGATCCCGGGCAATGTCGGGCAGGGCCGGCAAGTAGATGCTCATGCCCAGTTGTGCCAGGAAGACAGTGGTGCAGGTGATGATCAGGGTCGTACGGTTCTTCATCAAGGCGCTCGTTCAAGGACGGATGTCACGCCCGTGTGCCAGCAGCAGATTGGTGATCCGTTCGCAGAACGAGCGAATCACGTTCGTCTCCATGTCGGCGCGCAGGGTGATGCGGATTGCGGCCTTGTTTTGCGGCACTACGGGGAAAAAGACCGCTGAAGTGAAATACCCCAGGTCGGCCAGTTCGACCGCCAGGCTGTTGGCCAGGGTTGCTTCACCGCATGTCACCAGGCGGATCGCCATGGCATTGCCGAGCTGTTCGGTGCGGATGAGGCTGTCGAAGAGGCGGATATTAGCCTGCAAACGCTCCTGCAAGGCGCTGAATTCTCGACTGCGGTGCAGGCGGATCGAGGCAATGCCGGCGCCAATGGCCGCCGCGTTCAGGCTCTGGGACCAATTGCTCGGCCCGCCGTAGCGCTGCACCAGTGTTTTTTGCCGTTCACTGCCAAACATCGCCAGGCCGCCACTGGCCCCGAATGATTTGGCCAGCGAGGCGACAATCAGCGTGCGCTCGTCCACGGCGTGCAAGCGTGACCGGACCAGGCCCGCTCCGCATTGCCCTACGGCGGACAGCGCGTGGGAGTCATCCAGATAGAGAAACAGGCCATAGCGCTGTTTGAGGTACAACAGGCTGTCCATATCCGTCACCCCGCCCATGCTGTAGGCCCCATCGGCCACATACGCCACGTTGCGCTGTCGTTTGCACACGTCCTCGAGAAAGTCCATGTCGTTGTGGGGCCCGGTGATGACTTGGGTTTCATCGGCGCAGGCAGCCTTGACGTGGTTCATCGAGTAATGGGCATGTTTGTCAAACACCATGACCGGCGGCCGATTGTCGGTGAGCACGCCGCTGGCCAGCAACGGCAGGATCCCGGCGCTCGCTGCGCTGCATGACAGGGCGCTGAGACAACTGGCGCCAAACAACTCCGACAATTGGGTTTCGTATCGGTCCAGGATCGCCAGTTTGCAGCGGTTTTTCGAGTTAGCGACGCGCAAGGTCCCGGTTTCCCACAGGGCCGTCATGGCCCCGTCCAGCAACGCCGGATGGTGATCCAGGCCCAGATAGGACGTGGTACAGAAGTGGTGAAAGGTTCGGCCGTACTGGTCGACCAGGACATTGGGTGTCTTGACCTCGACATTCAGCCCTGAGATTTTTCCGACTTCGGCGCTCTGCCAGTCCTGGTCCGCCAGGGAAATGACCTTGCGGTAGTTGGTGTAGCGATGGGTTGGCTGTGCAGTCTGGTTCATGGTGCGCTTACATTCCTTGGTTGAGTGGTGCTGTCCGTGGGTGGTTTCGATATCTGTGTGTTTCCAGACTTTACAGATCGTTATGCAGGGCTTTGAATCGGCCGTTTCCGGCGTGTTTGAGCGTTACCGGAGACTTCTGTGTAGGATCTTGCCTAAGGGGCTGGGCGGGGAATCCGTTTGCGCTGTCGGAGCTGGGCAAAGCGATGCTTTCACCCTTGAGCCTGCTGCACTTGACCCATCCGTTTCTTTTCCAAAGGTTGCTTGTCGATGCTCTCAGGCTTCAATCATCTGACACTTGCCGTCACCGAGCTGGACCCCAGTGTGGTTTTTTATAGCGAGCTATTGCAGCTTCGCCTTGAGGCCAGGTGGGACAAAGGGGCCTATTTGTCGCTGCCCGGACTATGGCTGTGCCTGTCTGTTGACCCGTTGCGCAAAAAGGAGGCTGCGGCGGACTACACCCATTACGCATTCAGTATCCGTGCCGAGGACTTCCCGGTGCTGGTGGCGCGGCTCAATGCGGCCCAGGTGGTGACGTGGCGCGACAACCGCAGCGAAGGGGACTCGTTTTACTTTCTCGACCCGGACGGGCACAAACTCGAAATCCATGTGGGAGATCTGACGTCCCGCCTGCAGGCCTGTCGACAGGCGCCTTACGCCGCCATGGAGTTTTTTACGGCTCCCTGAATCTTCGCCCCGCCTGTGCAGCCGTGCCGAGCTGCTGCATGGGTCGATATTGCCATTGCTGATAACAATCAGTTTTTTGGGCGGCCCGTTGGCCTACGCTATCCTCATGGGTATTGTTGGCGCGAATCGGTTGTTGGCCAGCAAGGCGCAGGGCTGACGTGCCGGCTGCGCAGGCAAGGCTTTTTTCAACGATGCATTATCGGAAGACCACCAGCCCCATGGACACTCGCAATCGTGCGCCGCTGGCCAGTTACATGGATCTTTTGCTGGACGCCGTGTGTGCCGTCGACGGCCAGGGGCGTTTCGTGTTTGTCAGCGCCGCTTGTGAACGCATTTTCGGTTACACCCCGCAGGAGTTGATCGGCCAGCCGATGATCGACCTGGTGCATCCTGCCGACCGCCAGCGGACTCTTGATGCGGCGCGGGAGATCATGGACGGCGAACCCAAGCTCAATTTCGAGAACCGCTACCTGCACAAGGACGGTCGGGTGGTGCATATCCTGTGGTCGGCGCGCTGGTCGCCGGCGGACCAGTTGCGGATCGCCGTGGCCCGGGATATCACCGAGCGCAAGCAGGCCGAGTCTCGGCAGGCGGCGTTGTATGCGATCTCCGAGGCCGCCCATGCGGCTGCGGACCTGCTGGCGTTGTTCAAGCGCATCCACCTGATCATTGGCGAGTGGCTGCCGGCGCTGAATTTTTCGGTGGCGCTGTATGACGAGCAGTGCGAGCAGTTGAACTTTGCCTATCACGTCGATGATCTGGAACGACAGCCCGATGGGCCGGGCTCAGTCACCAAGCGCCTGTGCGCCGAAGTGATTCGCAGCGGCCAACCAATCCTGCTGACGCCCGGTTGCAGTCAGTTGCCATCGGGGTTCTGCGACCTTGTGGCGCAACCGAACGCTCCCTGCTGGCTGGGTGTACCGCTGATCTCGCAAAACGGCACGATCGGTGCGTTGATCGTCAAGAGCACGCAAGACAACCAGCGCTACACCGAGCAGGACAAGGAGTTGCTGCAATACGTCTGTGCGCAGCTCACCATCGCCATCGAGCGCCAGCAATTGCACGCCCGGTTGCAGCGCATGGCTCAGTACGATCAGTTGACCCAGGTGCCAAACCGCGAACTGCTGCGCGAACGCTTCAAGGCCGCACTGGCCACCGCCCGGACGGCGTCTGGGCGCATGGCGCTGCTGTATATCGACCTGGATCGCTTCAAGCAGATCAACGATACCTACGGCCACGCGGTGGGCGACATGTTGTTGCAGGCAGTGGCCAGCCGGCTCCAGGGTTGTGTGCGCGACACCGACACCGTGGCGCGCATTGGCGGCGATGAGTTCGTTGTGCTGCTCCATAGTGTCCAGGCCTTGGAAGATGCCCACCATGTGCAGGAAAAGATCCGTCATGCACTGACCCAGCCGCTGCGCCTGGACGGGCATTGCCTGAGCATCGAGCCGAGCATCGGGGTGGCCTGTTTCCCCGAGCATGGCCTGGAAGATGTCGCACTGTTCCGCCACGCCGATGAGGCGATGTACGCCGCTAAACGCCAGAATCACAAGGCGTTCGATATTTGACTACGGGCCACCGTTCGTCGTGGCGCCCAACGATTTTTCAAACCTTTCAGTTCGCGACCCTTTCGAATATCAGGTGGGGCCCGCTCGCCGGAAACATTGCCCTGGATCGAACGAAGGCGTCTGGATCGGGTCGCACATGTGGGAGAACCACCCACTTCATCGTCGTCCAGAGGCACCCGTTGAAGCCGGTATCGGCCGTATTCGGGACAGACGTTTGTCCACATCGTTACAGGTGGTTCTGATTCAGCGGCGAGAAATCTGCCGCAACTTTTTAGAGGAGGGCGTGACCATGAGCCGGATGGCCACCTTTTTACGCAGCACCAGTCTCGTCGTGCTGATGGGCCTGGGGGTTAACAGTGCCTGGGCACAATCGCCTGCCGAGTTTATCAACGATGCTTCGGCCAAAGGCATGGCCGACATCGAGGCCAGCCGCATGGCCCACGGCAAGGCCGAGTCCAGGGAAGTCAAGGATTACACCATCATGGTGATCAACGACCGCACCACCGCCAACCAGCATCTGGCCAAGATTGCGAAGAAACTCGACCTGCCTGTCGCGCCACGGGAAGAAGTGGCAGACAAGGCCAAGACGCTGATGCCGCAAGTGCCGGAAGGCGAGTCGTTCGAGGCTGCCTATGCCGCCAGCCAGGTCAAGGCTACCGAGGAAGCCATTGCGCAGATCCAGGAACAGGCCAAGACCACGGAAGTGCCGGAAATCAAGGCGTTCGCCGACGAAACCCTGCCTAAGTTGCAGACCCACCTCGAAATGGCCCGGGCGCTCCAGGCCAGTCGCTGATTCGCCGCACGTTTAACATTCAGGGCCAGGGCGCTTGCGCCCCGGCTCACCTTGCCCGCCGAAAAGGAGAAGCTCGATGTCCACACGCCGAGAACCCAACCAATACGCGATGCAGAACCCGTTGACCCAGTATCCCCGTCCCCCTTTCCCCGACCAGCCGCAGTCGCCACCGGGTATCGATCAGGACATGGTGCCCAAGCCCGATCACGGTGAAAAAAGTTACCAGGGTTTCGGGCGCCTGGAAGGGCGCAAGGCTTTGGTGACCGGTGGCGACTCGGGCATCGGTCGCGCCGCCGCCATTGCCTACGCTCGGGAAGGCGCTGATGTTGCGATCAACTATCTGCCAAGCGAAGAGCGTGACGCGCGGCAAGTCATCGAGCTGATCGAGGCCGAGGGTCGCAAGGCGATTGCAATCCCGGGCGATCTGAAGGATGAGCAATTTTGCGTCCAACTGGTGAAAAGCGCCCATGAGCAACTGGGTGGCCTGGATATCCTGGTGAATGTCGCGGGTAAACAGGAAGCACAGAAAGACATTGCCGATATCACCACCGCGCAATTCGATGACACCATGAAAACCAACATCTATGCGATGTTCTGGATCTGCAAGGCCGCAGTACCGCTGATGCCGGCGGGGGCGACGGTTATCAACACCGCGTCGATCCAATCCTACGATCCGTCCGCCACCCTGTTGGACTACGCTACCACCAAAGCGGCCATCGTCGCATTCACCAAGGCGCTGGCGGGGCAAGTGATCAGCAAGGGGATACGGGTCAATGCCGTGGCACCGGGGCCGATCTGGACCGTGCTGCAACCCAGCGGCGGACAACCCCAGGAGAAAATCCCCACCTTTGGTTCTCAAGTTCCGATGAAGCGCCCAGGCCAACCGGCCGAGTGTGCACCGCTCTATGTGCTGCTGGCGTCACAGGAGTCGAGCTACATCACCGGGGAAGTGTTTGGCGTGACGGGCGGTAATCCGCTGCCCTGACTTCACGCTTGGCCGCGCGAGTGGCGAAGGCTGCTCGCGCGCCAGTCTCAGCACTGATTCAGATCGATCTTGTTTTTTGGCTCCAGGCCTTGCTCGGCACCGAGGTTCTTGGCCTCCTTCTCACCCATGGCTTGGTAGTGTCTTCTCATCGCTTCCAACTGCTTGAGGTCCAGCGACTCCAGCCCGAGCATTGCATCGTGTGCATTTTTGTTCGCCCTGATCAATTCGTCGACCTTCAGATGCAAGATGTCGGTATCGCGGTTCTGTGTGTTCTGAATCAGGAACACCATCAGGAATGTGATGATCGTGGTCGAGGTGTTGATGATCAGTTGCCAGGTATCGTTGAACTGGAAAAACGGCCCGCTGGCGGCCCAGAGCACCAGCAACACCAGCGCCCCCAAAAACGTCTTGGGACTGCCTGCCCACAGGGCCAGTTTTTGTGCGATTTTTGCGAAGTTCATTGCTGCGTTTCCTTCTGGGACTTACCTGTCTGGTGTGACAGCAATGAAGCGATGAAAATTCTACTTACATTTGCCGCGCAGCCTGAAGTTCATTGAGCTGCAAGGTCATCGCAACCATTCACCGTATTCAGAGGTCACTGCTTAAAGCCCTCAATCGGAGTACACCATGAATCTCACGCGCACCTTTTTCCTCACCTGTTGCCTGTTCGCCCTGCAGGGCTGCTTCGACAACTCGGACAACGAGACCAAGGACAACACCGATGGCACCAAGTCGTCGGTGCAGATGCAGGAGTCCGGTTCGGAGAAAAAATAACCGGCTTTTTGCAAAAAAACTGTGGGAGCGAGCCTGCTCGCGATGGGCAGATCAGCAGGATTGTTCCTGGCTGACATGGCGCCATCGCGAGCAGGCTCGCTCCCACAAGGGGTTAGGGGCTGGGGCAGGTTGGTTTTCAACGTCCTTGCTGCAACACCTTCAGCGCCGCCGAGGCCAGAAACCCGGAACGGCTTTTTTCTTCAGGATGGTGCAGCACGTACTCGTCAATACGGTTCAGCAGATAACCAGGCAAGGTGATGTTGAGCTTCTGCGCCTTGCCCAGATATTTGGTCACATCAATATCCACCAGCGCCCAGGTGCAACCTGCGTATTTCGCATTGGCCGCATGTAAGGTGACTGTATTGGCCGATGGAATCGGCGAGCCGTCCTCAGCCAGAATCTCGAAGTGCCCTTCAATCGCCTCGCGGGCCATCGCCATGGCATCGTCCAGGTCATCGCCAGCAGAAAAACAACCCGGAATATCCGGTACTTCAACACCCCAGGCGTGCTTCTCATCGCCCATGGAAATTGCAATCGGGTAAAGCATGTCAATCGTTCTCCGGGAGGGCAGGGCAACTGGCAAATCGGCTATTCACATCACCTCTGTGAGGTGTGCTTGGTGGTTACTATACCCACTTGATTTTTATGATCAACACTATAACCACCAAAAGTCGGTCGGATTTTCGACTCCGATTGCTTCGCTCTTCTCCAATCAGCCTGTCCAAAAGCACTACAACTGCTGCACAAAGCCCAGTCGCACCGCAAACCCAATCAAAAGACTCCCAAATAGCCACTGCTGCAGGCGCTGGGCCGAAGGAGAACGCTGGAGCCAGCGACCGAGCGCCACGCCCACCAGCGCATAGGCGCTATCAAACAACAAGCCGACGCTGACCAACACCACGCCGAGGGTTGCAAATTGCCCAAGCACTGGCCCGCCCTGTGGGTCGATGAACTGTGGCAAAAGCACCGAGCAAAACAGCAGCGCCTTGGGATTGAGCAGGTTGGTCAACAACCCGCGCCGAATCGCCGGGTGCCACTGCCGTCTTCCTGCCTCAACGCCGGCCCCTTCAAAGCTTGGCAACAGCGAAGTCCGCAGGCATTGAAAACCAATCCATAACAAATAAGCGGCACCGGCCAGGCGCACCACGTCAAAGGTCCAGGGCGCGGTCTTGAACAACGCCGAAAGCCCCAACGCTGCCAGCGCGACATGACACCCCCGAGCGATCCCCAGGCCTACCGCAGTCGCCAGCGCCGCGCCCTTACCCTGACGGGCGCCGGTTTGCAGAAGCAGGATCATGTCCGGCCCAGGCAACAGATACACCACCACTAACGCCATCAAAAACAACCAGAGCTCTGCCACACCACACCCCCTGCATCGACGAATTCGGTAATGCCAGTCTATGGCTGAGGGGCAGGGCAGGTGGTTGCGAAGTCAGCTTCTAAAGCTTATGGAATTGGCATAACCTGCCAAGTAATCGTGAAGTTCAATCGGAAACTACCAATCCATGAAACTGGACGCCTTCGATCGCAAAATCCTCGCCGCGCTGCAACGCGACGGCCGCTTGAGCAACGTGCAGTTGGCGGAGGAAATCGGCCTGTCCGCGTCGCCATGCCTGCGCCGCGTGCGGATGCTGGAAGAAGCCGGCGTCATTCGCGGTTACCAAGCCATCCTCGACCGTGATGAAGTAGGACTTGGGTTGACGATCTTTGTCGGCGTCAAGGTTGAACGGCACAACGACGAACAGGCCGAAGCATTTCGCCAAGCGGTCACGGCGTTGCCGGAGGTGATTTCAGCATTTCTGGTCTCAGGCGAATCGGACTTTCTGTTGCAAGTGGTGGTGCCGGACTTGCGCGCCTACGACCGTTTTCTCACTGGGCGGCTACTGAAGTTGCCGGGGGTGAGTGACATCCGGAGTAATTTTGCGATTCATACGGTGAAGACTCCCGGGGCGCTGCCGTTGGGGCATTTGCCGGGGGGCTGAATAGTTACGGCGGCTAATCTGCGCCTCGATAAGGATATCCAAGGAATGCATATGTACCGGCTTTACTATTCTCCCGGCGCCTGTTCGTTGGCGGCCCATATAATCTTGGAAGAGTTGGGGCTGCCCTTCGAATTGGAATTACGTTCTGCACTCAAAGGCAGCGGGACCCAGACGCCCGAATATTTATCGATCAACCCGAAGGGGCGAGTGCCTGCCTTGCAATCAAGTTCGGCGGATATCGGCGGCGTCGGTGATGTCCTGACCGAGCTGCCCGCCATTCTGTTTTTTCTCGCAGCCCGGCATCCGGAAGGCCACCTCCTTCCTTGCGAGCCTGGCGCGCAGGCACGTTGTATCGAATGGTTGAATTGGCTGTCGGGCACCGTGCATACATTGGCATACGGACAGATCTGGAGGCCCCAGCGAGTCCTCGACGATCCCTCGTGCTTTCCCAATGTGATTGCAATGGGCATAAAGAATGTCGAGCGGGACTATGCCTTTATCGAACATCAGTTGAGGGCATTGCCCGATCCTAAAAGCTTCACGATCGTGCATCCCGTGCTTCTGGTGTTCTGGCTTTGGGGAAAATGGATCGGCCTGGATATGAGCAAGAACTATCCGATGTGGGCACATACCATGAGCCTTGTAATTGAGCGGCCGGCTGTTCGACGTGCGTTGGCCACTGAAGGCATTGATCTGGGCTTGTTTACTTGATTTCCCGTCCATAGTCGCCAAGGAAAGGAGTGTGAAAATGCTACAAGTTCGTCCAGCCAAACAAGGTGACGCGCAGGTTGCTTTTGATATCCGCGTTCAAGCAATACGGCACCAGTGCATTGCTGCTTACACGAACGATCAAGTGATGGCTTGGACTTCTGTGCCATTTACGGACGGGTACAGGGCGTGGGTGGAAAAGGACTATCACCTGGCGTTGGTGGATGGGGTTCCCGTTGGAACAGGTCTGATAGATTTCCAAAGCGGTGAACTGGGCGCAGTCTTTGTGCTGCCGCAGTTCATGGGGCAGGGCATCGGTAAACGTATGGTCAGTTATCTCGAGCATCTGGCCCGAGAGGGGGGACTTGCTGAGATCCATCTTGAAGCGACTCTAAACGCTGCTGCTTTCTATCGCCGTTGTGGCTTCACCGCAGGTGCCCAAAGTGTTTACAACTCTCCCTCTGGGCTGCAATTGGCTTGCATACCCATGCGTAAACAACTAATCGATCCAGGTGCTTATGATCTTGCGGGTGTCAACTCGATTGAAGCGGACACTCAGGCTGGCGGTTAGCAAATGTGCTGCACGATTGGCAATGAGTGATGGACGTCCGACAGATTTTGCTGGCTTCTCAGAAAGCGACGCTGAGGCGGTGGCTCAAACCCTGGAAGGATGATCAATGCTTCAGAACGAGCGCGATAATTTAGAGCTCGATCGAAATGGTTCACAGACTCAGCACGGCCTGCGGCCTCGGAGGAAAATGATACATGCCTACGCATCGTAGTTATCAAGCAAGCATCGAGCAATTGCATCAAGAGGTAGAGGCGTTAGCTGAAGAGATGAGACGCCCTGCCCCGACCACAATGCGAGTTACGTTGTTGCCGTTCAGCATCGGTGCAGTGTTCGCTCTGACCTTGTTTGCCGTCGTCGCTTTTGTCGCAAAGCATGTTTGATTCTCTATCGCTCAGACACCCCCCCGAGGGAGCGGGATAAGCGGGAAACCGTGAAAGGGGCGAGCCGATATTGATATTCACAAAAAGCCCCGGTGCGAAAGCATCGGGGCTTTTTGCTGCCTATCGGATGGGGTTTGCTGTGCCCCCTACGCAACTCTCGGAGTTTGCCTACAAACCTCCCCAGAACTATTCGATATTTTACTTTGACTCGCTGGCCGGAACGGAGACCTCAGTGACCGTCTATTTTCCACCGCTGACCATCGGTGGTCAGGTTTACGATTTTGCTCATCTTGAGCCGTTTACATTCACAGTACAGAGTGATTTGGCGGGACGTGATTTGGGTGTGCACGTCACCTTTTCGAGCCACTGTTTCAGTCAGGGGTATGACGAGGCCACGCATCCGGTCGGACAGCAGATTGTTCTCGACCAGGCCGGGCGGCAGCGTACGTTCTGTGCAACCCGTTATCGTCTGTCGCTGATGTTACCGGCCGTGATCCAAGCGCTAAACCATCCCCAGGCCAAGGTGCGCGAGACGGCGGCGCTGCGCAATTGGGCGTACTCAATGACGATCGTAGACCCGAACGGACCTTATCACGTGTTTTTTGAGATACGCCGGGCTGCCAAGGATAAGCCTCAGGACCTGAACCTTGTCGTTGAAAGCGCTTATCATCAAACCGACAAACCGCCTCGATTACTGGGCAGGATGGGCTTTATATTGCTGTGCGGTAAGATCCACATGCGGCAGCCGACATCGACCAAGCGTTAGAGACAGAAACGAAAAAAGACGCCGCAGGCGTCTTTTTTCGTATTCGGTAAAGCAGATCCAGACACCACTTACGAACCGCCTTGCGCGGTTACGACTTTCGTCGCTGGGAAGCGCTCAATCTCATCTGGTCAGTCGCTTCGATGGGGATGAATCTAGAGAGAATTGCCACGTGCGTCAACCCATTTTCTGCTTGTTAGCGGAGGGCTGACGCGAGTGGGGCATTGCATCTCACCTTCACCATCTGGACTGGTGAGCCTTGACTCTGATTATCATCCATCACTGTACCTTTTGGCGTAGTGACTCACGGCCTTTAAGGGCCGAGCGGATAGCCTTCAGTCTGGTGCTATGGTACTGAAGGTTCTGATTGAGCACGGTGATGGTTTTTCGACTGACCGGAACCTTGTAAACAATGAGATCCAGCACCCTGCGCATGTTGGCGATGTGCGGCCGGCCCATTTCGCGTCATGCCGCTTGCGCAGGCGGCTTCTTGCAGGCATCCGCGTATTCCCGCTGAATGCCCCTGAGCGCCCGTTACACCGGTTTTGAATTCAGACTCACACTCCAGACACAGTGTTCTATGCTGCTATCAAGCCCCGCGTAGTGATAGTGACCGTAAACGACCGTTCACTGCGGCTCTGTATCCGGCCTTTACCCTTGCCAACGGACGGCGCCTGATATGAACCAGCTGACAAGTTATACCGACACCAACGACCAGTTGAATCAACGCATCTTGAACAACCTGGAAGCGGGGCGGCCTGGCGGTCTGAAAGTAGATCTCTATCTGGGCGACCAACCTACGCTGGATCTGACCACGAATAACCTGACGCTTTTATCGAGCCAGCAATACCCTTACACAGCCCTTGGAACGATAGGCATTCGAAAGTTGCTGGATCCACCCGAGAGTAGCCTGATCAGCCAGATTGTGAACCGTCACACCGTCCTTCCGAGCAATTCCAGCGCCGACCAACTCGTTCTACTCGACATGCAGGGCCAACTTGAAATCTCACAGGCACTGAGGCGGGATGCGCGTCATACCCAAGGTAGCGCCCATAGTCATCCGCTGTTCGACTCAACTAATCAGCATGTGCAGTGGATTCGGACGCATCGTGCGCAGATGTTGCTGGCATTCGAGGATATACGGCAGCAAGGGATCGTGCGTCGGCAGGCAAAAGAAGCGTGGGATCACTACGACGCCGTTTCCAGGCTCGACGCCACGACCAGGGAAGCGGTGAACACCTGGCTTCGGGGGGAGGATCACAGCCTCGGCTGGGACCGGTTCAAAAGAAACGATGTCAAATCTGGAAATCGCTTGAGCACCCACTACACGAACCTTCGTGGAGATCTGAAGACCCCGCAGTCTATAACGTCGGCCCGCGGGGAATATGCAGCAAGCAAACTCCTGATCACCGCGTATGGCACGGACTACCAGATGAAAATGGGGAAGTCCGCAAACGGGATGCGCCCCAATGGAATAGACCAGATTTGGGTCAAACGGGACATGCGCACAGGCAACGTAATTGAGTACCTGATTGTTGAAGCGAAAGGAAGCGTCAACGCGACACTGGGTCATCCCAGCACCGGCCAGCAAATGTCACCCAAATGGTTGTTCTGGTGCCTTATCAATATGGCAAGCAAAAACGCATCGTACATAGGGCCTGAAACGAAGACGGATTTACCTGTAAAAATCCTCAACGCATTAATCAACCCAGGGGGGATTCCCGTTCGAGGCATTGTCTTTCACTCGCTCCACGGATCGGCAAATGAAAGCAAGGTCGTGCAGATGAACGATATCGGACTCTACCAATTCGCGTCTGCATTCGAGAACGCATCGAAGGGGGGCGGACTATTCACCAACGCGCCTACACAACAGTACATCGCGTTTAAGTGACGAGGGGCGGCTCACTTTCGGCTGCCCCTCACCCATTCAACGACATCGGCCTATGGCCCCCGATGGCAGTTGCAAATATTGTTTTCGTGTAGCGGCCGCCGCCTGTTTGGATCTAAACCTGCGAGCGAGCAGAGGCCTGGTCGCGGGTTTTCCAAAGCGATAGCAGCACACCGCCCAGCAGCAAAGCCAGGGTCACGCTCAGGGAAATCACCGGCGCAATCTTGCCGATGATGCCGACCAGGAAGATCTTGCCGCCGATAAACACCAGCACAAGCGCCAGGGCGTACTTGAGATAGGCGAAGCGGTGAATCATCGCCGCCAGAGCGAAATACAACGCACGCAGGCCAAGGATGGCGAAGATGTTAGAGGTGTAGACGATGAAGGGATCCTGGGTGATGGCAAAGATCGCCGGCACGCTGTCCACAGCGAACACCAAGTCGGCACATTCAATCAGCACCAGGGCCAGGAACAACGGCGTCACCCAGAGCACGGACTTCCCACTGGCATCCGCCTGACGGACGAAGAAGCGCCCTTCATGCAAGCGATCGGTCACCCGCATGTGCTTGTGCAGGAACTTCACCAGCAGGTTTTCACTAAGGTCCGGATGGTCATCGATCTTGCTGAACAGCATCTTGGCCCCGGTCAACAGCAGGAAGATGCCGAACACATAGAGAATCCAGCTGAACTCGGCGATCAGCGCCGCACCTAGGCCAATCATGATCGCGCGCAGCACTATCACACCGAGAATGCCCCAGAACAGCACCTCGTGCTGATACTTACGCGGGATTGAGAGAAAGCTGAAGATCATCGCCATAAGAAATACGTTGTCCATCGACAACGATTTCTCGATCAGAAAGCCTGTGTAGAAATCCATCCCGGCATCACCGCCCTTGACCTGCCAGACCCAGAGCCCAAACAGCAAGCTGGCCGTGATATAGCCAGCAGACAGCAGCAGGCTTTCACGAACGCCGATTTCTCGATGCTCACGGTGTAGCACCCCGAGGTCGAAGACCAACAGGCTGATAACGATGCTGATAAAAACGAGCCACAACCAAGTAGCGGTGCCGAGAAACTCGGCAAAAAAGAACGGTTCTAGGGCAGTCATAAGCCCCTCCTCTCAGTGTCGAAGTTGTACAAACTGCAACTCCGACATGGCAGCGATTCGCTGTCAGAGGGGCCCGGCGTTGTGGGAAAAAATTTAGAAAAGCGCGTGGGATTTCTCAATCAGGCAAGAGTTGCAAGGTATTTCAGTGTGGGAGGGCGTCGCTGAAGTCGGACTGTCGATTGACGGAAATTGAAGAAACCCTGCGTCCAGTTGCTGGCCTAGCGTGGATATCTTTGCCAGCCTATTGTGCGCACCATGTACCCACAAAAAAATGGAGCCCAATGATGGGGGCAGAACGCTATCGTGTTCGCTTAATGTTCGAATGGGGCGGCGGTTGCCTTTGGTGTGGAAACAATATTGCCCGGGATAAATTTTCTGTAGGGCCTATTGAAGAGAGGCTACCACTCAGTAACGAAGTCCAGGCAATGCTTAACGAGCTTTCACAGTGGCATGACACCTCGCTGAACTGGGATTACCCACCAGATCCCGGCCCTTGGAGTGAAGACGATTACGCAAAATTTGACGAGGCCGCCGCTAAATTACTGAAATTCATCCAACAGGAATTGGGTGAAGAATTCGAGGTGATGTACGAAAAACTTTAGCTTGTCGGTGTGAGCCTTCGACCTGATTCTGATAAAGAAAGGATGCAGCTATAGATCGGTAGCCCACCTTTGCAACAGGCCGCAAATGGCCGATTACGGCCTTTCGCGCCGGACAGCCATCGTCGGACAAACTATATAGCAGAGGGTAATCGGCAAACCGTCCGCCCGTCATACTACCGCTCACCAGCCTATCGACGCTTTGAGGTGCCTGCTGTGCGCAACCTGCGGCGGGTGGCGCGTTGCTGGCGGGGCTGGTGGTGGGTGTTGTGACTCTGATCAGCCACTGGCTTTGTCGGCCAGTTCGAGCCAGCGATTGATTTCGCGCTCACACACGGGGACAAGTGAAATTGGCGAGCTGCTTGCGCATAATTGGCAGCCAAGCTCCGCTTAGAATGTCTGTTCGCACATTGAGTATTGTGGGTCGCGATCTGACCGCTACTGGATTTCTGCCTCAAGTTGAGGGAATCCAGTGCCGTCAGCTCATCAAGTCAAAAAGGGAATTTTACTCATGTCAGAACCACGCATTCGTGCCCTCGCGCTCTGTATCTTTCATCATCACGGAAAAATACTGGTTAACCAATTCTATGACTCCGTTGAACAGCGAACCCTCTTTCGCCCTATTGGCGGCGGCATTGAGTTCGGCGAACGAGGTATCGATGCCATCGTCCGTGAAGTGCAGGAAGAACTGGCTCTTTCGATCAGTGATGTTCGATTGATTGGCACTTTGGAAAGCATTTTCACCTACGCAGGCAAGCCAGGACACGAAATAGTCCAGGTCTACGATGCAAGGTTTGATGATGTAGACGTCTATGAGCGATCTTGGTTAGACGGTCATGAAAGCAATGGTGCTTCGTTCAAAGCCACGTGGTGCCTGGGTTCCAGCTTCACCGCTACGTCTGCGCTAGTCCCTGAAGGACTTTTCGAATTGCTCAAACAGGCTTCGTTGTTGGACTGAATGACTGTTGGGGGGGCGCAAGTGCCCCCACAACAACCCCTGGCGATTAGCCAGGCTTGTGGTTATCCAGTACTCGATTGACCGCTAACTCACCCAACATGATGACCCGTTGCAACACCAGCATCGTTTGGCGTTGTGGGCCGTCCGTCAAGTCGGTGAGGTCGCTGACCATCACGCTGGCGGATGCCAAGGATTCGCACGCCTCAACGAGCAACGTTTCGTCATCCACCGCTGCGTCGATGGTGAAGATCGTGCTGGGCTTGCGGGGCCGTATCTGCGTTTTCGGCGCCCCCGGGTTCAGGTAGTGCTTGAGTGCGCGGTCTGCCGCCTCTTTCAACTTTTCAGGGTCGAGAGAGTCGCCGTAGAGTACCGAATCGATATCCGGGGGGTTGGGGGTAACCTTGAACATATGTCTAATTCCAGAGTTGGGGCCGCAACCGTTCTCGACTAAAAGAGGGTGGCGGCTGTACGCAGGTTAGTCGACCGGTGGAATTAGCAAACCCGGCGCGCCCAAGGGCGCCCTGCGCACAACCACCATCAAGTGCAGGAATAGAATGACCTGACTGAATGGTACTCATGCACTTTACTAAAACCGACCGAGCGACTAAACCCGACCACTGATGGGCAGTGGCAGGTAAACGATAGGGGCCGGGGGGAAAGCGCACAAGCCGGCGGATTCTGACGCACGCGTAAGTAAGGACGCAAGGTCTCGTAGCCTCTAGGGCGTAACGTGGAATGTATTTAAACGTGTCTTCGCCGGATGTGTTTACGAAAATTAAACAGGTCGAGTTTTCTTCGCTCTTATCCTGGGTCGGTATTACTGCAAGCACTGTGCTTTAAGGGCGGAGCCCAACAAACTGCGGACGAAAAAAAACCGGCCACCAAGAGCCGGTTTTTTTCGTATCCCCCGCCAAAACCACACGGCGTGAGACCAGAATTCGATTGGAGCGGGTGAAGGGAATCGAACCCTCGTTATCAGCTTGGGAAGCTGGAGTAATGCCATTATACGACACCCGCTCAGAGCGGCTGACTTTGTACCAGATGTGGGCGCGGATTTGAAGTTTTTCTTTACGGGCGCAGCGGTGATGCGTCTACGCAAACCTCAAACCAGAGCGGTCGTTCGCGGGCAAGCCCCGTGTCTGTTGGGGCAGGGCGGGGCTTGCTCGCGAGGACTCGGTTTCACATAGCCAGGGCATGGTAGTCCTGCACGTAGTTGTAGCGCGGTCGGCTTTCTTGATGGGGCTGCTTGAGGAAACCCAGCAGGGCATCACGGCTGTCGCGGCAGGCGGCTTTGTGTTCCATGTCCAGGAAATGCCCCGTGGCTTGCAGCGTGCTGAAGGTGCTGTGCTGCACGTGGTCGGCGAAAACCTTGGCATCGCTGGCTGAGGTGTATTCGTCCCATTCGCCGTTCAGGAACAGCACCGGCACGTTGATTTTTTTCGCCGCGTTGACGTAGCACAACCGGTCGCTGTGGAGCACGTCGTTGATGTGGAAATGCATCTGCCCATATTCGTGCTCGGCCAGGCTGCTGACGTGGCGATAGTTGAAGCGCTTGAACAGCGGCGGCAAGTGTTTGCCGATGGTGCTGTTGACCAGGTGTCCCACGCGGTCGCCGTCCAGGCTGCCCAGGTAATCCAAGCCGCGTTCCAGGTAGTCGCGCATCGGTGCATTGAGCACTGGGGAGAACGAGCTGATCACCGCTTTTTCGATGCGCCGTGGACGCTGGGCCAAGGCGGTGAGGGTGGCGGCGCCGCCCCAGGAAAAAGACAGCACATGCTCTGCGGCAAAGTGATCGATCAACTCCAGGAGGATCTGGCCTTCGATCTCTTTGGTCAGCATTTTTTCATGGCGGTTGTGGGGCTTGGACTTGCCCGCATAGGGTTGGTCGTACAGCACGACGTTGAATTGCGGGTAGAGGTTTTTGGCGGTCTGTGCAAACGACGCGGTGGTGGCCATCGAGCCGTTGACCAGGATGATGGTCTTTTGCGCGGCGTCTGCGCGATAGAACTCCGTGTAAACCCGATACTGACCCTGTATATCCAGCACAGCGATTTCTGGCCTCATGTCATAAGACTCCTGGCAAGCGGGTATGCGCGCAATGAGATTGCACGAGCAATGTGACAGGTAGGCATACGCCTGAAAGATAAGGCCCATGTCGATCCACGAAAGCCGGTCGACGGGTATTGTTATGGCGGGCAGTTTGCCGGAGTTAAGAAGGAACCCGAGGAGGCTCCGGCCGGCAAAAAGTTTCTTGGAAGTATGTGGTGACTCATCGGTCACATTTCGGCCGACGGTTTGATTCAAGCAGTGGACCGGCCGTCGCGCAAGTGTTGTTTGACAATTGTCCGACACTTCTGCCGAGCGGTCATACGATCAGATCAGCTGGATCTCTTCAGGGCTCAGGGCACGGTATTGGCCCGGCTCAAGTTCGGCGTCCAGCAGCAGCGGTCCCATGCGTTCACGGTGCAGGCGCAACACCTTGTTGTCGAAGTGGCCGAACATGCGTTTGACCTGGTGATAGCGGCCTTCAACGATGCTCAGTCGCGCCGATCTTGGCCCCAGCAGTAGCAGTTCCGCAGGCTGGGTGGTGAGGTTTTCGAAAGCGAAGTACAGCCCGCGTGCGAAGGTGACGGCGTATTCGGCGGTGATGAGTTGCTCGGTCTCGACGTAATAGACCTTGGGCAGTTTGGTCTGCGGTTGGGTCAGGCGCCGTGACCAACTGCCGTCATTGGTGATCAGCATCAGCCCGGTGGTGTTGAAGTCCAGCCGCCCGGCGATGTGCAGGTCGTCCTTGTCTGGCTCATCCAGCAGGTCCAGCACGGTGGGGTGTTGCGGGTCGCGGGTGGCGCTGACGCAACCGGGCGGTTTGTGCAGCATGAAATATCGGGGTGGGCGACCGGCTTGCAGCACCTGTTCATCGACTTCGACCCGGCTGAATTCGCGCACCTGTGCATGAGGGTCGCTGATGATCTGCCCGTCGATCCGCACTCGGCGTTCCACCAACAATAACCGGACTTGTTGGCGATTGAAACGCGGCAGATTACTGAGGAAGCGGTCAAGGCGCATGGGGCAGGTCAGGCAAGAGAGCGAAGGGCGGGCATCTTACGCGATCGGCTGCGGCTTGGCCCGCAACTGGGTTTCGACCTGGGCGCAACGTGGGCACAGGCAGGACTGATCGCGCAGCTCGGCCGGCAATGCTTCAAGCACGGCCGGGTCGATGCTCACGCCGTAACACCAGCAGGCGCGGTCGGCGGTTCGTGGGTCGGCCAGGGTGCAGTCATTGCTGGCGCCACAGGCCGGGCACAAGTCGGGTTTATTCATAGCTGGAATGAGGCATCTGTACACAGGTTCGGTTGTTCCCGGTTTGCCGGGCGCGTTGCAGCGCATGATCGGTCCGCGACAGTAGGCTGTGCAAGGTGTCTTCACCCTGCAAGGTGGTGAGGCCGATGCTGACGGTGACCCGCAGCTCTTTGCCACTGCAGAAATAACGTTGTTGTTCGATCCGTTGACGAATTTTCTCAGCGATCTTCAGACCGTTCTGCCCGTCGGTGTCCTTGAGCAGCACAATAAACGTCTCGCCACTCCAGCGACACACGATGTCCGAATGCCGCAGGCTGTCGGTCAAGTCGCGAGCGAACCCGGTCAACAACTGGTCGCTGGCGATGTGACCATGGGTGGAGTCCAGTCGCTTGAACTCGTCCAGTTCCAGCAGCAGCGCCGCCAGGGGTTGGGGTTCACGTTGGGCTTCGTGCAGGGCTTGTACCGCCAACAGGTCGAAGCCTCGGCGGTTGGGAAGTTCAGTCAGGCTGTCGAGGGTCGCCTGGGCGTCGATGCGGCGTTGGTAGCTGCTGATCAATTGATAAAGGATTGCCAACACCGCCAGCGTCACGAGCAGGCCGATCAGCAGGTTCAGGTACAGCATCCTGAGCGTGTGGTCCCGTACCGAAGTGTTGGCAGCGTGGTAGCCCAACAATGAAATGATCAGAAAGCCTGCACCTAGCAGCCCCGCCACGAGCAGGAGCGGCTTGCGCTGGGAATACAACGGCGAACGGAGCGACATGGCGATTTCCTTGGCGCAGACCCAATGAAATCAGTTTAGTGGCCTTGTAGGAAAAGGTGCTCGGATTTGCAGGTTTGTAAAGGGTGGCGAGGGATTTACCGAAATGTCGCACCGCCCCGTTGGGCTGTGCAGCGACCGCAAAAGCGTCTGCTACGCAGCCGAGCGGGAGCAAGCTCCCTCGCCACACAATCACAACTTTTTCAGACTGTCTAAATAAGCCCGCCATCCCCCCAAATGGCTGATGTCCTGCGCGTCCGTCAAACCATACGGCTCACAAATGAATCCGCTTTCCCAGCGGCCGTCGGCCAGTTGTACCTTGCCCAGCCCAAGCGGCGCGGGGATGCCGGTCAGGAACGAACCGAGTTCGCTGCTCGGCAATTCCCAAACCTCCACCTCGATGGCCACGCCGCCTTCACTGACCCGCAGCATGCCGGGACGCAGAGGCGGGCCACCGGCCAGTGCGTAGAGACGGTAATCGGCTGAGCTGTGGGTGGCCTCGATCAGACGGGCTCCGCGTTGCTGGAGCTGCCAGTTCAGCGCCAAACCGTTCAGATGCGCCCCGCACACCACCAGCCGCGCCCGGTCATGGCGAGCCGGGTTGGCGGGCGCTGGCACGGCCGGCGCTTGCTGGCGCTGCAAGGCATCGGCGACGCTTAACAGGTATTGATCGGTGAAGGCCCGACCGAACAGCGTCACGCCCCAAGGCAAGCCGTTAGCCATGAATGCGCTGGGAACAGCGACGGCAGCGTAGTCCAGCAGGTTCATGAAGTTGGTGTAGTAACCCAGCTCCGAGTTGCGCAGCACTGGTTCGGCGGCCAGTTCGGCGAGGGTCACCGGGCGACCGATGGTCGGGGTGAGGACGCAATCGAGCGTTTCCATGACGCGATCGCATTGGGCTTTGAGCGCTTGCAAACGGTACTGGGCACGGAAGGTTTGTACGCCATCCACGGTAGGCGCTTTCGCCAATACGGCGCGGATAACTGGCAGTACGGCATCGGGCTCGCGCTCCATCAACTCCCCGGCAACGCTGTAGCGCTCAGCCACCCAAGGCCCTTCATAAAGGAGCCGGGCGGCTTCCAGAAACGGGGACAGGTCCAGTTCCACCGCTTCGCCGCCCAGGCCCTTGAGGCGCTCGATGGCCGCTTGAAACAGTTGTGGACCTTCGTGGCAGCCGAAAAAAGCCAGGTCTTGCCCACGAGGCACGCCGAAGCGAAAGCTGCGTGGCGCGCCGAACGCAGAGCCGTCGTTCCACAGCGGGTTGCGGCGGCTGTACTCATCGCGTGGGTCGAGATGGGCTGTCAGCGCCAGTAACTGGCTGGCTTCCCGCGCCGTTGCGGTGAAGGTCGTGACGCAGTCCAGCGTGCGACAGGCCGGCACCACACCCGCCGTGGAAATCAATCCTTTGGTGGCCTTCAAACCCAGCAGATTGTTCAGCGCCGCCGGCACCCGACCCGAACCAGCGGTATCGGTGCCCAGGGCAAAACTTGCCACACCCAGGGCCACCGCCAGTGATGAGCCGGCGCTTGAACCGCCGGCCGGATAGTCGGGCAGCACGCTATTGCGACAGGCACCGTAAGGCGAGCGGGTGCCGTTGAGCCCGGTGGCGAACTGGTCGAGATTGGTCTTGCCCAGAGGAATCGCGCCCAAGGCCAGTAGCTGCTCGACAAGGGTGGCCGAACGTTGCGGCACGTAGCTGAACGCCGGGCAGGCGGCCGTGGTGGGAATACCTGCCAGGTCGATGTTGTCCTTGATCGCGAACGGCACGCCATACAGCGGCAGGTTTTCCAGATCCTGGCCCTCCAGCGCGACGAGGTAAGGTTCCAGCTCCTCGGGCGTCAGCAGGTGGATGAACAGGTGGTAGTCCGGGTTCAGCGCCGCGGCTTTTTCCCGCAGGCTCAACAGTAAATTGCGAGGTGTAAGTTCGCCGCTGCGGTAGGCGTCGCGCAAATCGTCCAGGCGTAAAGACGGGGTCATGGCATTAATCCTTTGATTGAGTTCAGTCACGTTCCAGCACCACCACACGTTGTCCGGCGCGCACCGCCGAGCCGGGCTGTACACGAATCTGGCGCACCACTCCGGACACGGGGGCGAGGAGTGGGATCTCCATCTTCATCGACTCCAGAATCACCAGTACGTCACCCGCGCTGACCCGAGCATCCACCTGCACCTGGACCTGCCAGAGATTGCCAGCGATGTGGCTATCGACACTGAGTTGATCTTCGCTCAGCAGCGAATCTTCGCTGGGCGCGGGTGCCGGTTCTTCGCTGTCGAAGTGTGCCTGGCCACTGGCGATCCAGCGCTCGCGCTCGGCATTGAAGGCGCCTTGTTGCTGCGCTCGGAACGCGGCGATGCTGTCCGCCTCCTGCGCCAGGAAGCGCTGGTAATCAGCAAGGTTGAGTTGACCGTGTTCGATGTTCAGGTCGAAGCGGCCCAGCGGGAAGTCCCGGCGGATGCGCAGCAGTTCATCGGCGCTGACCGGGTAGAAGCGGATCTGGTCGAAGAACCGCAACAGCCAGGGTTTGCCGTCGAATGCGGCGACATCGCGATAACGATTCCACATCTGCAACGTGCGCCCGACGAACTGATATCCACCTGGGCCTTCCATGCCGTACACACACATGTACGCACCGCCGATGCCCACCGAGTTTTCCGCAGTCCAGGTGCGGGCCGGATTGTATTTGGTGGTCACCAGCCGATGCCGAGGGTCCAGTGGCGTGGCGACCGGCGCGCCGAGGTAGACATCCCCAAGGCCCATCACCAGGTAGCTGGCGTCGAACACCGTGCGTTGCACTGCGTCGAGGTTGGGCAGGTCGTTGATACGGCGGATGAACTCCAGGTTGCTCGGGCACCAGGGCGCGTCCTTGCGCACCGTGGTCATGTATTTTTCGATGGCCAGCTGGCAGGCCGGATCGTCCCAGGACAGCGGCAGATGCACGATGCGTGACGGCACCTGCAGATCCTGCGCGGCGCACACCGCGTCCCATTCACCGCTGAGGATTTGCAGTAGTTCGGCCAGCGGCAGTTGTTCGGGTTGGTAATGCACTTGCAACGAACGAATGCCCGGCGTGAGGTCGATTACGCCGGGCAACTGTTTGTGCTCCAGCGCCTGCATCAAGGCATGGGCGCGAAAACGCAGCACCAGATCCAGTTCGGGAGCGCCTATCTCTAGCAGCAGGTGTGTGTCGCCGGCCAATCTGGCCACCAGACGGGTATCGTCCTGACCGATATCCAACACCACAGGCGACCCAAACCCCTGTGGGAGCGAGCCTGCTCGCGATGGGGCCAGATCAGACTCCGCATCCACTTCATCGCGAGCAGGCTCGCTCCCACATTGATTCCATTCCAAGGTCAGAGAGCGGGCGGTCTTCAGGTCCACCGGCACAAACCGCACCCTGTCCCCGGCCTTCAGTTGCCCCAGTTGCCAAAGATCCGCCTCGATCACCGTCACCGGGCAGACGAAACCACCCAGGCTGGGGCCGTCGGGACCGAGGATGACGGGCATGTCGCCGGTGAAGTCCACGGCGCCGATGGCATACGGGTTGTCATGGATGTTGGATGGGTGCAGTCCGGCCTCGCCGCCGTCGGCGCGTACCCATTCGGGTTTCGGCCCGATCAGGCGCACGCCGGTTCGGCTGGAGTTGAAATGCACTTCCCAGGCCGTATCGAAGAAGGTGTGGATGTAGCGCTCGGTGAAGTATTCCGGCGCGCCATGGGGGCCGTAAATCACGCGGATCTGCCGCACGTCGGGCAGCTCCAGAGTGGGTTCGCTCGTGTGCGCCACGGTCGCGCGCTCATCCAGGGGCGCCAGGTGTAACACGTCGCCGGTACACAAGGCCCGACCCCCATGGCCGCCGAACTGGCCGAGGGTGAAGGTGCTTTTACTGCCCAGGTAATCCGGCACTTGCACGCCGCCTTGCAGGCACAAGTAACTGCGCGCCCCGGCGCCGACGATGGTGCCGATCGCCAGGGTGGAACCGGCAGGAATCGACAGGGCAGTGTTCATCGGCACAGCTTCGCCATCGAGGGTCAGCGCAATGACTGCGCCGGTCACGGCCACCCTGGCAGCGCAGTTGAAACGCAGCAACGGCCCGCTCATGGTGATTTCCAGCGCCGCGGCGCCTTCTTCATTGCCCAGCAGGCGATTGCCCAGGCGCAGCGAGCGGCTGTCCATCGGTCCCGATGGCGGAACACCCACCGCCCAATAGCCGAGTCGGCCGGGGTAGTCTTGAATGCTGGTCTGGGTGCCGGGGCTGAGCACTTCAAAAGTGTGGGCGCGATAGACCAGCGCCTCAAGGCAGCGAGTCCAGGGCTGGCCGCTGGCAAAGGGTGCATCGAGGAGAATCTGTTGCAGGTAGTCGCGGTTGGTTTCCACGCCGTACAACAGGCTTTCATTCAGCGCTTGATGCAAGCCCAGGCGTGCCTGCTCACGGGTCGGCGCCCAACGAATGACTTTGGCGATCATCGGGTCGAAGTAGGGCGCAATCTGGCAGCCGGCCTCGACCCAGGTGTCGATGCGCAGTTGTTTGCCGTCGGCTGGCGGCCATTGCACAGCGGTCAGCAGCCCCGGACTCGGCTGGAAGTCCCGGCCTGGATCCTCGGCATACACGCGCGCCTGAATCGCATGGCCCTGGGCTCGCAACCCCTGGCTCAACTCGCTCAGGGGCGGCAGATCCCCGGCAGCCAGTTGCACCATCCAGCGCACCAGGTCGACGTTCCACACTTGTTCGGTGACGCCGTGTTCCACTTGCAGGCGGGTGTTCACTTCCAGAAAGTAAAAGCGCCCGGCGTCACTGTCGAACACGAACTCCACGGTGCCGGCGCTGCGGTAGTTGACCGCCTGGGCCAGTTGGATCGCCGCTGCGCAGAGCTCCTCGGCCATACCTTCGGGCAAGTTGGGCGCAGGGGTTTCTTCGATGACTTTCTGGTTGCGCCGCTGCACCGAGCAGTCGCGCACGCCCAGTGCGATCACCTGGCCCTGGCCGTCGCCGAATACCTGAACCTCAAGATGTCGAGCCCGCTCGATGTACTTCTCGATGAACACGCCGGCATCGCTGAAGTTGTTCTGGCCCAAGCGCTTGACCGCTTCGAATGACTCGCTCAACTCGGCGGCATCGCGACAGACACGCATGCCGATGCCACCGCCCCCGGCGGTGCTTTTGAGCATGACCGGATAGCCGACCTGGTTGGCGGCCAGTAGCGCGGCGTCGAGGCTGTCGAGCAGTTCGCTGCCTTCGAGCAGTGGCACGCCGTGCCGGCGAGCCAGGTCGCGGGCGGTGTGCTTGAGGCCGAACACACGCAGTTGCTCTGGCGTCGGGCCGATGAAAGCGATGCCGGCGGCCTCGCAGGCCTGCGCGAAGGCGGCGTTTTCCGAGAGAAAGCCGTAGCCGGGATGGATCGCCGTCGCGCCGCTGCTTTTGGCGATTGCCAGCAGCTTGTCCACCGCCAGATACGTACCGACCGCCGCACCTTCGCCCAGGCAGTGGGCTTCGTCGGCCTGCAGGATATGCAAGCTGGCCGCATCGGCCTGGGAATACACCGCGACGCCTTCGACCTTCAGCTCGCGCAGGGTCCGCAGGATCCGGCAGGCAATGGCGCCACGGTTGGCGATGAGGATTTTTTTGAACATGGCGTAACCCCCTCAGGCATGACTGTCAGCCTGAACTGGGATGCGGGCCGTCCCGCAGTTTTCGATGGCCGCCGGGGTCGTCCCTGGTGGCGAAACCTCCAAACACCCGACTCCCCTGTGGGAGCGAGGGTGTTCATGAAATCAGTGTTTATTTGATGCACTGCCCCGACCGGCTCTGGCACAACGCAAACAGCCAGCGGCGCAGGCGGGTGAGTTTCAGTTCCATATCAAAAGCTCCGCTGGCGTGGGGTTGTAGGCGTTGCACGGGTTGTTCAGTTGCGGGCAGTTGGAGATCAGGACGATCACGTCCATCTCGGCCCGCAGGTCGACGTATTTGCCGGGCGCCGAAATCCCGTCCTCGAACGTCAGGCCGCCGTCGGCGGTGACCGGCACGTTCATGAAGAAGTTGATGTTCGGTCCGATGTCGCCCTTGCCCAGACGACCGTCGTGGGCGCAGGCCCGCAGGTAGTTGTCGCGGCAACTGTGCATGTAGCGTTTTTCCAGGGCGTAGCGCACGGTGTTGCTTTCCTGGGCGCAGGCGCCACCGAGGGTGTCGTGGCGCCCGCAGGTGTCTTCAACGATGGTCAGCATGGGCCGGCCGAGGTTGGAATACAGCACGCTGCCGGTGCTCAGGTACACGCTGTTCTGCCGGCGCAGGGTGCGCTGCACGTCGTAGCGTTCCTTAGGATTGGCCAGGCTGTAGAACAGCGTATCGACCGCCTGGTTGCCTTCCAGGTCGAGGATGCGCAGGGTCTGGCCGGCCTTGACCTCCACCAGCCAGGGTTCCCCGGCGGGGATGGTGGCGCGGTAGATGGCGGCATCGGGCTGCTTTTGCAGGGTGGCGATGGCAAGTGACATGGCAGCTATCCTCAGGCGAACAGGCGGTCGGTGTTGATGAAGCCGCGCTGGTTTTCCGGGCGCGAGTTGCGGCAGTGCTCGGCCACGCTGGGCTCGGCGTTCATCCAGCTGAGCTTGAGCGGTTGCGGGGCGTATTGCGGGTTCGGGTCCATCGGGTGTTGCAGCGCAGTCAGTACCACCAGGGTGTCCATCGGTGCGTAGAGTTCGATGTAATCGCCGGCCTTGGCGTTGCCTTCAACGAAGTGAAAGTTGCCGGCCTCATCGACATCGACCCGGCTGAACAGGTTGAGGGTCATCAGCAGGTCGGACAGGCCCAACCCCCATTTGCCCAGCTCCACCAACAGGTTGTCGGTGCCGTTGCGAAAGAACCCGTTACGCAGTTCCTGATAGCGGCCCTGGCCGTATTTTTCGGCCACTTCCTCGGCGCAGAGCACACCGCCAAGGCTATCGCTCCAGCCGCACGTGTCGGCGGTGATCGCCGCCAGCACCCGGCCCATGTCCGAGTACAGGCAATGGCCGGTGGTGAGTTTGGCGGTGTGTTGGCATTTGAGGCTGTCGGGCAGGTTCAGGCGCTCGGTTTTCTCATTGGCATTGAGCAGCGTCAGGCTCACGTTGGCTCCGCCGCGCAGATCGGTCAGGCGCAGCAGTTGACCGCGCTTGAGCACGAAGGAACGGTGGCCGCCACCGGGCAGCAGCTCTTCGGCGAAGGGAGGAAACAATTGGGTCGAATCGGTCATGGGAAAACTCCTTTCAAGCGATACGCAATGCGCCGGCCAGTTCGGCGGGCAGGGCGTCGACGGCGGCACGGGCGGTGCGGCGGTCGCTGTTCAGTGGAATGTCGTAGGTGATGCGCGCGCCATAGGCGCCGGGGGCATGGGGATCGACGCGAACCTTGTCGAACACCAGCAGGCGTGTGCCGAGGCTGAATCCTTCGGACAGGTCATGGGTGACCATGAACACCGTCAAGCGGGTCTCGCGCCACAGCTCCAGCAACAGGGCGTGCATGTCTTTGCGAATGCCGGGATCGAGTGCGCCGAAGGGTTCGTCCAGCAGCAAGACACGGGGTTTCATGATCAGCGCCTGGGCGATGGCCAGCCGCTGTTGCATGCCCCCGGACAACTGCGCCGGGTATTTGTCCAGTGCATGGCCGAGGCCAACCTTGTTCAGCAGATGCGCGGCCTCTTCACGGGCCTGGCGTTTGGCGCTGCCGAACAGGCGCCCCAGCAGCGGCGAGCGCGGCAGTTCCAGGCCCAGGGCAACGTTGTTCAGCACCGTCAGGTGCGGGAACACTGAGTAACGCTGGAACACCACGCCACGGCTGGCATCCGGCTCACCGGCCAGAGGCTCACCGTCCAGCAGAATCTGCCCGCGACTGGCGCGCTCCTGGCCCAACAGCAGCCGCAGAAAGGTTGATTTGCCACAACCCGACGCCCCCACCAGCGTGCAGAACTCGCCTTCGGCGACGCTCAGGTTCAAGCGTTCGAGCACCACCTGATCGGCGTACTGCTGCCAGACGTTATTGACCTTGATGAAGCTCATGCCTTCGCCCCCTCATACCAGGGGAACGCTCGCCGGGTCAGGTGCTTGAGACCCCAGTCCATCAGCCAGGCGAGCAAGGTGATCCACACCACGTACGGCAAGATCACATCCATCGCCAGGTACCGGCGCACCAGGAAAATCCGATAGCCCAGCCCATCGGTGGAGGCGATGGCTTCGGCGGCGATCAGAAACAGCCAGGCCGAACCGAGCATCAGCCGCAGGGAAATCAACAGGCGTGGCAGCAGTTGCGGCAGCACCACCCGCAGCATCAGGGTCCAGGTCGAAGCGCCGAGGGTCTGGGCCTTGATCAGCAGCTCGGGCGGAATTTCCCGGGCGCGCTGTTCCAGGTCCCGGGCCAGACATGGGGTGATGCCAATGACGATCAGCATCACTTTCGACAATTCTCCCAGACCGAAGACGATGAACAGAATGGGCAGGATCGCCAAGGGAGGCACCATCGACAGCACGGTGAGCAACGGCGACAGCGGCGCGCCGAACAGCGGCAGCGTGCCGGCGGCGATGCCCAGGCACAGGCCGGCCAAGGCGCTGATGCCCAGGCCGATTGCCAGTCTGCGCAGGCTCGATGCGGTGTCTTGCCAGAGCAGGTAATCGCCACTCCGCACGTCAGCGGTGAAGGCCAGGCGTTTGACCGCATCGGCCATCTGCACCGCGCTGGGCAGCAGCTTGTCGTTGGGGTTGTCCGTCAACCGTTCGGCCGAGCCCATAAAGTAGGCGAACAGCACCAGCGCGAAGGGCAGGATCACCAACAACAGGCGGCTGGGGCGATCCGGATAGCGGTTGATCAGGCGCATGCCAGCTCCTCCGGTTTACAGCTTGGCGTCGGCGGCCAGCTGCACGTAGGTCGGGTCAAAGCGCAGCTTGAGGTTGGTCTTGTCGCCGCTGGTCACGCCATTGGCAAACGTCATGCCGACCGCGTCGGTGTCCTTGGCGCCTTCGCCGAGCAAACCGTGCTGAAACGAAAACTCGGCGACCTTGCGCATGGTCGCAGGCAGTTGCTCACTGGTGGCGAAGCTCAGGGCCTCCTTGGGCGTGGCGAACAGCTTGGTGGTGTCCAGTTGCGACTGGAATCCTGCCAGATCGGTGCCCGAGGCTTTGGCCATGTGTTCGAGTGCGGTCTTGCTGGCGGCGTTTTTTGCATCCATCAGCGCCACCACTTCAAACCAGGCACCGGTCAACGCTTTGCCCAGGGCCGGGTTGTCCTGCAGGGTCTGGGTGTTGACCACCATCATGTCCATGATCTCCCCCGGGATCTGGCTGGAATTGAACACCTCGCTCACGCCGGGCTGGGCCTTGATGTCCGAGAGCATCGGGTTCCAGGTGGTGACGGCCTTGACCTGGTCGGTATTGAAGGCCGCGGAGATATCGGCATCGGAGGTGTTGACGACTTTCAGGTCTTTCTCGGTCAGACCGACCGAGTCCAGGGCGCGGGCCAGCAGGTAATGGGAGACCGACAGCTCCACCAGGTTGACGTCCATGCCCTTGAGGTCGGCGACTTTCTTGCCGTCACCCTTGAGCACGATGCCGTCATTGCCGTTGGAAAAATCGCTGACGATCAGCGCGGTGCTGTCCACGCCGCCGGCGGCGGGAATGGTCAAGGCGTCCATGTTGGTCATGGTGCAGCCGTCGAACTGACCGGCGGTGTATTGGTTGATGGATTCGACGTAGTCGTTGAGCTGCACGACATCGATGGTGATGCCGTATTTTTTCGCCCATTTATCGACAATGCCTTGGCTGCCGGCGTACTCCCAGGGCATCCATCCGGCGTAAATGGTCCAGCAGACGCTGAAATGGTCTTTTTGCGCGGCAGGGGACGAGGGGCTTACGAGGGCCGAGAACGTAGCGAGGAGCAGGGCGCAAAGACGAAGCTTGAGCATGGTGGTTCTCCAGTTGATCAAGGGCGGACAGGAGCAACGCGGCACCGCGAACGGTGGCTTGTCTCCCGGGCTTTTGTCCCGCCGTGTAACCTCAACTGGAGGTCGCCAACTCTCGGACCAGCCACTCGCCAGAGGCGAGCCGGAACCCTAGTCAGCCATTGCAAATTGTGGTGCCGCGAACCTGTGATGACTCCTGCACGGAGTTTGTTAAAGCGAGAGCCGTGCCAAGTAGCGTAAAGGCCCGGTCCAAAGCGGGTGGGGAGAGATCAGCGCGGCGTCGCCAGTGGGTTTGTGCATGGTTGTGGTGCTTTGCTGCACCGGGATGAGGCGCGGAGCACATGTTTCAACTTATTGCCGTGGCGCACCAGATTCGGATTTCGCTGTCAGATTAATCGTCAGTCACCCAATAGATGACTGCCGCCCGCCAGCGTCGCTGATGTGGCTCATTAGCGGTCCAGGAGGCCGCCATGTATCGACGACTTCTGCTCATTGCGTTTCTGGGTTTGACACTTTCGGCATGTGTTCCTTACGACGGAGGCTCAAGCTACTACCGTTCCGAGGTCTACACCTCACCGGCGCCGGTCTATTACGGTGGCGGGAGCTACTACTCGGCACCGCGCGGCTATTACGCACCGCGGTATTACCAACCGGCACCGCGCTATTACTCGGCGCCGCGCTACTACCAACACGGTCCACGCTATTACTCGCCACCGCGCACGGCATACCGGTCTCATCCACACCGGGGCGGCTGGGACGGCCATAACCGAGGCGGCTGGAATGACGACCGTCGTGGCCGAGGCGGACGTGATCATCGGGGACGCGGTGATCATGATGGACGGCGTAACCACCGCTGATTCATCGGCAGCAAAAAGCGGCGCATTGAGCGCCGCTTTTTTGTGCCTGTAACAAACCCGATGGGATAACACTTGTGGGAGCAAAGCTTGCTCGCGATGACAGGGGATCAGTCAGCTTCCCGGTGACTGGCATACCGCTATCGCGAGCAAGCTTTGCTCCCACAGATGTCGCTCTCACAGAATGTCACTCTCACGGGTGTGCCACCCAGGTTCTTTACTCATTAGACAAATCCGCCAGCGGATGCCGCCCTTCCCAGGCCTTGTGAAAATGCGCCTCGACCGCTGCTGCGGGGACATGGTTGATGTCCGGCCAGTGCCAGCGGGGCTTGTGGTCTTTGTCGATCAGCCGCGCCCGCACGCCCTCGCTGAATTCAGGGTGTCGGCAGCAGTTGAGGCTCAAGGTGTATTCCATGCGCAACACACTTGCCAATGACAAATGCCGGGCTCGGGCGATCTGTTCCCAGACCAGATGAGCAGTCAGCGGGCAGCCTTCGGTCATGGTCTTGGCCGCCCGGGCGATCAATGGGTCTGAATGGTCCACCAGCAGGCTGAGGGTTTTCCAGGCGCAACGTACATCGCTGACATCCAGCCATTCGTCGATTTTCTGCCGGCGCGGTAGCCATTGCGCCTCGGGTAATTGGGCGACGGCTTCCTGTTGCAAGGCCTTGAGCAAGCTGTTGAGCTGCATGGGCGTCTGTTCCTGCCAATTGAGTTGCAGCAGGCCTTCGATCAGATCGTCCTGTTGTTCATCCAACAGGAAACGGTCGGCCAGACCCAGGTCAATGGCGTCCCGGGCATTCATATGGGCGCCCGTCAGGCCCAGGAACAGGCCAAGCTTGCCGGGCAGCCGCGACAGGAACCAACTGGCGCCGACATCCGGGTACAGGCCGATGCTGATTTCCGGCATCGCCAGGCGCGTGCTCGGTGTGACGATCCGAATATTCGCGCCTTGCAACAACCCCATGCCGCCGCCAAGCACGTAGCCATGGCCCCAGCACACCAAGGGCTTGGGAAAAGTGTGCAGGTTGAAGTCCAGTCGGTACTCCGCGGCAAAAAATTGCGCCGCCAAGGGCGGTACTTCACCTGGTTGAGCGCGGCAGGCCTCTACCAGGCTGCGCACTTCGCCGCCGGCGCAAAACGCCTTGGCGCCGTTGCCACGCAACAATACACAGACGATTTGCGGTTCTCTGGCCCAGGCGTCGAGACGATCGCGCAGGGCGTTGATCATCGGCAAGGAGAGGGCATTCAAGGATTTTTCAGCATCCAGGGTGGCGATGCCGATACGGGCGCCATTGATGCCAGTGAGTTCTTCGAAGTGCAGATTCATCGTGACCTCGATCAGAAATTTGAATGATCAGTATGACCGCTGCGTAGGAAAGTGCCGGTTCTGCGTCAGATCAATTGACAAGCCATGTAGGCTTTCCTAGGGTGCGCCCATTGTTTTTACCGGGTGCAACCATGACTGCTGACGACCGTATCAAACTCGAACCGAGCTGGAAGCAAGCCCTGCGTGCCGAGTTCGACCAGCCCTATATGGCAGAGTTGCGTGAATTTCTGCGTCGGGAGTACGCCGCCGGCAAGGAAATTTACCCACCGGCATCGTTGATTTTCAATGCCCTCAACTCTACCCCGCTGGACAAGGTCAAGGTCGTGATCCTCGGCCAGGACCCTTATCACGGCCCAGGCCAGGCTCATGGTTTGTGCTTTTCAGTGCAGCCGGGCGTGCCGGCGCCGCCCTCGCTGGTGAACATCTACAAGGAATTGAAACGCGACCTGAATATCGACATCCCAAATCACGGCTATCTGCAAAGTTGGGCCGACCAGGGGGTGTTGTTGCTCAACACCACCATGACCGTGGAGCGTGCCAATGCCAATTCCCACGCGGGCAAGGGATGGCAGCACTTTACTGATCGGGTCATTGAAGTGGTCAGTGAGCACCAGCCGCATTTGGTCTTTCTACTGTGGGGCGCTCATGCCCAAGGCAAGCAGAAGCTGATTGATGCCACCAAACACTTGGTGCTGACCTCCGTCCACCCGTCGCCGCTGTCGGCTTACCGCGGTTTCCTGGGGTGCGGGCATTTCAGTCGGGCCAACAAGTTTCTTGAGCAACAGGGCGAAGCGCCGATTGATTGGCGGTTGCCGCCGGTTTAATGCGCCCAGCTGACGGGCCCCATCGCGAGCAGGCTCGCTCCCACACTGATTTGTGTACGCCGCAATATTCTGTGGGAGCGAGCCTGCTCGCGATGAAGGCGCCGCGGACGATCAGACCGAACCCGGCTTGCGAATCCAATACCTGAACAACGGCTCCGCCAGAAACAGCACAAACAGCAGTCGCATCACCTGCAACGCCGTCACCAGCGGTACCGACAGTTGCAGCGTCTCCGCCGTCAGGCTCATTTCCGCAATACCGCCGGGCATCATGCCCAAGGTCAGTGACCGCAAGTCCAGGTGGGTCAGCGTGCTCAGGCCCAGAGCCGCGAGGGTTGCGATCAGCATCGTCAACACCGTGCCGATCAGCGTTCGTCCCATGAACGACGGCGCGCGGCGGAAGAACTGCCGGTTGAAATGACAACCCAATCCGCTGCCGATCAACCACTGGCCGATCTGGTTGCCACCGTCGGGCAGGCCGATGTGCAGATCCCAGCCGATGCTCACCGCCGCACTCACCAGCAACGGTCCGAACAGCCACGGGTTGGGTTGGCGCAAACGCTCCCAGCCCCAGGCGAGCAGGGCGCCCGCCGGGAACAGCAGCGCCAGCCACAGCCAATCCACCGTGGCAGCGTGCTGCACCGGGGCGCCTTCGCCGAGCAAGTATTTGAAAGCGGCCGGTACGCACAGCACCACCACCAGTACCCGCAGGCTCTGGCCGGCAGCGACGCGGCTCAGGTCGGCGCCATTGCGGGCACCGAGGTTGACCATCTCGCCGGAACCGCCCGGCATGCTGGAGAAAAAAGCGGTGGCGCGGTCTTCGCCGGTGCGGCGCATCAGCCACACACTCACCACGCTGGACACGCTGGTGATCAGCGCGCCGAAGAAGATCAGGCCAAAATGGCTCAGCACCTGCTCCATCACCACCGGGGTGAAGTGCAGGCCGATACCGATGCCGACCACCCACTGGCCGCATTTACGGCCGCCAGGGATTTCCATCAGTTGCCACGGTGTGAGGCAGCGCACCAGGATGATTGCCAGTAACGAGCCAACCATCCAGGGCAAAGGCCAGCCGATCAGGCTGGCCAGATAACCGCCGGCCAGACCGACCAGCGGTGTTCCCCACCATTGTCTGAGTGTTGCTTTAGACATTGGCCAGGGCGCGACGTTGAGCCGAGCGACGGCGCCAGATCCGCAGCAATGGCATCAGCAGCATGATGACGGTCAATACCCAGCAACCCAGGGTGATCGGGCTCGACCAGAGGATTTCCAGCGCACCGTTGGAAATCGACAGCGCACGACGCAGGTTCTGTTCCATCAGGCCACCGAGGATGAAGCCCAACAGGACCGGCGACAACGGGAAGTCCAGCTTGCGCAGGATGTAACCGAAGATGCCGATGCCGATCATCAGGAACAGGTCGAACGTGGTGGCGTGCACCGCGTAGACGCCGATCCCGGTGATGATCGCGATGACCGGTACCAATGCCCAGTTCGGCACGGCCAGGATACGGGTGAAGACGCGGATCATCGGGATGTTGAGGATCACCAGCATGATGTTGGCGACGAACAACGAGGCGATCAGGCCCCAGACGATGTCAGGTTGTTGCTGGAACAGCAGCGGACCCGGGGTGATGTTGTACAGCGACAGCGCGCCGATCATCACCGCCGTGGTGCCGGAACCCGGAACACCCAGGGTCAGCATCGGCACCAACGCACCGCAGGCGGCGCCGCCGATGGCGGTTTCCGGGGCGGCGAGGCCACGCTTGTCACCTTGGCCGAACGTACCGCTTGCACCGGCGATGCGTTTTTCCGTCATGTACGCCACGGCACTGGCCAGCGTCGCACCGGCACCTGGCAACACGCCCATGATGAAGCCAAGCACGCCGCATCGCATGTTCACCCAGAACACCGACGCCGCTTCCTTGACGTTGAACATCATCCGCCCGGTGGCTTTCACCGCTTCCTGGCCGCGGTGGGTCTTTTCCAGCAGCAACAGAATTTCACTGATGGAGAACAGGCCCAGCACCAGCACGACGAACTGGATGCCGTCGGTCAAATGGATATTGTCCCCGGTGAAACGGTAGACGCCGCTGTTGGCGTCAATCCCGACGCAGGACAGGAACAGCCCGATCAGCGCCGCGATGAAGGTCTTGAGCGGGCGGTCTCCGGCCATGCCGCCGAGACAGACAATGGCGAACACCATCAGGACGAAGTATTCCGCCGGTCCGAAGGCAATCGCCCATTTGGCCAGCAGCGGGGCGAACAGCACCATCCCGCAAGTGGCAATGAATGCACCGAGGAACGAACTCCACGCCGACAGCGAAAGGGCGACGCCGGCCATGCCTTTGCGGGCCATCGGGTAACCGTCCAGGGTGGTCATGACGGTGGAGGCTTCACCCGGGATGTTGAGCAGGATCGAGCTGATTCGTCCGCCGTATTCGCAACCCAGGTATACGGCCGCCAGCAGGATCAGGGCCGACTCCGGTGGCAGACCGAGGGCGAATGCAATCGGGATCAGCAGCGCCACGCCATTGATCGGGCCCAGGCCCGGCAGCAGGCCGACCACGGTGCCGATCAGGGTGCCGCTCAGGGCGGTAACGAGGTTGTAGGGGGTCAGTGCAACGCCAAAACCCTGGCCGAGATAATTCAGGGTATCCATATCAATTCTCCAGGACGTCGAGCAGGCCCAGGGGCAGCGGCACGTCCATCAGCTTGTCGAACAACAGATAGAGACCGATGGCCATCAGGCTGATGATCACCACGCTCGGCACCCAACGACCGCCATACAGGCGCGCCATCGGAACCCCGACCAAAATGCTGGCGAGGATGAAACCCAGGGGTTCGAAGGTCCCGGCGAATATCAGCAGCAGCACTACGCAGATGCCGATTTTCTGCAGGGTCTCGCGATCCAGTTGCGGATCTTCGTCGCTGTGCACGATGGGCGTCGGACGAAACACCATATAAAGCAGGGCCAGGCTCAGCAGCCCGATCATCAGCAAGGGGAAGGCGCGCGGCCCGACCGGTTCATAGGAAAAGGCTGCCTGGTAGGGCCAGGCCATCAGCGCGAGGCCGACGCAAACCAGCAGCAGCACTGAAGCGAAAATACGTTGGATGAGCATGACTAACTCCTGGGCGGCGCCGCAGTGATGCAGGCGCCGCCGCGAGAACAGAGGCGATTACTGGACCAGGCCAAACTCTTTGGCCAGCATCTTGTAGTCGGCCACTTGCTTCTTCACGTAGGTGTCCAGTTCCGGACCGGTCATGGCGAACGGGAACAGTTCGCGCTGGTCACGCAGCTTGGCGAAGTCTTCGGAAGCCAGCAGCTTGTCGAATGCGTTTTTCCACCAGGCGTAGTCTTCATCGCTGACCTTCGGCCCGAGGTAGAAGCCACGAACCACTGGCCAGACGATCTCGTAGCCTTGTTCACGGGCGGTCGGGATGTCTTTCATTTCCGGCTCATCCAGGCGCTTCTCGGCGAACACCGCCAGCAGGCGCATGTCGCCACTCTGGATGTGTGGCATGGAGTCGGAGATGTCCGTACTGCCTACCTGAATATGGCCGCCCAGCAGTGCCGTTGCGATCTCGCCACCGCCTTCGAGCGCCACGTAGCGCAGTTTGCGCGGGTCGATACCGGCGGCCTTGGCGATCAGCGCGGTTTGCATCCAGTCCTGGCTGCCCACGGTGCCGCCGGAACCGATGACCACGGAACCTGGATCTTTCTTCAGTGCCTGTACCAGATCATCGAGGTTCTTGTAGGGCGAATCGCTCTTGACCGCGATGGCGCCATAGCTGGTGCCAACGGCTGCCAACCAGCGAACGGCGTTTTCGTCGAAACGCCCGAATTTGCCTTGGGCCAGGTTCAGCAGCGAGCCACTGGACCAGGCCACCAGCGTGCCGGCGTCGGCCGGGCGCTGCGCGACCACTGCGTTGTAGGCCACTGCACCGACGCCGCCGGGCATGTAGGTCACACGCATCGGTTTGGTCAGCAGTTTTTCGTTCACCAGGGCGCTTTGGGCCAATTTGCACGTCAGGTCAAAACCGCCGCCAGGCGCGGCCGGGGCGATGCATTCCGGACGCTTGGGTTCGGCGAGCAACTGCCCGGCGAACATCAGGCAACCAGCGGCCAGGGCTACTTTACGCAGTGATAGGTTCATTTTTGTCTCCACAGGAGTTGTTGTTGTGTGTTGCACATTTGCCGTTGTCGGACCCTTCGGGAATCGACAGCGGGCCATCAGGAGCGATAGGTCACGTGGCGTAGACGCACAGAGACGACGGTGCAAGACCGGCGAAAGCGGCGGCGCAAGTGAAGGCGATCTGGTTGAGGCGGGAAGGGCGAGCAGGCGTCGGGGCCTGGGGCTGTATGGACAGCATGGTGAATACTCCGCTCTATTGTTCTTATTTGGCGAAAACGCTTCGGGGCGTTTTTCGTTCGCGAGGTGCCTCGCGACCGGCAGTCGAAACTTGCCGTTGGAGGACTGTAACCGGCCAACCTTTCGCTAACCTTTCAAAAGCTTTCACGATGTTTTTGGCTTCACAGAGGTGGATGCGGCTGTAAACTCCGCGCCACAGAATGGTGCCGACCATCCCTGAATCGAGGTGAAATCCAATGCGTGTCCTGCTCGTCGAAGACCATCTCCAGCTGGCCGAAAGTGTAGCCCAGGCGCTCAAGAGCACCGGTTTGACCGTGGATGTGCTGCACGACGGGGTGGCGGCCGACCTGGCTTTGAGCAGCGAGGAGTACGCGGTCGCGATTCTTGATGTAGGGCTGCCACGCATGGACGGTTTCGAGGTGCTGGCCCGGCTGCGGGCCCGCGGCAAGACCTTGCCGGTGTTGATGCTGACTGCCCGTAGCGACGTCAAGGACCGGGTCCATGGTCTGAACCTGGGCGCTGACGATTACCTGGCCAAGCCGTTCGAGCTCACGGAGCTGGAGGCTCGGGTCAAGGCACTGTTGCGCCGTAGCGTATTGGGGGGCGAACGCCAGCAGCGCTGTGGTGGGTTGATTTATGACCTGGACACCCGCCGCTTCACCCTCGACGACGAATTGCTGACCCTGACTTCCCGCGAACAGGCCGTGCTGGAGGCGTTGATCGCCCGGCCAGGGCGGGTGATGAGCAAGGAGCAGCTTGCGGCCCAGGTGTTCGGCCTGGACGAAGAGGCCAGCCCCGATGCCATCGAAATCTACGTCCACCGCCTGCGCAAGAAACTCGACGGCCATGCCGTGGCGATCGTGACATTCCGTGGCCTCGGCTACCTGCTGGAAACCCGCGATGCATAAGCCCGACAGTTTACGTTGGCGACTGCTCTGGAACCTGGCACTGCTGTTGGTGGTACTGATGCTCGCCAGTGGCCTGAGTGCCTATTGGAACGGTCGCGAAGCCGCGGACACGGCCTACGACCGCACGCTGCTGGCCTCGGCCCGGACCATCGCCGCCGGCCTGTCGCAACGCGACGGCAGCCTCAGCGCGGATGTGCCTTACGTGGCCCTGGATACCTTTGCCTACGACAGCGCCGGGCGTATTTACTACCAGGTCAATGACATCCACCAAAAGCTGATTTCCGGCTACGAAAACCTCCCAGGTCCCCCGCCCGGTACGCCGCGTACCGACGATTACCCGGCCCTGGCGCGCTTTTATAACGCCAGCTATCAGGGGCAGGATGTGCGGGTGGTGAGCCTGCTCAAGGCGGTGAGTGAACCGAACATGAACGGCATGGCGGAGATTCGCGTGGCGGAAACCGAAGAGGCGCGGATCAGCATGGCCCGCGGCTTGATGGCCGACACACTGTTGCGCCTGGGTATGCTGGCGGTGGGCGCGCTTCTGATGGTGTGGTTCGCCGTCAGTGCCGCCTTGCGCCCCCTGGAGCGCTTGCGCACGGCGGTGGAGGAGCGTCAGCCGGATGATTTGCGGCCATTGCCCCTGGTGGAGGTCCAGCATGAACTCTGGCCACTGGTGCGGGCCCTCAACCATTTCACCGAGCGTCTTCGCGGGCAATTCGAGCGCCAGGCGCAATTCATCGCCGACGCCGCCCATGAACTGCGCACGCCTTTGGCTGCGCTGAAGGCCCGGCTTGAGCTGGGGCTACGCGCCAGCGAGCCGGCAATCTGGCGTGAAACCCTGGAAACCGCGGCCCAAGGCACGGATCGGTTGACCCATCTGGCGAATCAGTTGCTGTCCCTGGCGCGTGTCGAAAATGGTGCCCGGGCCATCGCCGAGGGCGGCGCGCAGTTGCTTGATCTCAGCCAATTGGCACGGGAGCTGGGTATGGCCATGGCCCCGTTGGCCCATGCCCGTGGCGTGGCGTTGGCTTTGGAAGCCGACGAACCGGTATGGCTGCGAGGTGAGCCGACCTTGTTGAACGAGTTGTTGAGCAACCTGGTGGACAACGCCCTGGCCCATACCCCATCGGGCGGCAATGTGATTCTGCGGGTCACAGCGCCTGCGGTGCTTGAGGTCGAGGACGACGGGCCGGGCATCCCGCCGCATGAGCGAGACCGCGTGTTCGAGCGCTTCTATCGACGCAATCAGCAAGTGGCCGGTTCGGGTCTGGGGTTGGCGATCGTCGGTGAAATCTGCCGTGCGCACCTGGCGCAAATCACGCTGCATGATGGGCAGGAGGGTGGTTTGAAAGTTAGGGTGAGCTTTATCCCCGGTTCCGATTGAACCCGAGCCAAGCCCTATTGTGGCGAGGGGATTTATCCCCGCTGGGCTGCGAAGCAGCCCCAAACTGGCGATTTAGGTGTATCAGACAGAACGCCAGGGGCCGCTTCGCGCCTCAGCGGGGATAAATCCCCTCGCCACAGGTTCAGTGCCTGAGCTCAAGTTCGGGGGCTTGAGCCTGGTTGCTTAATAAAACATCGACCGCGCTTCTTCGATCTCCGCGCACCGGGCTTTGTTTTCCGGGTCGATGCCCAGCTTATTGAAGGCCGGTACCCCGAAGGCATCGATCCTGCCCAGAGGGTGGTCGGAGTCCTTGTAGCAATACAACGCAGCAACCTGCACCAGGTCGACGTAATCGAGTTGCTTCGAATCTCGGGTGAAGTCCAGATACAGCCCCGGCAGCTTCACCAGTCTTTCTGGAAACTCCCAAACACTGAGCAACTTGTCTCCCAGCACCGGGTGAATCGTCTCGATGACGTGATTGAGACTGACCGGGTCAGACAGCAATTCATTGTTGTCTTCGGCGTAGGTGAGAATCGGCAGTACGCCGATCTGATGCACCAGCCCACCCAGCGCGGCCTGATCGGGTTTGAGTTGCGTATAGATCCGGCACAACGCATAGCAGACACCGGCGATTTCCAGGCTTTTACGCCAGACTTCGCGCATCTTCTGTTCCACCACTTCGGAACGGGCATGGAAAATCTGCTCCATGACCAGGCCGATGGCCAGGTTGCTGCTGTAGTTGACTCCCAGCCGGGTGATGGCTGTGTGCAGGTCAGTGACTTCCTGGGTCGCACGCAGCAGTGGGCTGTTGACCACTTTTATCAGGCGCGCCGAAAGCGCCGTGTCACGACCAATCACCTTGCTCAGGTTGCTGACGCTGATTTCCGGGTCTTCGGCGGCCCGGCGAATCTGCAGGGCCACTTCCGGTAATGTTGGCAGAACCAGGTCATCGTTATCGATGGCCTCCACCAAATCCCGTTGGACCTTATCCGCCAAATCGCTCATTTCGTTTCTCTAGGGTATTACGACAAAATGCTGCGATCAGCGCTGGATTTCGCGGTCGCGGTCCAGTTCGTAAGGCAGGTCGAGCAATTGCAGGCCCGGGCCTTCCAGCGCGCCGAGGTGCAAATTGTCATCTTCTGCAGCTTCGGCCTGTACCACTGCCAGCAGTTCAATGTTTCGTTCGGCGTGAGCGGCCATCACCACTTCACCGATAGAACTGCCGTGCGTGGGTGAAAATAAGGGAGTGCCAGGCTCGGGCAGTTCACCGGCATCCATTTGCAGCCGATACAGGCGCCGCTTGAGTTTGCCCAGGTACTGCATGCGGGCGACGATTTCCTGGCCGGTGTAGCAACCTTTCTTGAAGCTGACGCCGCCGACGGCTTGCAGATTGAGCATCTGCGGAATGAACAGTTCGCGGGTAGCCGGCATGACCTGGCCGATCCCGGCGCGGATCTGACCCAGCAGCCACTGGTTCAGCTCGCCCTCGGTCAACTGTTCGCGCAGCCGGGCTGACAGCGGGTCGGCCTGTTCGGCGGGCGCCCAAAGTTCGGCGCGGTTCGGAGAGACGCGAATGGCGATCAGGCCATCATGACGAACGACGCTGTCGGTCTCGGCCGGCAGCTCAAGGCCCAAGGCTGCGAGCGCCGTGTCGGCGTTCTCCAGGCCGAAGCGAGCCCAGGCGGTGCTTTCATCGGTCAGTCTGGATTTGGAGAACACGGCATACTTTTTCAGGTCCGCCAGTTGCGGTTCGAGCAATTCGCTGGCCATTGCCATCAGTACACCATCGCCTTCGAGCAGGATGCGGAAACTCGATTGCATCCGGCCCTTCTGGGTGCAGCGGGCACCGAGGCTGGCCCGGCTTTCGCTCAGGTAGTTGAGGTTGCAGGTCAATTGGCCTTGCAGGAATTTGCCAGCGTCCACGCCGCGGACCGCGAGAACGCCTTCGTGGGACAGGGTGCAGAAAAAAGCGGAATCAGCCATGGGTCATCGCAGGGTAAAAAGTCTGGTGGACATCATAAGGGGGCGCCCTTGAAATGGGTAGTTCACAAAGGATCGGTGGTGCCCGACCCGAGCCGTCTGTTCCATCGCGGCGGGGCCTGTATACTTGCGCTCTATTTGAGGAGCGCTCCATGGTCGAAGATGTTGAACTGAATCGCCTTTACTGGCACAGCCGCCGCGGCATGCTTGAGCTTGACGTGTTGCTGGTGCCGTTCGTGAAAGAAGTTTATCCCCACCTTAACGACGTCGACCGTGCGTGCTACGTGCGTCTGCTCGAGTGCGAGGATCAGGACATGTTCGGCTGGTTCATGGAACGCAGCGAATCCGAAGACCCGGAGCTGCAGCGCATGGTTCGGATGATTCTGGACCGTGTCCAGCCCAAGTAATCGCTTTGAATGCCGCTGGCAGGCTTCCGGGCAACTGCTGGCGGCCTATCTCCTGGCCCAGGCCTTTGCCTTGGGTTCGTTGTTGCTGTTGTCCGTCCCGTTCTGGTTAATCAGCCTCGGCGTGCTGCTGTGCCTGGCCCATGGTGCCTGGACGCTACCGCGGCATCTATTGTTGACCCACCATCAGGCTTTTTGCCGGTTGCGTCGTGACGCCGATGGCTGGCAGCTGTGGAACAGGGCATCTGGCTGGCAGGCGGTGCAATTGCGCCCTGACAGCCTGGCGTTGCCGATGATTATCGTGCTGCGTTTTCGCCTGCGGGGGGAGTGGCGGGTCCGCTCGCTGTGTGTGCCCCGCGATGCGCTGGCGCCGGATCTGCATCGGCGCCTGCGGGTTCGGCTCAAGTTCAGCCGGCGTAGGTGGGCGGCACCAGGATAGTGTCCAACGCTTCGGGCAGCAGGCCCGGGTAGTCGAGCGTGTAGTGCAGCCCGCGGCTTTCCTTGCGTTCCATGGCTGAACGAATCATCAGTTCAGCGACCTGGGCCAGGTTGCGCAACTCGATCAGGTCGCGGCTGACCTTGTAGTTGCTGTAGAACTCATCGATTTCATCCAGCAACAGCCGCACCCGATGCTGCGCCCTCTGCAGGCGTTTGTTGGTGCGCACGATGCCAACGTAGTCCCACATGAAGCGCCGCAGTTCGTCCCAGTTGTGAGCGATGATCACATCTTCGTCTGAGTCGGTGACTTGGCTGGCGTCCCACGAGGGCAGGGCGGATGGGGCGGCGATCTGCGGCAATTGCTCAAGAATGTCCGCTGCCGCCGAGCGGGCGTAGACGAAACATTCCAGCAACGAGTTGCTGGCCATGCGGTTGGCGCCGTGCAGGCCGGTGAAGCTGGTTTCGCCAATGGCATACAGGCCCGGTACGTCAGTGCGCCCCTGTTGGTCGACCATCACCCCGCCGCAGGTGTAATGCGCCGCTGGCACCACCGGAATCGGTTGCTTGGTGATGTCGATGGAAAACTCCAGGCAACGCTCGTACACCGTGGGGAAATGGCTCTTGATGAATGCTTCGGGCTTGTGGCTGATGTCCAGGTAGACGCAGTCGATGCCCAGGCGCTTCATTTCGTGGTCGATGGCCCGGGCGACGATATCCCGGGGCGCCAGTTCGGCGCGGGAATCGAAGCGCTGCATGAAACGCTCGCCGTTAGGAAGTTTCAGGTGAGCACCTTCGCCGCGCAGGGCCTCGGTGATCAGGAAACTCTTGGCCAGCGGGTGGTAGAGGCATGTGGGGTGGAACTGATTGAATTCCAGGTTCGCCACCCGGCAGCCTGAACGCCAGGCCATGGCAATGCCGTCCCCGCATGCGCCGTCGGGGTTGCTGGTGTAAAGGTAGACTTTCGCGGCACCGCCGGAGGCCAGGATCACGAAGCGGGCGCCGTAGGTGTCGACCTCCCCGGTGCCACGGTTGAGCACGTAGGCACCCAGGCACCGATCACCGTCTAGGCCCAAGCGTTTTTCGGTAATCAGATCGACCGCGACGCGTTGCTCCAGAAGCTCGATATTGGGCCGCTGGCGGGCTTGGGCCAGCAACGTCTTGAAAATCGCCGCACCGGTGGCGTCGGCAGCGTGAATGATGCGCCGATGGCTGTGACCGCCCTCGCGGGTCAGGTGAAACTCGAAACCACCGTCTTCGGTACCGGATTGCTCGTCACGCGTGAAGGGGACGCCCTGGTCGATCAGCCACTGTATGGCTTCCCTGCTGTGCTCGACGGTGAAACGCACGGCTTCTGGATTGCACAGGCCGCCCCCGGCATTGAGGGTGTCATCGACATGCGATTCAATAGTGTCGGTGTCATCCAGCACGGCCGCGACGCCACCCTGGGCCCAGAATGTCGAACCGTTGGCCAGGTCGCCTTTGCTCAGTACTGCGATGCGCAGATGCTCAGGCAGTGTCAACGCCAGGCTCAATCCGGCGGCGCCGCTGCCGATTACCAGAACATCGTGTTGGAACTGTTGGCTCATTCGAAAGGTTTCCGCTCAAAACGACCCGGGTCGGGGTTGGCGCAAGACATCCGTTTCAATGGGGTCAGGCAGCCATGCAGCCCACTAGTATATAGAGAGGGGGATCGGCACAATAGCGGCGTATTCATGGCAATGTGAAACCAGAATGACACAACCGTGACGCTTCGTCGGATCACGATTTTGGTGGATGGGCGACAAGGCGACCGTTTCGAGGATGAAAGGCTGTTTATCTCGTCAGGGTTGCTCGATGTTCCACACACAAGGCTATAAATAGTTGGAACTTTTGCCGAGCGACTGGGTTCAATAGACGGTTGTCTGCAAAAGGGAACAGCGTCGGGTTGGTGCAAGATTAGGATTTGAATCTTTGCCGACAGGCCCGGCGACAGATTATTCGCGCAGCCGGGGAATCTCGTGCTGCGTTTTTCGTGCGTGCCGGATCAGAGCGCGCCGGAAACTTGCTTGGAGGGGAGAACTTTTGCGAAAAGCCCGAGTCTATGGTTGCAAGCCCGGTCGATTAGTAATGCAAGCCTCCTTCGAGCTTATCGAGGAGTGTTCATGCTAACCCAGGAAGAGGATCAGCAACTGGTCGAGCGCGTTCAACGCGGCGACAAGCGAGCTTTCGATCTGCTAGTGCTGAAATACCAGCACAAAATTCTCGGGTTGATCGTGCGTTTTGTGCACGACACCCATGAAGCCCAGGATGTTGCTCAGGAAGCCTTCATCAAGGCTTACCGTGCGCTTGGTAATTTTCGCGGAGATAGCGCGTTTTACACGTGGCTTTACCGCATCGCCATTAACACGGCGAAAAACTATCTGGTTTCACGCGGCCGCCGGCCGCCGGATAGCGATGTGAGTTCTGAAGATGCAGAGTTCTATGATGGCGATCACGGCCTCAAGGATCTTGAATCACCGGAACGAGCGTTGCTGCGGGATGAGATCGAAGGCACTGTCCATCGGACCATCCAGCAACTGCCCGAAGATTTGCGTACGGCTCTAACTTTACGTGAATTCGACGGTCTGAGTTACGAGGACATTGCCAGCGTCATGCAGTGTCCGGTGGGTACCGTGCGCTCCCGGATTTTCCGCGCTCGGGAGGCCATCGATAAAGCCCTGCAACCTTTGTTGCAGGAAAACTGAGACAGCGGCGACAGCCAAGAGAGGAACGCCATGAGTCGTGAAGCCCTGCAGGAATCGCTGTCCGCAGTGATGGATAACGAAGCGGACGAATTGGAATTGCGTCGGGTACTCAATGCCTTCGACGATGTTGAAACCCGTGAGACCTGGGCTCGTTACCAGATCGCCCGGGCTGTCATGCACAAGGACCTGCTGCTTCCGCGTCTGGACATCGCTGCGGCTGTATCTGCTGCTCTGGCTGATGAAGCTGTTCCGGCCAAAGCCTCCCGCAGCCCTTGGCGCAGCCTGGGTCGTCTTGCGGTTGCCGCTTCGGTTACGGTGGCCGTGCTGGCCGGGGTTCGCCTCTACAACCAGGATGAGATCGCCGGTGTGCAAATGGCCCAGCAGTCCAATCAGCCTGGCTTGGCCGCTCCACAGGTCAAGGGCCCGGCAGTGTTGGCCGGTTATAGCGAAAGCTCGGAAGTCGCCGGTCCAATGGCCAACGGTGTGCTGCAAGGCCAACCAGGCTGGCATGATCAGCGTCTGCCCAACTACCTGCGTCAGCATGCCCAGGAAGCAGCCCTGAAAGGTACTGAAAGCGCGCTGCCTTACGCCCGTGCAGCCAGTCTGGAAAACCGCTAAGGAGGACCATTGCGCGCCATACCTCTATTTTCGCTTCTGTTGGGTGGCTGGTGCGTTATCCCAGCCTATGCCGGTGAAGCTCAGGACTGGCTTAATCGTCTGAGTCAGGCCGAGCAACAGCAAAGCTTCCAGGGCACTTTCGTTTACGAGCGTAACGGTAGTTTTTCTACCCATAACATCTGGCATCGTGTCCAGGATGGCAAAGTCCGCGAGCGGTTACTCCAGCTCGATGGGTCGGCACAGGAAGTCCTGCGCATTGATGGACGTACTCAATGCGTAAGCGGCTCCTTGATCGCTGGGGTGGGGAATACGCCTGAAGGCACGGCACGTGCGCTCGATCCGCAAAAACTCAAGAATTGGTATGATCTTGCCGTCATTGGCAAGTCGCGCGTGGCCGGGCGCCCTGCGGTGATTGTGGCGCTGACGCCCAAGGACCAGCATCGTTATGGTTTCGAACTGCATCTGGACCGAGAGACCGGCCTGCCGCTCAAGTCTCTGTTGCTCAATGACAAGGGCCAGCTGCTCGAGCGTTTCCAGTTCACACGTTTGAATATCACGGCACCGTCCGACGCTGATCTGCAAGCCACTGCCGAATGCAAGGTAGTAGCGCAGACCCCAGCTAAAAGTGCCATGGCGAAAACTGCATGGCGTTCGGACTGGCTTCCACCGGGCTTCGAACTGACCAGCAGTGCGCTGAGAAAGGATCCGGAAACCAACGTTCAGGTCAATAGCCTGATGTACGATGATGGCTTGGCTCGTTTCTCGGTGTTTCTGGAACCGTTGAACGGCGCGACCGTCACCGACACGCGTACGCAGCTCGGCCCGACAGCAGCTGTTTCGCGTCGACTCACGACGCCCCAGGGCGAAATGATGGTCACGGTGGTCGGCGAAATTCCCATCGGCACAGCGGAACGGATCGCGCTCTCCATGCGTTCCGATGCCACGGCGACTCAATAGCTGCCAGGGTGGTTCGATTGGGCAAGAGGCTTACAGCGTCGGGACTTGATCGAAATGCCGAAACTTTCTGTCAGTATTTTCATTTGCAAAACTTCAATTTTTTTTCTATAGGTCAGAGCCGCTCGGCTCTGGCCTTGCCTGTTTGCGGAACAAAAATACCGGCGTATCTTCCTCTGGTATTTCTTGCTCCATATCGCTTAACCACGCTCGTCGTAACGGGAGCCGTATGTCGATACCACGCTTGAAAACCTATCTTTCCATCTTTGCCACTGTGCTTGTGCTCGGTCAGGCCGTTCCCGCTATGGCGGTCGAATTGCCTGACTTCACTGAGCTGGTCGAGCAAGCCTCGCCTGCGGTGGTGAACATCAGTACCACCCAGAAATTGCCGGAACGCCGGGTGATGGATCAGCAGATGCCGGACCTGGAAGGTTTGCCGCCGATGTTGCGCGAGTTCTTCGAGCGCGGGATGCCGCAACCGCGTTCGCCCGGCGGTGGCCGTCAGCGTGAAGCGCAGTCCCTGGGCTCGGGTTTCATTATTTCGCCCGACGGTTACATCCTGACCAATAACCACGTGATTGCCGATGCCGACGAGATCCTGGTGCGCCTGGCAGACCGCAGTGAGCTCAAGGCCAAGCTGATCGGCACTGACCCGCGTTCTGACGTGGCGTTGCTGAAGATCGAAGGGAAAGATCTGCCCGTGCTCAAGCTGGGCAAATCCCAGAACCTGAAAGCCGGCCAGTGGGTCGTGGCCATCGGTTCGCCGTTTGGCTTCGACCATACCGTAACCCAGGGCATCGTCAGCGCCATCGGTCGCAGCCTGCCAAACGAAAACTACGTGCCGTTCATCCAGACCGACGTGCCGATCAACCCAGGCAACTCCGGTGGGCCGTTGTTCAACCTCGACGGTGAAGTCGTGGGGATCAACTCCCAGATATATACCCGTTCGGGCGGCTTCATGGGCGTGTCCTTCGCGATTCCGATCGACGTCGCCATGGACGTGTCCAATCAGCTGAAAACCGAAGGCAAGGTCAGCCGCGGCTGGTTGGGCGTGGTCATTCAGGAAGTGAACAAGGACCTGGCCGAGTCGTTCGGCCTGGAGAAACCAGCCGGTGCGCTGGTGGCGCAGATTCAGGAGGGTGGTCCGGCTGCCAAGGGTGGCCTGCAAGTGGGCGACGTGATCCTGAGCATGAATGGCCAGCCGATCGTCATGTCCGCTGACTTGCCCCATCTGGTAGGTGCCCTCAAGGCCGGTTCCAAGGCTAATCTGGAAGTGATTCGCGAAGGCAAGCGCACAAACGTCGAATTGACCGTCGGCGCCATCCCTGAGGAAGGCAAGGAGCTGGACTCGCTGGCCAAGTCCGGCGTGGAACGTAGCAGCAATCGTCTGGGCGTGGCTGTGGCGGAGCTTACGCCAGAGCAAAAACGGACCCTGGAGCTGCAAGGTGGTGTAGTGATCAAGGAGGTGCAGGAGGGGCCTGCGGCCATGATCGGCCTGCAACCAGGCGACATCATCACTCACCTGAACAACCAGGCAATCGGTTCGGCCAAGGAGTTCACCGACATCGCCAAGGCGTTGCCGAAGAATCGTTCAGTCTCGATGCGGGTTCTGCGTCAGGGCCGTGCGAGTTTCATTACCTTCAAGCTGGCCGAGTGATCGCTTAGCTGTCCCCAAAAAAAACCGCCTCGAAAGAGGCGGTTTTTTTGTGTCCGAAAAGACTCAGCCCATCATGTCCTTGACCATGCGCTCCTGCTCCATGAGCTCGCGCTGCCTGGCGTCGATGCGTGACGACAGCGGGAAATTGCTGCCCGCGCGCCGTTTGGCGAAGTCCAGTTGCTGGATGGCCTGGCGGTAGTCGCCCACCAGGGCGAAGTATTCGGCGCGGGCCTGGTGCAGGCCGATGATGTTGCCCGACAGTCCGCGGGTCTCTGCCACCATGTACCAGACATCCGGATCGTCCGGACGAGTCTTGAGCAGGTTCTCCAGAGCCTTCTCGGCGTCGGCGGGGCGGTTCTGCTTGAGCAGCAAGTCGACGCGCACCTGATTCAGCGGATAGTTGCCCGGGTACTGGGTCAGCATCCGGTCGACGCGAGCCTGAGCGTCTGGCAGCTTGTTGCTGGTGATATCCAGATCGACCTGGGCCAGGTTATAGATGATCTCGTTGGGCGATTTGGCCAGGAGCTGCTTGAGGTTTTCCCGGGCCTCATTCAGCTGGCCACCCTTGATCTGCGCGATCGCCAAGCCATAGCGGGCCACGTCGTTCTTCGGATTTTCATCCAGTTGCGCCCGGAAGCGCTTGGCGCCCAGCCCCGGAGTTTCTTCGTAGATCAACTTGACCCGTGCGCGAATCAACTGATAACGCATGCTGTCCTCGATGCCACCTGGCCTTGCCTGTTCGGCGCGGTTGCGGGTGTCGGCGATTCGGGATTCAGTCACCGGGTGAGTCAGCAGGAATTCAGGGGGCCTGGCGTCGAAACGGTACTGGCGCATCAGCCGTTCGAACATGGTCGGCATGGACCGCGGATCATAGCCGGCCTTTTCCAGGTTCTGGATGCCGATGCGGTCGGCTTCCTGTTCGTTCTGGCGAGAGAAACGTCGTTGTTCCTGGATGGCTGCTGCCTGGGTGCCGGCAATGGCCGCGATCCCGGCGTCACCCCCACCGGCGGCGGCGATCACAATGCCGGCCAGCAGAGCTGCCATCATCGGCACCTGCATGCGTTGTTGAGCTTCGACGCCCCGGGCAAAGTGGCGTTGTGACAAGTGCGCCAGTTCGTGGGCCATGACCGAGGCGTATTCACCTTCGGTCTGCGCATTGAGGAACAGTCCACCGTTGACCCCGACGATTCCGCCTGGTGCGGCGAAAGCGTTGAGCTGCGGGCTGTTGATCAGGATGAACTCCAGGCGTCGGTCGTTGACCTGGCTGGTCTCCACCAGTTTGTAAACGCTGGACTCGACGTAGTCCTTGAGCTGTGGATCGTTGAGCTGTGAGACCTGACTGCGCAGCAAGGCCAGCCAGGCGCGACCCAACTGGTGCTCCTGTTGCGGCGAGACGATGGCAGAACTGGCGTCGCCAAGTGACGGCAGGTCGTCGGCGAAGCCCGGTGAGGCAAGCAGGCAAGCGAGCGTCAGCAGGGTGGGGCGCAGAAATGTCATGCACGAAGCCTTAGTCGACAAAGACCCTACTGTAGCCGGACACCAGGCCCGGGACCAGATATTCTAAGTCGCTCAACGACCTGCTGCGGAGTGAACCGATGACCGATGCTGTAGCCCCCGATGCCGAACTGGACGCCAGCGGCCTGAATTGTCCGTTACCACTGCTCAAGGCCAAGCTGGAACTCAATCGCCTGGCCAGCGGCGCCGTGCTCAAGGTGACCGCAACGGATGCGGGCTCCCAGCGCGATTTTCGCACCTTTGCCCGACTGGCCGGTCATACGCTGCTGCGTGAAGAAGACGACAACGGCGTCTACCGTTATTGGCTGAAGAAAGCCTGAAAATCAACAGCGGCCCTTAAGGATTTTTAATGTTCAAAGTGTTACGCGACTGGATCCAGCGCTACTTCTCCGACGAAGAGGCGGTGGTGCTGGCAGTGTTGCTGTTCCTGGCCTTCACGGCAGTCCTCACGCTGGGCGGCATGCTCGCGCCGGTGCTGGCAGGGATGGTGCTGGCGTACCTGATGCAGGGGCTGGTCATGACACTGGAACGGATGCGGCTGCCTGGCGCCATGGCGGTAGGGCTGGTGTTCGCCCTGTTCATGGGGTTGTTGGTGGTGTTCGTCGTCGTGATCATGCCGCTGCTCTGGCATCAGTTGGTGACCTTGTTCAATGAATTGCCCGGGATGCTCGTCAAATGGCAGTCGCTGTTGTTGCTGTTGCCGGAGCGCTATCCGCATCTGGTGTCCGATGAACAGGTACTGCAGGCCATAGAGGTGGTGCGCGGCCAGATCGGCAAGTTCGGCCAGTGGGCGCTGACGTTTTCTTTGTCCAGCCTGCCGCTTCTGGTGAACATCATGATCTACCTGGTGCTGGTGCCGATCCTGGTGTTTTTCTTTCTCAAGGATCGGGAAATGATCGGGCGCTGGGTCCGTGGCTATCTGCCTCGCGAGCGGGCGCTGATCACCCGGGTGGCCCAGGAAATGAATCGCCAGATCGCCAACTACATTCGCGGAAAAGTCATCGAGATTTTCATCTGCGGCGGCGTGACCTACATCGGCTTCGTGGCCCTGGGGCTCAATTACGCGGCATTGCTGGCGCTGCTGGTGGGCATTTCGGTGGTGGTGCCGTATGTCGGGACCGTGGTGGTGACCGTGCCCGTGGCGTTGATCGCGCTGTTCCAATGGGGATGGAGCGATCAGTTCATTTATCTGATGGCCGTCTACGGGATCATCCAGGCGCTTGATGGCAACGTGCTGGTGCCGCTGCTGTTCTCCGAGGCGGTGAACCTGCATCCGGTGGTGATCATCTGCGCGGTATTGCTGTTTGGCGGGCTGTGGGGGTTTTGGGGCGTGTTCTTTGCCATTCCCCTGGCAACACTGTTCAAGGCTGTGCTGGATGCGTGGCCGAGCCGTGAGCCGGTGGTGGCGCCGTTGCTGTAGCAGCCGCTACTTATCCGGTGAGGCGGGTGGCCTCATCGCGAGCAGGCTCGCTCCCACAGGGGATTTGTTAACGCCGAAAATCCAGTGTGGGAGCGAGCCTGCTCGCGATAGCGCCAGAACAGGTAACAAAAAACTTCAGGCCTGATTCAGAGCCTGCGCCGCCGCCAACACCGCATCCACATGCCCCGGCACCTTCACGCCGCGCCATTCCTGGCGTAGCACGCCATCCTTGTCGATCAGGAACGTGCTGCGATCAACGCCCAGGTATTCCTTGCCGTAGAGTTTTTTCAACTTGATCACGTCGAACAGCTGGCAGACGGCCTCGTCCTTGTCGCTGATCAGCTCGAACGGAAACTCCTGCTTGCACTTGAAGTTCTCGTGGGACTTGAGGCTATCGCGCGATACGCCGAACACTTCGGTGTTGGCAGCCTGGAACTGGGCGTACTGGTCACGAAAACCCTGGCCTTCGGTGGTGCACCCCGGGGTGCTGTCCTTGGGATAGAAGTAAATCACCACCTGCTTGCCTTTAAGGGCCGCGAGGCTGACGGTGTGCCCGCTGGTGGCGGGCGCCTGGAAATCGGTAACCGGTTGGTCGATGGCAACGGCCATGAACGCTTCCTTACATTGGGTTTTGGGGGCGCCACGGTTCGATCAGGGCATCGAGGTTCATCGCGTCGGCGAAATCCAGGAACTGATCGCGCAGCCAACTGATCTGGGTGCCGGCCGGCAGTGTCACGGTGAACGTGGCATTGAGCATGGTGCCGCCTGTCTGCGGGGCCTGGTAGGTGTCGCAGGTCAGGTTTTCCAGCTCGACATGGTGGTCCATGAAGAACTGGCACAGCTCGTTGATGATGTCCGGGCGATAGGCCGAACTCACATACGCCACGTAGGGCAGGGCCTGGGGGCGGTTCTCCAGGGCGGCGCTGCGCACCACGTTGACGGTGAAGGCGTGTTTCTTGGCCAGCACCGGCAGGCTCGCTTCCAGGCGGGCCAGGGCGTCCCAGCTGCCGGAAATCTCAAGCACGAGCGCACTGCATTCGCCATGACGGGTCAAGCGTGAAGTTACGACGGCGCAGCGATTTTCATGGCTGGCGCGGCACAGGACGTTAGTCAGCTCCATGGGGTTGGCGCCAAGGGCACTGATAACAAGGAATTGTTCGCGGACTGTGGGGGTGGACATGCAGCATTCCTAAAGCGATGAGCGGTCGGCACCTTTGCAGCTCGGCACGGCGACAGACCGGGATAAACGAACGACTCAAGCCCTGTGCCTGGGGTTGCGCTGCATTCCGGGACGGCGGGAATGCGGCAGGACAAACGCAGGAATGGGGCTTGTGGCGACGAATAACGGAGGCTGGGAACCGGCGTATGAGCTTATCGGTACCGATCAAAGCCTGAAGGGTAGCGAAAACCATCGCCAAGGGGAATGGTAGTTCGCTTGTACAAGCATCTTGGCGCCAGTACCATTACCGCTCTCTTTTTCCGGCAGGAGCGGTTTCATGATTGCGGGCAGTATGGTGGCACTGGTCACACCCATGGATGCACAAGGGCGTCTTGACTGGGCCAGCCTCAGCAAACTCGTGGACTTCCACCTTGAAAACGGCACCCATGCCATTGTCGCCGTCGGTACCACTGGCGAATCGGCAACCCTCGATGTCAACGAGCACATCGAAGTCATCCGTGCCGTGGTCAAGCAGGTCGCTGGCCAGATTCCTGTTATCGCCGGTACCGGCGCCAACTCGACCCGCGAAGCCGTCGAGCTGACCCGCAACGCCAAGGAAGCCGGTGCCGACGCGTGCCTGCTGGTCGTGCCGTACTACAACAAGCCAACCCAGGAAGGCTTGTACCAGCACTTCAAGCACATTGCCGAAGCGGTCGACATCCCGCAGATCCTCTACAACGTTCCCGGCCGCACTTCCTGCGACATGCAGGCCGAGACCGTGATTCGCCTCTCCACCGTGCCGAACATCATCGGTATCAAGGAAGCCACCGGCGACCTGGACCGCGCCAAGGCCATCCTCGCTGGCGTGAGTGATGACTTCATCGTGCTGTCCGGCGATGATCCGACCGCGGTCGAGCTGATCCTGCTGGGTGGCAAGGGCAATATCTCCGTCACCGCCAACGTCGCTCCGCGCGAAATGGCCGACCTGTGCGAGGCTGCGCTCAAGGGCGACGCCGAGACCGCGCGGGCAATCAACGAAAAACTGATGCCGTTGCACAAGGATCTGTTCATCGAAGCCAACCCGATTCCGGTGAAGTGGGCTTTGGTTGAAATGGGCCTGATGCATCAAGGCATCCGCCTGCCGCTCACCTGGCTGAGCGAAGCCTGTCACGAACCGCTTCGGCAGGCCATGCGCCAGTCAGGCGTCCTGGTTTAATTGAGGAAGTACAACGCATGAAGCGAATGGCCGGACTTTCCGCACTTGCCTTGATTATCTCCAGCACCAGTGGCTGCGGATGGGTCTGGGGCCCGGAAGGTTACTTCCGCGACCGTGGTAGCGATTACCTGGAAGCGCAACAGACTGCACCGATGCAACTGCCTCCCGATGTGAATGTCGCCAAACGTCTGGATCCGCTGTTGCCGATCCCGCGTAATGTGGCCGACGACAGCGTCAAGGGCGAATACATCGTCCCCCGTCCACAGCCGCTCTCGGCCATGGCCGATGCCAGCGACTACACCCTGCAGAAGAGTGGCGATTCAAGCTGGGTCATGGCCCAGCATCCACCGGCCGAAGTCTGGCCCGTGGCGATCCAGTTCTTCCAGGACAACGGTTTCCGCCTGGATGAGCAGCGCCCGCAAACGGGCGAATTCACCACGACCTGGCAACGTGCCGATGAGCTGTCCGCCGCCATGGCCAAGCGCCTGAGCGCCGCCGGTGTCGGTGCCGACAGCGAAAGCCGCGTGCGGGTTCGCATCGAGCCGGGCGTGCAGCGCAACACCAGTGAAATCTATGTGGTCAGCGCCGAACGTCCTGCCGGCAGCACCGCCGATGTGGCCTTCACCAACCGTTCAGTCAACACCGGCCTGGACGCTGCGCTGGTGGACGACATGCTCGCCAGCATGAGCCGTACCGCAGAACAGGGCGGTTCGGTTTCGATGCTTGCATCCCGGGACTTCGACGTCCCGAGCCGCGTCAGCTTGAGCGAAGACGGCAGCGGCAACCCGGTGCTCAACGTCGGCTCCGACCTGGATCGCGCCTGGTCGAGCGTAGGTCGTGCGCTGGAACAAGGTGAGTGGCGGGTTGAAGACATCAACCGCAGCCTGGGCCTGTACTACATCAACCTCGCCGAAAAGGCCGAGAAGAAAGATGAGAAGCCTGGCTTCTTCAGCGGTCTGTTCGGCAGCGCGCCGGACAAGGAAGAAATTGAAGCCCGTGCCGAGCGTTATCAGGTTCGCCTGAGCAAGGTGGGTGACAACGTTCAGGTGACCGTCGAGAAAAACATCAACACCGTGGCGCCGGCCGATGTGGCCCGCAAGGTATTGAGCGTGATTCAGGACAACCTGGGCTGATCCGATGCGTTTTGCCGTTCTCGGCAGCGGTAGCCAAGGGAACGGCACGCTGATAGCCAGCGCCGGCACGTATGTGCTGGTCGATTGTGGTTTCTCTTTGCGAGAAACCGAGAAACGCCTGTTGCGGCTGGGTGTGCACCCGGCGCAATTGAGCGCGATACTCGTAACCCACGAACATGCCGACCACGTGCATGGCGTGGGTTTGCTGTCTCGGCGCTACAATCTGCCGGTGTACCTGAGCCGTGGAACACTGGAGGGGCTGCGTAAGCCCATCGAACCTGCTGGCTTCGTCGCCGGTGGCGAGCAACTGCGCATTGGTGCTCTGGAAGTCAGTGTGGTCAGCGTGGCGCACGACGCCCGGGAGCCAACGCAGTATGTGTTCAGCGACGGTGAGCGGCGCTTTGGGTTGCTGACCGACCTGGGTTCGTATTGCGACAGGGTGATGGACAGCTACCGGGATCTCGATGCATTGATGATCGAGTCCAACCATTGCCGTGACATGCTGGCGCGCGGGTACTACCCGTACTTTCTCAAGCAGCGGGTAGGCGGGGAACACGGACATTTGAACAACCACCAGGCGGCGTTCCTGGTGGCCGAGTTGGGCTGGCAAGGCCTGCAACACCTGGTCCTGGCCCATCTGAGCAGCAAGAACAACCTGCCGCAGCTGGCCCGGCAATGTTTCGTCGACACCCTAGGGTGCGACCCGGACTGGCTGCAACTGGCCGATCAAGATTCAGGGCTCAACTGGCGACATATCGCCTAGCCCATCTACTTAGCAAGCGGAGCCCATCATGGAAAAACGTGAAGAACTCTACCGCGGCAAAGCCAAATCGGTTTACAAGACCGACGACGCAGACCGCTTGATCCTGCTGTTTCGCAACGACACCTCGGCGTTCGACGGCAAGCGCATCGAACAGCTGGACCGCAAAGGCATGGTGAACAACAAGTTCAACGCCTTCATCATGCAGAAGCTCGAAGCCGCTGGCGTGCCGACTCAGTTCGACAAGTTGCTGGGCGACAACGAATGCCTGGTCAAGAAGCTGGACATGATCCCGGTCGAATGCGTCGTGCGTAACTACGCCGCCGGCAGCCTGGTCAAGCGCCTGGGCGTGGAAGAGGGCATGAAGCTCAACCCATACACCTTCGAGCTGTTCCTGAAGGACGACGCCAAGGGCGACCCGTTCATCAATGAATCCCACGTTGTGGCGTTCGGTTGGGGCACCGCCGAGCAACTGGCGCGCATGAAGGAGTTGTCCCTCAAGGTCAACGAGGTGCTGACCAAGCTGTTCGACGACGCCGGTCTGCTGCTGGTGGACTTCAAGCTTGAATTCGGTGTGTTCAGCGATGGCTCCATCGTCCTGGGTGACGAATTCAGCCCGGACGGCTGCCGCCTCTGGGACAAGGACACCAAGAAGAAGATGGACAAGGACCGCTTCCGCCAGGGTCTGGGTGATGTCATCGAAGCCTACGAAGAAGTTGCCCAGCGTCTGGGCGTGCCGCTGTAATCGACGCAAGCATCTGATAGCACGGAAAAAATTTCGCCCGGGGGTTCGCTTCCGGCGAATGTGCTGGTATGATGCGCGCCACTGGAGAGATGCCGGAGTGGCCGAACGGGACGGATTCGAAATCCGTTGTACTGGCGACAGTACCTAGGGTTCAAATCCCTATCTCTCCGCCATTATTGAATACGACTAAGCCCCTGAAATGGTTGAACATTTCAGGGGCTTTTTCGTTTCTGGGGTAGGGCATTTTTAGGGCCAAAAGGCTCGCTATGATGTCGTCCGATGCTAAAGGTCCGAGGGCTGGTCAAATACTCATGGTGAGCCATTTTTGATTAGAGCTATGCGGCGTCACTCATCTAGGTCGGGAAAAATGATTTTTCCTACGATCCAAGGTTCCACAATGTCGCTATGAACCGTACGTAAAAACGATCCCCATTCCTTCCGATTGTGAGCATCTGGTCCAATGATCGTCAGCATTAGGTACGCATCTTTGAAATCATCATAGGCATAGATAAGCCAGAAGTCGTTGTCAGGGTCTTCTGTTAGGGCTGTGCGGTAGTACTGGCGGCCGATTTGAGTCCAACGAGCTTGTGTTTCTGCAGTGCTCGCCAAATGGATGTGACACATATCGCTCAGATCGAGCTGTTCATCTCTGCCAAAGATAGCCGGAAGCTCGCCGCACACCTTGTAGTTATAAAAGTGTGCGGCAATATTTTTCCAGTTCTGTGTTTGTTCAAAAAGTGCGGAAATTTTAACGGCTGGCATCCACGCCTACTTTGTAATAGGAAGCTTGCCAGTGATTACAAAATTATCGAACACTTTCTGACCATCACGTGCAGCTTGTCGAACGTCAAGAAATGTCAGCTCTTCGTGAGTGACTTTTCTGCGCGCTTTCTCGACTTTTTTTGTGGTATCCATCGGAGCCTCCGAGGTGTGTGTATTCATGCTGATCAGCTTATGTGATTAATCGAGTCCGGGCAAACCGGAGGGTTTCAGTGTCATCGAACCATGCTCGTTTCGACGAAATGGGCCCCGTCAGGGGCCCTTTGAACTAGGCCGGCTCTGCATCCAATCGTCGGGCTATGACATCGAGCACGTCACAGCCATCTCTCAAGGGGATACAGCACAGCTGTGCAAAGTCCTGAAGGATTACCGAGTCGCTGGGAATGTCCCCGCGCATTGCGAGGTTCTCTAAAAGCTGGGTAACTGCGCGAATTCTATAGCCCGCCGTGTCAAGCAGTATGTGCAAAGGCGCAGAGGTATCGACGAAGAGGGGTTGATCGTCGGCATTACTGGTAAGAGCCATGTATCTATTCATTTTTTAAATTCCATTTGATTTAGGACCTTCTTAATCGTCGCCAAACGAATAAGGTGGTAGCTGTACGCGGGTTGGCGAACCGGACAAATAGAAAAACCGGCAGATCCGAAGATCTCCCACGCACAGCTACCGAAAAGCAGCATATTGCGCACGGTAGCGTTCCGCAATCCGCGAGAGGTTCCTGCATATTTGTCATGGGTCGCCAAACCCAAGCCGCTCCTACGAACGACGCTTGGACTATAGGGCCCTTCTGTAGAAATCATCAATCAGATGATGCGTAAGAAGATTCCCTGAATTATGTGGCCGGGAAATGTCAGAAAAGTCCCCGCAGCAATTGCGTCTCCCCACCTTTTTCGATCCCGGCCAACCCCCTCCACGACCTGCATAACCACAGTGTCTTCCAGGCCGAAAGCTTTGTGTCAATCAGACTAATGGTCTATAGCTCAAGGCATGCCTGCCGATAAGAAGGCTAACCCCCATAGAAGGAGTGCCCCCCATGATGCGGTTCTTTGCCGACCTGGGCTTTCGCTGGAAAATTACCCTGCCGATTGCTTTTCTGGCGCTGTTGTTGGTGTTGATGGGGTGGTCAGGCATGCGAGGCATCGACCAGGTGACGGCGTCCAGCACACAGCTGACCAAGCGTTACTTGCCGGCCATCAGCTTGCTGCTCAATGCCGATCGCGATCTTTACCAGGCTTTTGTTGCCGAGCGTAGTCTGCTCGATGGTCATGCGGACGAGCATCTGACAGCGCTGAGCGCCAGTCATGAGGAGAATGCGAAGCAGGCTTATGATCGCGTGCAGCAATATGCCGCGATGCAGCCCGGTGCCGAGGCGCTGGCGTTGGTCAGTCAGTTCAATGACGCTTTTGTAAAGTGGAAGCAGGTTTCGAGGCGCGTAATGGAGCTGTCCGTGGGGGATATGGAGGCGGCCAGCAAACTGAGTTTTGGTGACGGCGAACGCCTGTTCGAGGCCATGCGTGATCCCATCGACAAACTTGGCGAGCTGGAAGACCAGGCGTCCCACCGCGAGGGAGACGCGGCGATAGAAAATGGCGAGGAAGTGGGGGTGCATCAGGGCGGCATTCTGTTGATCGGTCTGCTTGGCTGCATTCTGGTCGTTGTTGCCTTGCCAATGGTCGTGCTGCGTCCTATGCGTCGTTTGCTCAGCCGCGTCGAGCAGATTGCAGAGGGTGGCGGTGATTTGAAGGCGCGTCTTGAGGTTCGTTCGGCTGACGAGCTGGGCCAGCTCGGCAGCGCATTCAACCGCTTTCTCGACAAACTGCAGCCGCTGATCGCCGAGGTGGGCCGGGTGACCGGAGAGGTCGATGCCGCGGCACGCGCCATGGCCAGCATGGCTGCGACCAATGACCAATTGATCAGCAGCGAGCATGCGGCACTCGATCAGGTCAGCACCGCCGCGACCCAGATGAGCGCCGCCGTGCATGAAGTCGCCCACAACGCGCTGAATGCCTCGGATGCTGCACAACAGGCCACCAGTCAGTCCCGTGATGGTGCCGACGTTGTCAGCAGCACCATCGAATCGATCCGCCAACTGGCCCAGGAAGTGGAAAGCGCGTCGGGAACCATCGAGGCCTTGGCCCAGGAAACCTCCAGTATCGGCGCGGTCCTCGAGGTGATCCGTGGCATCGCTGAACAGACCAATCTGCTTGCACTGAACGCCGCCATCGAGGCTGCGCGAGCCGGCGAGCAAGGCCGCGGTTTTGCGGTCGTGGCTGACGAAGTCAGGGCGCTGGCGGCGCGGACCCAGGACTCGACCAAGGATATCCAGGTTCGTATCGAGCGCTTGCAGTCGGGTGTCGCCAAGGCCGTGCAAGCAATGCACGTTGGTAGCACCAAGGCCCGTGACAGCGTCGAGCGGGCGGCGAGTGTCGATCAGGTGCTCAGCGGCACGGGCGGTTCCATACAGCGGATCAACGATATGGCCGCGCAGATCGCCAACGCTTGCGAAGAGCAGAGCAGTGTCACTGAGGAAATCGCCCGCAACATCTCCGACATCCGCGACCTGTCCAACGAGGCGGCGCAGAACTCTGCCCAGAGCATGCATGCCAGCCAGCAGCTTTCCGGGCTGTCGAGGACATTGGCGGATTTGATCGGCCGTTTTCGCACCTGAGTCCAGGCGCGATGGTGGCCACCCTCCCATCCTTGGCGGCGCTCACCAGCGAGCGCTTGCGAGCCCTGCATCAGGACGGTTTCGTCCTGATGCCTGCGGTGTTGAGCGTCGCGCAAATCACCGAGCTGCGCCTTGCAATCGATCGCCTCAAGCCTCAGCACTGGGACTACAGCGGCGTGATCGATCACTACAAATGCGTGTTCAATCGCGATCCGTTCTGGTTGCCGTTTCTCGATATGGAAGGGGTGATCGAGCTGGCCGAGGCGGCTCTGGGGGATGATTGCCACATCATTGGGCAGACCGCCTGGCGGTGCCATCCCGGTTTTGTCGGCGCCCCGTTGCACCTGGATTACCTGGCAATGGCATTGCCACCTCAGCTTCTGGCCGATCCAGCTTTCGAGTTGCCGATGCAGATTTTCACCGCACAGTTTTACCTCGACGACATCAATGCCGAACTGAGCCCCACCTGCGTCATTCCCGGCAGTCATCGGGCGGGGCGGGCGCCCGTGGCGGGCGAAACGCAATGGCAAGGGCGCGTCGCGCAACCGGTATTGTGCCGGGCGGGGGATGTGCTGGTGCTGCGTAGCGAGTTGTGGCATGCCGGCAGCGAGAACCGCAGCGTCGATCGTTCACGTTATATGCTGCAGGTTCACTATGGCCGGCGGATGATCGCGCAGAAGTTCTCGCCTTATCTGTACTGGCAATTCAACCCTGCTGTGCTGGCCGCCGCGACACCTCGCCAACGGCGCCTGTTGGGCGATCACCAGGAGGCTGAGTACGATTGACCTCCTGGCATCGGTTACGTCACGGGGCGACGTCAGATCCAGACATCATTGACCGCTGTTCGCTCATTGGTTTCATCGCCCGTGTTAATGACACCGCGAGGTTCGATCAACAGCAATTTCACTTCCAGTGCGGCGCTGGGCTTGTGCTCAACACCTTTTTTCACCACGTACATCTCGCCTGGGCCAATCGTCACCGCGCCGTCCCGAAAATCAATGCGAAGCTCGCCTTCCAGCACGATGAAGGTTTCATCGGTATCGGCGTGGGTATGCCAGACGAAGTCACCTTCGAGCCGGACGATCTTGAACTGGTAGTCGTTCATTTCGGCCACGACTTTCGGGGCCCACTGTTCCTGGAAGAGTGTGTATTTCTGAGCGAAATTGATGGGGGAGTAGTGAGTGCTCATGGGGAATGCTCGTCTTGTGAAGGGGGTGAGCGCGACCTTACTGCCTGAGCCTGAGCAGGTATTGGATGATTGTGCAGCTTTTGTGGGGGCTGGCGCCCGACGTCAGCGCAGCATTTTCAGCCAGCGTGCTGGTGAAATGCCGAAAGCCTGGGTATGTAGCCGGGTCATGTGGCTCTGATCGAAAAAACCGCACGCCAGGGCCGCTTCACTTAATGGCATGCCCTGGATAACCAGAAGACGGGCTTTATTCAGGCGTCGCTGGTTGATATACCGATAGGGGCTGGTGCCGTACAGCGCTCGAAAGTCCCGGGACAGGCTCCATCGATCCCGGCCACTGGCTTGGACCAGATCATCCAGACTGATGGGCTGGTCAAGGGCATCATGAATGAACAGTCGTGCGCGCTCTGCCGCCGAGTAGTCGATCAATCGCCGCCCACGCCGGTTACCCGCTGCGCTGTCCAGTGCCTGGGCCACATCGTAGATGCCGTCCTCCTCTTCCAGCGGATCGAGTGGATGATCCATGCAGCGCAACAATCTGCGCGTAGCCACATTGAGGTGAGGATCGTTCGACAAACCTCCTTCGATGAAGGGCAAGGGTTTGCCGCCCAGCACTTGCTGGATCACGGAGGGCTCTACATAGAACATCCGGTAGCGAAAGCCGTCGCTCGTGCCTGCTTCGCCATCGTGAACTTCGTCCGGGTGCAGGACGATGGTTCCGCCGGGCTGGCTATGGCGTTTTCTATGGCGGTAGTTGAAGCTCTGAACACCGCAAAGCGTGACGCCGATGGCGTAGGTGTCATGCCGGTGGGTGGTGTAACCATGGCCACTGAAATAGGCTTCGATGCGTTCCATTTTCCGCGATTCAGGAGCCCGCACCAGCCAGTCGCGATCACGATTTGATTGAGTCATTTAGACCGGCCTCTCGCTTTTGTCTGCACACGATACCTGCCTGATATGCCTTGGCGCAGTAAAAAGCGAGACCCGGATTCTTCAGGACGCAGAAAGCTGCTCGTTACGCAGGGCGGCTTACTGGTCGTACAGTGCGTCGCTGTTTCAGATTTCTTTCACGGGTGTCTCACCCTGGGCACTCTTGATCAGCCCGATGACGTGAAGGCAGTCAGCCTTGTTCACATAGGATTCGCCGCTGGCGATCGTTTCGTGGTTGCCGGCTCTCAAGCGCCACCGCCATTGGCCTTTTCCAGTGCTCTGGGTGCCTCGGGTCTGCCTGTAGATCTCAAAATACATCGGTTCGCTCCCTGCGATTAATTCATTCAAGACATGCTTTGCACATGTCGCTCCAAGCCTAGCCAAGCTGATAGTTTTGGCTATGGGAAATTCGTTTCCATTCGTTATCAAATATTGCCGATGTGGATTCGGATTTGCTCCGGCGACCCTTTTCAGGAAACAGGTCATCTTGGGGGCGCGGGGCTGGATAAAGTTCCGGTTTCGTTCTTGCGTTGCCTTGTGCGGTCCTGCTTAATACATTCCGATTCAGACGTTTGTCATTGACGTCCGGTCCGGGGAACCCGGGGGCTGGGAGCCCGATGGGACTGGAAAAACCTATAAGAAAAAGAGCCATCAAGTGACTGAATATCCAGGAGCGGATCTGCAAGGATGTCTAGCGCTTTCGCTTGTCATTCCAGTTTTCAACGAAGTCCAGCCCATAGATTTGTTTATCGCCAGAGTCGATCGGGTTTTTGCGAACGAGCCGCTGGTGACCTTGGAGCTGGTGTTCGTCAATGACGGCAGTGTCGACGAAACATTGGTGCTGTTGCTGGAAAAACAGCGAGCCGACCCGCGCATCCGGATCGTCGACCTGAGCCGCAATTTCGGCAAGGAAGCGGCGCTGAGTGCCGGTCTGCAAGCGGCTCGTGGCCAGGCGGTGGTGCCGATCGACGTCGACCTGCAGGACCCGCCCGAGGTGATCCTGCAAATGATCGCCCACTGGCGCAACGGTGCCGAGGTGGTACTGGGCCATCGCATAAACCGTGACTCCGACTCTTGGGCCAAACAGGTTTCCGCCAACGGGTTCTATCGGCTGCACAATAAAATCGCCGACCACAAGCTACCGGAAAATGTCGGTGATTTTCGGCTGATGGATCGTTGTGTGGTCGATGCGCTGCAGAGCCTGCCCGAGTCCCGACGCTTCATGAAGAGCTTGTTTGCCTGGGTAGGATTTCGAACCACCGTCGTGGATTACGTCAGGCCCGAGCGTGCGGCCGGTGAAAGCAAATTCAACGGCTGGCGTCTGTGGAACTTTGCCCTGGAGGGCATCACCAGTTTCAGCACCGAACCGCTGCGTATCTGGACCTACCTGGGGCTTAGCGTCTCGCTGGTGTCCTTTTCGTTTGCGGTGTTCATTGTGCTACGGACGCTGATTTCCGGGGTCGATCTGCCAGGCTACGCCTCCCTGATGGTGGCCGTCACGTTCCTGGGCGGGTTGCAACTGATCGGCATCGGCGTACTGGGTGAATACCTGGGCCGGACCTATATCGAATCCAAACGCCGACCGGTTTTTCTGGTACGGCGCATCTATGACGCCAAGGACTGACAATGGATCTCAAGGAAACCGACATCCTGGGGCCCGATATCGGGCAGCATTGGTACTATCGTTCCAAGGCGCGCGCCATGCTCCACATGCTCAAAGGCACATCGGCCAAAACACTGCTGGATGTGGGGGCCGGATCGGGCTTTTTTTCCCATCACTTGTTGTCCCATACCGAGACGGCCCGGGCCTGGTGCGTGGACATCAGTTACCCGGCCGACTCCGATGCCAGCACCGCCGGCAAACCCGTCCACTACCGGCGCGCTATCGACGCGCTGGACGCGGATCTGGTGTTGTTGATGGATGTGTTGGAACACGTGGACGATGACATGGGCTTGCTCAAGGCTTATGTCGACAAGGTGCCCTCTGGCACCCGCTTCCTGATCACCGTGCCGGCGTTCCAGTTTCTCTGGAGCGGGCATGATGTGTTTCTGGAACACAAGCGTCGTTACACCCTCGGGCAACTGGAGGGGGTCGTGGCCCAGGCGGGTTTGCAGGTGCACAAAAGCGCTTACTATTTCGGCCTGGTGTTTCCAATCGCCGCCGCCGTGCGCCTGTTGCAACGCAACACGTCCGGCGCGCCGGCCAGCTCGCTCACTCGGCATCATCCGCTGGTCAATGGCGTGTTGAAGTCGCTGTGCAGCCTGGAGCTTGCGTTTATGGGCGCCAATCGCGTGGCCGGCCTGACGGTGTTCTGTCTGGCACAAAAACCATGATCTGGACGCGGTCGCCGTTGCTGCGACGTGGGCTGCGGTTCGCCATGACGGGCTTGTTCGTGACCGCTGTGCATGTGTTGGCTGCCGTGTTGTTTGTGCACCTGATCCTGGCCAGCCCGCCGTTGGCCAACGGTTTTGCGTTTGTGGTGGCAACCGTGGTGTCTTACCTGATCAACACGCTTTGGAGTTTCTCCAGCCGATTGCATGGCCGCACGCTCGGCCGTTTCGTGGTGGTGTCGATCGGCGGATTCTGGCTGGCGATGCTGGTGGCCTGGGTGGCGCAGAGCGCGGGGCTGAATTACCTGGCGGGCATTGCTGCCGTGGCGCTGATCATCCCGGTGTTTACCTTCATCTTGCATAATTTCTGGACGTATCGATGACCGTTCGTGGCGAGCGTTATCTGGTTTCCCTGTTGCCCGTATTGCTGGGCGTGCTGGCGTTTCTGATGGTCATCGGCCCTCGGGTGTTGAACCCGACGAATATCGCCTGGCTGGGGGAGGGCGATGCGGCGACTCATTATCTGGGATGGGCGTTTTTCCGTGATTCGCCCTGGACCTTTCCGTTGGGCATGAACCCTTCCTATGGCTTGGAGTTGGCCAACGGGATCATTTTTTCCGATTCCAACCCGCTGCTGGCGTTCATATTCAAGCCCTTCAATGCTTGGCTTCCCGAGACGTTCCAGTATTTCGGGCTGTGGCTGCTGGCGTGTTTTGTCCTGCAGGCCTGGTTTGCCTGGAAGCTGGTGGGGCTGCTGACGCCTTCGGTCTGGATCAGGTTGTTGGGGGCCGGGTTGTTCGTGTTTTCGCCCCCGATGTTTCTGCGCATGGGAGGGCATCTTTCCTTGTCCGGGCATTTCCTGATCCTGGCGGCGCTGTACCTGGCGTTGCGGCCCGGTCTGCAAAAGCGACGCCTGGCCTGGGGCGTGCTATTGGCCGCGACGGCGCTGGTGCATGCCTATCTGTTGGCGATGGTGGCATTGATCTGGCTGGCTGATCTGGCCAGCAAAGCCATCAAGGGTCGGTTACCCCGGCGCAATGCCTTGATTGAGCTGGCCGGGCTGTTTCTGCTGGTCGCATTCTGCTGCTGGCAAGCGGGTTATTTCAGTGTGGGCGGCGGGACCGTGGCGGGTGGTTTTGGCTTGTATCGTCTGAATCTCTTGTCGGTGGTGAACCCCAGCGGCTGGTCATACGTATTGCGCGACATGCCCCAGGGACCCGGGGACTACGAGGGTTTCAATTACCTGGGTTTGGGGGTGCTGATGCTGGCGATCTGCGCCGGCGTGGCACTGCTGCAAGGCAACACCGGCCTGGCGGAGGCCGTGCGTCGCAGACCTCTATTGCTGTTGGCGCTGATCGGGCTGACGCTTTTTTCACTGACCAACAAGCTCGGTATTGGCATGCTGGATGTGCATTACTGGTTGCCGAAAACCATCGAGCAGTTGGCGAACGTCTTTCGCGCGGCCGGTAGAATGTTCTGGCCGGTGTTCTACATTCTCGTGTTTACGCTGATCTTTTTGGTGGTCCGGGGCAATAAGCCACGAGCTGCGGTGTGTCTGCTGGCTGTCGCCCTGGTGGTGCAGGTTCTGGATACCCGCAGCGGGTGGGCAGGCCTGCGCAAGAGCCGGATGATGCCGACCGCCTCGAGCTGGCCGACGCCCCTGGCCGATCCGTTTTGGGCCAGCGCGGCAAATCACTACGCCAAGGTCCGGTCGTTGTTGCCGCAGAATCAGCCGGACAACTGGCTGTTGATCAGCCAATACGCCCAGAACCATGGTCTGGAAACCGATAGCGTGTACTTGGGGCGGATGGGCACTCGGGAGATCGAACACGCTCAACGGCACGCAGGCCAAATGCTCGCCACCGGTCAGTATGAAGCGGATTCCCTCTACATTCTCGACAGCCGCACCGCGCTCGAAGCGATCAAAACCGTTAATCGTCAGACCGATCTGCTGACCCGTCTTGATGGCCTCGTGGTGCTGGCACCGGGATGGAAGACCTGTACCCAATGCCCACCGATAGCGCAGGAGACGCTGGACGTGCAGGTCAAGCCAGGTGAGCGCCAGGTGTTCAACCGAATAAACGCGATGTTGGTCAGCGGCTGGGGGCGCGTCGAAGATTGGGGCACCTGGTCGGAAGGTGCTCAGGCAGAGCTTGTATTGCGTGTACCCCCTGAGGCCCGCGCCCTCTCGATCGAAGCTGCGGCGTTCGTACAGCCCCTGCATACCAGGCAGAGAATCGAGGTCTCGATCAATGGCGTTGCGGCCCTGTCGACGCAACTGACCCGCATGCAGGAGAACACCCTGGAGCTGTCATTGAGCCCGGCCATCCGCGAAGCGATTGCCGCAGATGGGCAGGTGCGTGTGCAGTTTCATCTACCCGACGCGGTCAGTCCCAAGGCGCTGGGGTTGGGGAGCGACGAGCGAGTCATGGCGTTGGGGCTGAAGTCTCTGACGGTGAATTAAGCCGGACGTCTTTATCGTGTGCTTCAAGGTTTTTTGCGCAGCGCCGAATGCACAATTTGAGGCTGTTTTTCGAAACGCTGATACGGCTGGAAGCGTTCATGCGTGAGCGCGCCGGCGCGGTGCAAATTCTGCTGCGCGAAACAAAAACCTGCGTCAGCCAAGTAAAGTCGAGGTATGGTTGCGACGGCTGAAACCACATCGTCATATTTTCGAACAGGAGTCGAACACATGCCTCACCTGCACATGGAGTACACCGCCAACCTGCCCAAGTTTGACGAGGGTGTCGTACTGCTGCGTCTGAATAATACGCTGGTGGCCTCCGGTCAGTTCGCTGCCGAGTCGGACATCAAAAGCCGGGCTGTGAAAATCGAGAATTTCCTGGTGGGCACCCTTTTCGAAAAGCGCGGTTTCGTGCACGTGAAGCTGGCCTTGTTGAGCGGCCGTTCGCCAGAGGTCAAGAAGCAGTTGGCCGAAAAACTGTTGGAGGTGATCCAGGAGGTGGGCGAATGGCCGGCTGACGTTTCCGTGCAACTGTGCGTGGAAATCCTCGACATCGACCGAGGCCCCTATGCCAAGGCTGTCGTCGGCGCCTGAGGGTCAGGTGCTATCAGCGGCCTGGCTGCACGGCGTTTCAAGGTGAATCCCGACAAGCCTTCAGGCGCTTGATGGTTTGCCGGGTGGGATCAACCGTGGCCGCACCGGCATGGCACAGGTTGATACTCTGCAAGATGGCGCGCACATGCTTGTACATGCCCTCGGCTTTATAAGTGGGGCGCATGCCAGTGCGGGTGTTGATGAACAACTCGTCGTCGAAACAGGTCCGCAGTTTCTTGAGGCAGTAGCTGACCGTTGACTGGCTGACACACAACGCCTCGGATACACCGGTGACGCTGCTTTGCTCGTACACAGCGTTAAACACCATGAGGTCTTGCATATCGAGTTTTCTGAGGGAGTTACTGTTCAGCATCCGTTCTGTCTCTCTCTGTGCTCCTTGCGCGGATCTTGCGCAAACCAGACCTTTGATCCTAACGGAACGATCGTCCCAGGAGAATGCCAGGCGAGCGGTTTCACGGTCGCGAGTGGGACAGATAATGTAATGAACACGACGGATCGTTCAGCATTCGATTCTCTGGCCGATTGTTTAGCTCGTTGCGATCCAAGCTCCATCAAATCAAGGTTTAACCGGCTTTGGTGACGTGGGACTCTGCCAGGGTGTGTTTCCTGTGATGTCTTTTATGGACGGTTGGCCCGCAGCAATCCAATACCCTTCATTCGCCGCAATGGGGCCGGTGGGCAGGTTTATGTCCGGGGTCTCTCCCACGCTGTGTGCGCTACCCTCTGAACTGGCTTTTTGGGCACTCTGGCATTGTCGCCACGCCCGTCCTCCAGATACTTGTATTTCCTGTTGATCCTAAACAGTGTTCGTTGATCGCGAGCACAGGCTGACGGTGCTTTGTCGCCCGTCCGACATGAAAATACGAGCGTTCTCATGAGTTCTGCCCACCTCTCTTTTGCCCCCCTGCATCAAGCCCAGGCGTTCCTGGAGCAAAATCCGGATATTGAGCTGTTCGAGCTGTTTATTCTCGACAGCAACGGTGTGCCTCGGGGCAAACTGCTGCACCGGGATGAGTTGCTGGCGCTTTACGAAAGTGGGCGGCCCTTGCCCAGTACCATTCTCGGGTTGACCATCAATGGCGACGACGTGGAAAACTCCGGGCTGGTGTGGGATGTTGGCGACATCGATTGCCGGGCTTATCCCATCAGCGGCAGCTTGCAGCGAATGCCCTGGCGGCTGATCCCCACTGCGGCAGTGCAGGTCAGCATGCATCCTCAGGAAGGCATGCCCGCGACCATCGCCGATCCGCGTTATTTGCTCAGCCAAGTGATCGACGCTTTGCAGGCCGATGGCTATTACCCGGTGATGGCGGCGGAGCTGGAGTTTTATCTGTTGGACGCGCAGCGCGACAGCCAGGGCCGGCCGCAACCGGCGCGGGACGCTGATGGCGGCCGACCCGGTGCCACGCAGGTCTATGGCTTGCGCGAGCTGGAACAGATCGAACCGTTCCTGGCGGACCTCTATTCCGCCTGCAAGTCGCAGGGGATCCCGGCCCGAACGGCCATTTCCGAATACGCGCCGGGCCAGGTGGAAATCACCCTCGAACACCGCACCGATGCCTTGCAGGCCATGGATGAGGCGGTGCGCTACAAACGTCTGGTCAAAGGCGTGGCGCATAAACACGGCATGCAGGCGTGTTTCATGGCCAAGCCTTTCGCGGAACTGGCAGGTTCGGGCATGCACATGCACGTCAGCCTGGCGGATAGCGAGGGCCATAACCTGTTTGCCAGCGAAGCCGCCGATGGCACGCCGCTGCTGCGTCATGCGGTGGGCGGGATGCTCGACACGTTGCTCGACTCACTGCTGATTTTCTGTCCGAATGCCAATTCCTATCGGCGCTTCCAGAGCAACAGCTACGCGCCGCTGGCAGCAACCTGGGGCGTGGACAATCGCACCGTGAGCCTGAGGATACCGGGCGGGCCGGCGTTTTCGCGGCATATCGAACATCGTATTTGTGGTGCCGACGCCAACCCGTACCTGGCCGCCGCAGCAATACTGGCCGGCATCCATCGTGGCATTCGTGAACAGTGCGATCCCGGTGCGCCAGTGGCGGGCAACGGCTATGCCCAGGCGAGCGAATTGCTGCCCACCGACTGGCTCACCACCTTACGCACGCTTGAGGCCTCGACCTGGGCCAGGCAAGCCTTCGGCGATGAGTTCCTCAGGGTGTACCTGGCGGTCAAACGCGCCGAATACCGTCAGTTCATGGGCGAGGTCGGAGAGCAGGACTGGCGTTGGTACATCCATCAGGCTTGAACTGAGCCACAAGCTGCACGTCGGATCGGACGTGCGGCTTGCTACTTGAAAAATTATTTAATGGCAACTTTTTCACGAAAAATTGATAGTGCCCTGCCTAAAGTTTGTGTTGCCGTAGCACAGTAGTTTTTCAAACTTTCCTGCGGTATTTGCTTTCCCTAGCGCAACTTCCAGGAAACTTTAAAACCTCATGCTGACCATTAAACCCGTGCGCCCCGAGTGGGTGACGCTGGTCGCCAGTGTCTTTTTATTAGTGGGCTTCAACGTTGTGCTCTGGCAGCACCTGCATACCATTACGGCAGGTGACGGCGGGGGCGTGCTGATCGGCGTGGCGTTTGCGGTGCTGGTGTTGTTCGCCTTCAACCTGGTGCTGACACTGGTAGCGTTCCGTGGGCTGCTCAAGCCTGTGCTGATGTTGCTTTTTCTGATCAGCGCCGGTGTGGCGTACTTCATGGCTCAGTATGGCGTGCTGATCGATGCCGGGATGTTTCGTAACTTTGCTGAAACCAATGCCACAGAGGTGCGTGATTTACTGTCGTTAAAGTTGTTTACCTACCTCGGTTTATTAGGCGTTTTGCCGTCCTGGTTGTTATTTAAAACGCCGATCAGCTATCGCCGCTGGCCCAAAGAACTGTTAAGCAAGTTAGTGGTGAGTGGGGTGTCGGCGGCGGTGATCGGCATGGTCGCCCTGGCCAATTACCAAGGGTTGTCTTCATTGTTTCGCAATCATCATGAATTGCATTTGATGGTGGTACCGAGCAACTACATCGGTGCGTCGATCGGGTACTTGCGTGAACAGGTCGCGTCGGCCAAACAGCCCTTCATCACCTTGGGTGAGGATGCGAGTCGTAATCCGGTCTGGCAAACACATGCCCGCAAGTCCCTGACCGTACTGGTGGTGGGGGAGAGCGCCCGTGCCGAGAACTTCGGCATTCTGGGCTATAACCGCGATACCACGCCGCAACTCAATCAAGAAGCCGGCCTGATCGCCTTCACTGATGTGCACTCCTGCGGTACGGAAACCGCGGTATCGGTGCCGTGTATGTTTTCCAACATGGGCCGCAAGAACTACGACGCCAGCAAGGCCAGGAACGAAGAAGGCCTGCTCGATGTGCTCAAGCGCGCCGGGCTGGAGGTGATCTGGCGTGACAATCAGTCGGGCTGTAAAGGCACTTGCGACCGGGTCACTGTGCAGGATGTCAGCAATCTCAAAGACCCGGCCCTGTGCGCCAACAGTGAGTGTCGCGACGAAATTCTGCTCCAGGGCCTGCAGCATTTCATCGACACCCTCGACAAGGACACCGTACTGGTGCTCCACCAAATGGGCAGTCACGGCCCGGAGTACTTCAAGCGCTATCCCAAGCAATACGAACATTTCACCCCAGTGTGCCAAAGCAATGCGCTGAACAATTGCAGCCGCCAGAGCATCGTCAACGGCTACGACAACACGCTGGTGTACACCGACCATGTGTTATCGACCCTGATCGACCTGCTGCGGGCCAATCAGGACAAGGTCGACACAGCGATGCTGTACCTGTCCGACCACGGCGAGTCCCTGGGCGAGTACAACCTGTTTCTCCATGGCACGCCCTACATGCTCGCCCCGGAACAACAGAAACACGTGGCGATGCTGGCCTGGTTTTCCGACAGCTATCAGAAGTCCTTCTCCGTCGACACCCATTGCCTGCAACTGAGCCGGGACAAGCCCTTGAGCCAGGACAATCTGTTTCATTCGATGCTCGGGCTGCTGGAAGTCAACAGCAAGGTCTACAACCGGGACCTGGACCTGTTTGCCGGTTGCCGTGGCGCGGTCATTGACGGGGTATTGGCCCGGCAGTGAGCGCCTCGACTTTTTTTTCACGTACGGGTGGTTAGCCTGTTCCTATTCATCTTTCCCAAGAGCGGTTGGTATGTCTGGGCAACCCCCATCCCCCGTAGAGATCGAGTTCGCCAGGCATCATGACCGGGAACACGCGCGCATTTGCCGTCAAGCGGCGCCCAGGCGACTGCGCCTGGCGTTCTGGCGTGACGAGCAATTGGTCCGCAATGCCTTGAAAGCCGCAGGAGAACCGGGGCTGGTGCTGGATGTGACCTGTGGCGCGGGCCGGTTCTGGCCGGTGCTGGCCGAACATGCCAACCGGGTGATCCTGGCGGCGGACCCCTCGCCAGACATGCTCGATCACGCCCGCACCCACCATGGCGGCGCGTTGCTGGAGCGGGTCACGACCTTTCCCAGTTCGGCATTCACCCTCGGCCTGTCGGCTAACGCGGTGGACTGTATTTTGTGTCTGCAACTGTTTCGGCACGTCAAGGCCAGTGAGCATCGGCTGGCGCTGTTGCGCGAATTTCATCGGGTCAGCCGTGACACGGTGATTGTGTCGGTGCAAATTGAAGGTCGCCTCAACATCGGACCTGCACCGCACCGCGGCTTGGCCGACAAGGCTGAAGTTGAAGCCGAGTTCCGCCAGGCCGGTTTCACCCTGCTGTGGTATCAGGATTTTCTGCCTGGGTTTGCGCTGACGCGGGTTTATGCGTTGTGCAAGGCCGGTTAATTCCCGATGTAGGACTATTCTTGCCTTCGCGCAGGCGATTTCTCTCAGGCTCCCGCTCTATGGATGCTCGCAATCGCTGACGGCGATATATACTGCGCGCCATTCTTCAAGGGAGAGCCGTGTGGCCATCGATATTCACTGGATTCGCGACAACGATAGCCTCGGTCAGTTTTGCGCCCAATGGCAGCAGTTGCCATTCGTCGCCCTCGACACTGAATTCATGCGGGTCGACACGTTTTATCCCATTGCCGGTTTGTTGCAGATCGGCGACGGCGAGCGTGCCTATCTGATCGACCCCTTGACCATCGACAACTGGAAGCCCCTGGCCGCGTTGCTGGAAAACCCGGCAGTGCTCAAGGTGTTGCACGCCTGCAGCGAAGACCTTGAAGTGCTGCTGCGCTTGACCGGCAGCCTGCCTGCGCCGCTGTTCGACACTCAATTGGCCGCCGCCTACCTGAACCTGGGTTTTTCCATGGGTTATTCCCGGCTGGTACAGGACGTGTTGGGCATCGACTTGCCCAAGGGCGAAACCCGCTCTGATTGGTTGCAAAGACCCCTGTCGGAAACGCAGATCAGCTACGCCGCTGAAGATGCAGTGCATCTGGCGGAAGTTTTCGTACAGCTACGCCCGAAGCTTTCTGACGAAAAATACGCCTGGGTCCTGGAGGATGGCGCCGAGCTGGTGGCCAACCTGCGTCGCGAAGTCGACCCCTATGAGGTTTATCGCGAGGCCAAGCTGGCCTGGAAACTTTCCCGTGCCCAACTGGCCGTGCTGCGCGAGCTATGCGCCTGGCGCGAGCGGGAAGCGCGGGCTCGTGACCTGCCGCGTAACCGGGTCATTCGCGAGCATTCGCTGTGGCCCCTGGCCCGCACTCAGCCGGATAACCTCGGTGCGTTGGCGAAAATCGAAGACATGCACCCGCGTACCGTGCGCCAGGACGGCGAGTTCCTGCTGGAGCTGATCAAACGCGCCGCCAGCGTGCCGCCCGAACAATGGCCGCCAGCCGTGGCCGAGCCCTTGCCCATTGAGGCTTCGGCGCTGGTCAAGCGTCTGCGGGCACTGGGGCAGGTTGAGGCCGAGCGCCTGGGAATCGCCCCTGAACTGATGCTGCGCAAGAAAACCCTCGAGGCGCTGATCAAGAGCGGCTTTCCCGAGGGCCCTTACCAATTGCCCGATTCGCTGCGTGGCTGGCGCCGCGAATTGATGGGCCAGGCGCTGCTCGACAGCCTGGCCACCGCCGGAGAACAGCCTTGAAACGTATCTGCTCGATCTACCGAAGCTCGAAGAAAAACGAGATGTACCTGTATGTGCTCAAAAGCGATGCCCTGGAGCGTGTGCCCGAGCCCCTGATGGCTGCCTTTGGCAAGGCGATCCATGCCTTTGACCTGGTGCTGAGCCCCGAGCGCAAGCTGTCGCGGGAAGACATCAACCTGGTGCTGGAAAACCTCGATACCCAGGGTTATCACTTGCAGATGCCACCGGCTGAAGACGAATACATCGAGCATCTTCCGGAAGAGTTGCTGCGACGCAACGACCCGGTCTGACGGTACCCCGAGGCACCTTTCCCGGGCCTCTTGAAACACTGGAATGGTTTATTGGCGATGGCCGCAAGGATGGAGCGACACTCTGTCGGCGGTCGTCTGCATAGTTTTTGAAAGGTTTGATCCATGCGCGTTCTGATTGCCGAACACGATCACGCGGTGTACGCCCAGCTTCTGCGACAGGCTGCACCCGATATCCAAGTCCTGACCAGTGGCGACTCCGCCGAACTGTCGCGACTGGCCGCCGACTGCCCGGTCTGGCTGGGCCAGCCCGATCTGCTGGCCACCCTGTTGCGTCAAGGCCATCAGCCCCAGTGGCTGCAATCGACCTGGGCGGGCATCACGCCGCTGCTGGCCGAGGGCTTGACGCGTGATTATCGCCTGACCCGTGCGGTGGGCATTTTCGGCCAGGTGATGGCCGAGTACGTCCTTACCTATATGCTCGGTCATGAGCGCGAGGTGCTGGCGCGGCTGGTCAGCCAAGTCGAGCGCAAGTGGGACAACCGTCAGGGCCAGAGTCTGGCCGGGCGCAAGGCACTGATCGTCGGGACCGGCGATATCGGCCAGCGGGTAGCGCAGTTCCTACTGCCGTTTGGTGTGCAGCTGTATGGCATTGCCAGCGAGGCCCGTGAGCTGGCGCCGTTCATCGAGGTCGGGGCGCTGAAGGATCTGCCGCGCATGGTGGGGGAGGTGGATTATGTGATCAACCTGCTGCCCAACACGCCGGACACCCACGATATATACGACGCGACGCTGTTCAGGCAATTCAAGCCCACCGGGCTGTTCATCAATGTCGGGCGCGGCGTGGCCGTGGTCGATGCCGATCTGGTGCAAGCCTTGAAGGAAGGGCACCTGGCCGGCGCCGTCATTGACGTTTGCCGCCAGGAGCCGTTGCCACAGCGGCATCCTTTCTGGACGGCCTGGGGCCTGCTGTTGACCGGCCATAGCTCGGCACCGACGTCGCCGGCGATGATGGTGCAGTTGTTCCTGGAAAACCTGCGGGCCTACCAGGCCGGCGAAACCTTGCGCGGGGAAGTGGATTTCGATCGGGGATATTAGACCGAGCCAATCAACTTGTGGGAGCGAGCCTGCTCGCGATAGCGGTTTGCCGGTCGGCATCAATGCTGGCTGATCCGGCGCTATCGCGAGCAGGCTCGCTCCCACAGTGATCTTCAGCGGTCACCCCATCGATGTTCTCGGCCAATCCATTTACGGACTTCGCCAACACAACGTCCTACCGACAGTCGCCCATGCTTGGCCTGAAGAGGCCCCGGCACTAGACTGACGGCCTTTTCACCATCTGATGCTGATTGCTTGAGCCATGGCCGCCAAAGTCGAACCGTTCTGGATACGTAAAACCCTCGATCAGCTTGATGCGCAGGAATGGGAATCGCTGTGTGACGGCTGTGGCCTGTGCTGCCTGCAAAAACTCGAAGACGAAGACGACAACAGCGTCTACTACACGCGCATCGCCTGCAAATTGCTGGACTTGAAAACCTGCCAGTGCACCGACTATTCCCGGCGCCGCGACTTTGTTCCCGATTGCATCCAGCTCACACCGGGCAAGGCCGATGAGTTCAAATGGTTGCCACCGACCTGCGGTTATCGCCTGGTCAGTGAGGGCAAGGATCTGCCGTTATGGCACCACCTGGTCTGTGGCGATCGCGATGCCGTGCACCACGAACGCATTTCCCAATCCGGGCGCATGCTGGCCGAAGGCAGCGTGCCCGAGGACGATTGGGAAGATCATCTGATTTTTCGCGCCGGCTGAATGCCGGGCATCGCACCATCAGGGAGAACCCATGGCAGCAGGATTGAAAAGGATGCTCGCAGCCGGGCTGTGGGCGGTGTGCGGGCCGCTGTGGGCGGCGCAGAAAGTCGATCTGGATTATCACGTGCACCTGTTGCCGCAAAGCGATCAGGCCGAAGTGCGCCTGACCCTGGCTCGGGGTTCGGCAGTGCGCAGCCTGGACTTCGACCTCGGCGATGGCAGCCGCTACAGCCACTTCAAGGCCGACGGTCAATGGCAGCTCATCCCGGGCAATGAGACACGCGGCGTTTGGCGTCCCAGTGCCGACAAGGCGAGCCTGAGCTATCGCGTGCGCATCAGTAATACTCGCAAGAACGGTACGTTTGAAACCCGTATGACCCCGGGATGGGGGCTTCTGCGCGGCGACGATCTTGTGCCGCCGGCCAAGTTGGATCAGCAGGATGGCACTGAGCTGGTGTCACGTTTGCAATTTGAACTGCCCGACGGCTGGAAAAGCATCGAAACGGCCTGGCCGCGCATCGGCAAGCAACGCTTTCGCATCGACAACCCCGCGCGGCTGTTCGATCGTCCCACCGGCTGGATGCTCGCCGGCAAACTCGGCAGCCGGCGCACACGCCTGGGAGAGACCGAGGTGACGGTGGCCTCACCCCAAGGCCAGGGCATGCGCCGGATGGATGTGCTGACGCTGCTGACGTTCGTCTGGCCGCAAGTGCAGGCGTTGGTGCCGCGTCATCCCGGCAAGCTGCTGATCATCGGCGCGTCAGACCCGATGTGGCGTGGCGCCCAGGCCGGGCATGAATCGATTTATCTGCACAGTCGTCCGCCGCTGGTCAGCGAACGCGGCAATAGCCCGATGTTGCGCGAGTTGGTGCAGATGCTGGCGCGGGTCAACGATCGTGAGCGCAGTGACTGGATCAGCGAAGGGCTGGCCGAGTATTACGCCATCGAATTGCTGCGTCGGGCGGGCGGCATGAGTGATGAGCGCTACCAGAGCCTGAACGACCGGTTGGCTCGGGACAGCAAAGGCGTCAGCACCTTGCGTGGCGAGCAGGTCCGCCCGGCGACGGTGGCCAAGGCGGTGTTGCTGTTGCAGGAGCTGGACCGCGAGATTCGTTTGAAAACCCGCAACAAGCGCTCGCTCGATGACGTGCTGCACGCCGCCATGCGTCTGGAGACGGTTGATACCCAGGAGTTTGTCCAGCTCAGCGAGAGCGTTCTGGGGGAGAGTTCTACTGTGCTGGATACTCGGTTACTTCAGTAATACCGCTATCGCGAGCAGGCTCGCTCCCACATTGACCAGCGTTGCACTCAAAATGTGGGAGCAAGGCTTGCCCGCGATGGGGCCATCAGCCAATAAAATCAAAGCCCAACCTTCGGCGAACTCAACGAATCATTCCCCGTCACTGTAGCCGTGCTGGTCGCGGCCTCGGCGCTGGCTTTCATGCGGCTCAGCTCATCACCGGCCTGCTCGATGCGGGCACGGGCGTGGTGCAGGTTCTGACGATTCTTTTCCAGCAAGGTCTTGGCCGAGCAGTGCCCGGTGATGCCGCGCGCCAGGGCCATGCCGCCGATCGCCAGTTGGGCCAAACCGATCACGCCGCCACGGCGCAAGCCCTTGCCCATCATCAGGACTCCGCCGGCCAATGAGCCAATGCGTTCCCAGCCATGCACGTTTTGCGGCGGATGAGATTGGAAAGGGGTGGTCTCAATCGGCTCGAACGGGTTGTTATCGCTCATGATCTGTCTCCGGTGTGGGGTTGGTATAAAACTGACTGCCCGAGCGATTCCCTTGTTCAATCCAATTGCGCACCGATCAGCGGAATTGCGGCCCCGAACGGGTGTTATTGCCTTTGGCCATGCGGTCGTACAACACGACGTTGACCGTGGCCGCCAGGTTCATGCAACCGGTGGTGGGGATGTACACCACGTCTTCGCACCAGTCACGGATGTCTTTATCCAGCGAGCCATCTTCCGGGCCGAAGATATACAGCGCCCGGTCCGGGTGAGTGTATTCGGGCAAGGGACGAGCACCTTCGACCAGTTCCACGGCCACTGGCACACAGCCCAGGGGCAGGATTTTTTTCAGGTCATCGATGCCGATCAACGGGATGTCGTAGTGGACTTTCTTGGTGTCAGTGACGAAGTCCGCGGCGCGCTCATAGCGTTTGCCGGTGTAGAACACCGATGCCACGCCGTAGCAGCCGGCGGCGCGCATGACCGAACCGACGTTTTCCGGAGACTTGGGGTTGAACAGACCGATGCAGCTGTAGCGTTTGTTGGCCACGGGCGGGGTGCCTTTGGGGAAAAGGCGCGATTATACGGGGATTGGAAGAGGGGGGGCAGCTTGTAGATTGATGGTGATCGTTTGATTGCCATCGCGAGCAGGCTCGCTCCCACAGTGGATTCGTGTTGTTCGCAAAATCCTGTGGGAGCAAAGCTTGCTCGCGAAACAGCCGGCTCGGATTCTGAAAGACCGCATCGGCTTCATCGCGGGCAAGCCTTGCTCCCACATAAATCCTCTCGCCACAAATGGCTGGCTACTCGTCCTTTTTCATCAACCCGGCCAGTGCGGCGAACGGGTTGTGGGTCGCCTTGGCGATTTTCGGGGTGCTCAGGGAGCCGTCGCCGAAATATTGCTGGTCGGTGTAACGCGAGTGTTCGTTGTCGTGGCAGTACAGGCACAGCAGTTCCCAGTTGGAACCGTCCTGCGGGTTGTTGTCATGGTTGTGGTCGCGGTGGTGAACGGTCAGTTCACTCAGGCGCTTGCCGGAAAACTCACGGGCGCAGCGGCCACAGACGTGGGGGTACATTTTCAGGGCTTTGTCGCGGTAACCCATTTCCCGGTCACGCTGGGCATCGGCGAGGATGCGATCCAGCTTGGCGGTGTTGGACGGTGGCGTTGACGAACTCATGGGTTCACCTTTGTAAAAAAGACTGATGACGGTTGAACAGAGTTTAGCTCAGCCCTTGAGCTTCTCGGCAATCCAGATGGTGTGGCGGGTGCCTTTGTTGCCGTGGGCGAAGACTTGCACCTCTTCGGCCTTGAAGCCGGCCTTTTTCAGCTTGTCGGAAAACTGCCGGTCGGCGCTGGCCGACCATACGGCCAGCACACCCTTGGACCGCAGGGCCTTGGCGCAGGCGGCCAGGCCGCCGGCTGAATACAGCCAGCTGTTGGCTTTCTGCGTCAGGCCTTCGGGGCCGTTGTCGACGTCCAGCATGATGGCGTCGAAGCCCTGGGGTTCGGCTTGCAGCACCTTGGCCACATCTTCCATGCGGATCACGGTACGCGGGTCCGACAGTGGGCGACCGGCCTTTTCGCCCAAAGGGCCACGGTTCCACTCCACCACGCCGGGCACCAGTTCGGCCACCACCACTTCGGCATTTTTGCCCAGGTGCTTGAGCGCCGAGGCCAGCGTGAACCCCATGCCGAGGCCACCGATCAGTACGCGCGAGCCGGGACGGCCGGCAACCTTGCGGCAAGGAATCTCGGCCAGGGCGTCTTCGGACCCGTGCATGCGCGTATTCATCAACTGCCCGCCGTCACCGCCCTGGATCTTGATGACGAAGTCGTCGCCATACTCGAACAGGCACAGGGCACCGCCGTTGTCAGGGATGGGGGTGGTGTCCAGTAGAACGAAACGTTTCATGGATGTCTCATGCAAAGGAAGGGCAAAGCGGCGCGGTAAGGACTAGCCTGAAGACAGACAATCGCCACGGAGCCATTGATGAAGCGCACCATTCTAACGGCCATTGCCCTGGCAGCGCTCTCGATAAGTTGGGTGCAGGCCCAGCAGCCCACGATTCCGGTGAGCCCACCGAGCATTCCCGGTTCCCCCGGCACCCCCACACCGATGCCATACCCGCCGGTCACGCCCAGCGGCGTACCCACGCCCAGCCCCGGAAGCGGACCGCCGTTGCTGCCGCCAATCGAAATGCCCAAGCCGCCCAAGGACCAGCCGATACCAGGGATGGAGCCAAAACCACCGAAGGCCAAGTCGCCGGGGGGGTAGGCCCAATGCTTGTTAATGAGATCACTGAATGGCAAAAAACTTGTGGGAGCGAGCCTGCTCGCGATAGCGATAAACCAGTCAACATTGATGTTGGCTGATCCGACGCTATCGCGAGCAGGCTCGCTCCCACAGGTTCTGCATTTCAACTGATAGAGGAGAGCTAAACCTGCTGCGACAACAACTGCCCATCGGCCATGCGCAGGCGCTTGGACAGGGAAACGGCGAGGGCGCGGATGATCTTGGCGGCGATCTTCGGTGCATCGTTGAGCATTTTTTCCAGGGAATCCTTGCCCAGGTTCAGCAATTGGCAATCACTGGCGGCGATGCAACTGGCCGAGCGCCGTTCTCCGTCCAGCACCGCCATTTCCCCGAATGCCCGGCCGCTGCGCAGCGTGGCGATGGTGACGGGTTGACCGTCGGGGCCGGTTTTCTGCACGGCCACTTGCCCTGAATGGATGATGCACATGAAGCTGCCGGCATCGCCCTCGCGGAAAATCGCTTCCCCTTGGGCAATGGCGCTGATGCTGAAGTAGCCCGACGCCGCGGCGAAGTCGACAGGCTGCAACTGGTCGAACAGGCCGCAGTCCATCAGCCAGTCGCGGATTTCGTTGTTCAGTAAGGTTGGTTCTGACATGTCGTCACGGTCTTTTTCTTGTGTCTGGGGCGGTTGCAAGGGTTTGGATGTAAGGCGATTCCTTTGTGGGAGCAAGGCTTGCTCCCACATTGGGTGGTGGTATCAGAGCCCTGCGCATGCAGCTAAGACCCGGCCATCCCACGGAGTTCCTCAGACCAACCCCAAAACCTTCAAAACAAATGCATATTCGAGGGCTACGTCACGTAACCCCTGGTAGCGCCCGCTCATTCCGCCGTGGCCGGCGCCCAGTTCGGTCTTGAGCAGCAAGGGATTGTCATCGGTCTTGGTGGCGCGCAATTTCGCCACCCATTTGGCTGCTTCCCAATACTGCACGCGGCTGTCGTTGTAACCGGCGATCACCAGCAGCGCCGGATACGCCTGGGCGCTGACGTTTTCGTACGGGGCATAGGCCCTGATCCGATCATAGACGGCGGGCTCCTCGGGATTACCCCACTCGTCGTATTCGGTGACGGTCAGCGGCAAGTCCGGGTCGAGCATGGTGTTAAGCACATCGACGAACGGCACTTCGGCAATCGCGACCTTGAACAGATCCGGGCGTTGATTGAGCACCGCACCGATCAACAAGCCACCGGCACTGCCGCCGCTGATCGCCAGTTGATCGGCGCGGGTGACGCCATTGGCGATCAAATGCTCGGCGCAGGCGATGAAGTCGCTGAAGGTGTTGTGTTTGTGCTCCTGCTTGCCGGCGCGATACCAGGCTTCCCCCAGCTCACCGCCACCACGCACATGGGCAATGGCAAACGCCACGCCGCGATCGAGCAGGCTCAGGCGCCCATGGGAAAACCACGGATCGAGGCTCTCGCCATAGGCGCCGTAGCCATACAGGTACAGCGGCACCGGCTGGCCGAGGGCCTGGCGCTTGACCACCAGGCTGATGGGCACCTGCGTGCCGTCTGGTGCCGTCGCCCACAGCCGCTGGCTCACGTAGTCATCGGCATCGAATGGACCCAGGACCGGGGTTTGCTTGAGTACGACCTGTTCGCCGCTGGCCAGGTCCAGCTGGCGAATCTGTGCCGGACGGTTCAGCGCCTCGTAGCGCAAGCGAATGCGGGGGCTGACGAACTCCAGGCTGTTCTGCACATGCAGGCTGTAGGCCGCGTCCGGCAGTTGCACCCGATACGCCGGCAAACCCTGTGGGTGAACTTCGATGATGGGCAGGCCGCCTTCACGCAGGCTCAGGGTCATGGCGCTGGCGTTCAGGCTCAGGCCGTCGATCATCACCGTGTCGCTGTGGGGGATCAGGTTCTGCCAATCGGCCTCGGTCGGCGCCAGGCCCGTGTCGGCAGCCTGGTACAGCGCGAAGTTGATCCCGTCGCGGTTACTGCGGATCAACCAGCTCCACTGACCGTCGAGCAAACCATGGTCGACGTCGTATTCATGGTTTTCCACCCGTGGCGCCAGGCAGGTGAAAGGCTGGTCTGGCTGTGCGGCGTCCAGGACCCAGACTTCACTGGTGGTTTTGCTGCCCAGGGACAGGATCAACTGTTTTTCCGAACTCGAACGGTAGCAATGCAGGAAAAAACGTCCGTCCGGCTCATGGAACACTTCTTCGGCCGCCGTTCCGTCCAGGCGATAGCGCCACAGTTTGTGCGGGCGATGGGTGTCATCCAGCTCACCAAAGAACAGCGTCAGGCTGTCATTGGCCCAGGTCATGCTGCCGTCGCAATCCTCAAAGGACAGTTCACTGACTTTGTCATTGGCCAGCTCTTTGACGAACAGGGTGTAAATCTCGTCGCCAGTGGTGTCCAGGCTGTAAGCCAGACGCTGGTGGTCGGGGCTGATGCTGAAGGCACCCAGGGAAAAGAAACCGCCGCCAGCCAGCACGTTAGGGTCCAGCAACAATTGCTCGCGGCTTTCATCCACCGTCAGGCTGTCGTCCACCGGACGCGGGCAGCGGTAGTGACGTGGGTATTCGTCCCCGGCCGTGGTGCGGGTGTAGTACAGGTACGGACCCCAAGGCGAAGGCAGGGACAGATCCGTCTCCAGGATCCGGCCCTTGATTTCCTGGAACAGGGTTTCGCGCAGTTCGGCCTGGTCAGCCAGTTGCGCGTCCTGATAGCTGTTTTCAGCCTTGAGGTAGTCGAGCACGGCGTCGGTGTCGCGCTCCTGCAGCCAGGCGTAGGGATCAACACCGGGGTCCCTGCGGGCAATCGGGGCGTTGCAAACGTGGGCAGATAGGGGCATGAAAGGCTCTCGAACGTTGTACGAAATAGGGACTGATGGCCGGTGTGGTTAGTTCGGTCAGCCACCTGCGGCGGCAGAAATTAACCGACAGATACTGCGGCACAGACCACTCGACAGACGCCGGGGCAGCCTGACGAGCGAAAAGCCGTTACTATAAGCGCCTATTTGCCTGCCTTGCCATGGACACCATGACCGAGAACGACTATCTGATCGCCTGGGGCCTCTATGCCTTCGCCGCCCTGGGCTGCCTGCTGGTATGGATGCGCATGACCCGCTGGATCTGGCGCTGGTTGCGCGAGCCCCTGCGCCTGTTGATGGCGGTGTTGCTGTTCAGCCCCACTATCGTCGACCCCGTGAAGGAACAGGTTGCTCCGGCCCTGGCCATCGTTGCCCTGGACGTGCTGTTCAAGGTCGGCAACAACGCCTGGCGTGCGGTATCCGATCTGTTCATGTACGGCATGATCGTCTTTGGTCTTTATTTGATCTTCGTGCTGATCCGCTTCCCCATCGAGCGTGCAGCCAGCGCTCGCAAGGAAAAAGCCGCTGCCGCCAAAGCCGCCGCCGCTGCCGATGAACTACAGGATGAGCAGCCGTTCGGCGTGGCGGGTGATGACCGTTACGGTCGCCCGCCAGTACCGAGCAACCCTCAGCGTTCGCGCATCGAACCGCGGCTGTAGCCAGGCTTGTCCCATTGAAGCGAGGGTCCGAGCATGTGTGAGTTACTGGGCATGAGCGCCAACGTGCCGACCGATATCGTGTTCAGCTTCACCGGGCTGATGCAGCGTGGCGGCAAGACCGGACCGCACCGGGACGGCTGGGGCATTGCCTTCTATGAAGGTCGTGGCCTGCGCCTGTTCCAGGACCCGGCCGCCAGCAGCGAGTCGGAAGTGGCGAACCTGGTGCAGCGCTATCCCATCAAGAGCGAAGTGGTGATCGGGCACATTCGCCAGGCCAATGTCGGCAAGGTCTGCCTGTCCAACACCCACCCGTTCGTACGTGAGTTGTGGGGCCGCAACTGGTGCTTCGCTCACAATGGCCAACTCGCCGATTTCCAGCCGGGCGCAAGCTTCTATCGTCCGGTGGGCGATACCGACAGCGAGGCGGCGTTCTGCGATTTGCTCAATCGCGTGCGCCAGGCGTTCCCGGAACCGGTGGAGGTGGAGCAACTGTTGCCGTCGTTGATCCAGGCCTGCACCGAATACCGCAGCAAGGGCGTGTTCAATTGCATGCTCAGCGATGGTGACTGGCTGTTCTGCTTTTGCTCGACCAAACTGGTCCAGATCACCCGTCGCGCGCCGTTCGGCCCGGCGCGGCTCAAGGATGTGGACGTGATCGTGGATTTCCACGCCGAAACCACGCCCAATGACGTGGTCACGGTAATTGCCACCGAACCCTTGACTGAAAACGAAACCTGGACCCGCTACGAACCGGGCCAATGGAGCCTGTGGCGGCGCGGCGAATGCGTCAGCCATGGCCAGACCGAATAAGGACTTCACGATTATGTTGCTCAGTTATCTACGGCTGGTGTTGTTCGCGGTAGGCCTGTTGGTGGGGGTGCAGGTGCCCGGTTTCATCAGCGATTACGCCAAGCGGGTCGAGGCGCACCTGATCGAAGCGCAGACAGGACTGAAAGGCTTCCAGGGCACCGCCAACCAGTTTTTCAAGGGCGACATGCAAGCGCTGGTGGCTCACTACCGTGCCAGCGAAGACCCGATCTTTCGCAGTGATGCTGACAGCCTGAACACCTTGCTCGTCCGTCAGCAGGCGTTGGACAAGCAATTCCAGGCAATGCAGGGGCCGTGGTACATCCGTTTGCTGCAAGTGGCACTGGCCGCTGACCCGGAAATTCGCAAGGAAACCTGGAACGGCTACAGCTACCAGATTCTCCTGACCCCCGAAGCGATGATCTGGGGCCTCAGTGGTGCCATGTTGCTGTCGTTTGGCCTGGAGTGCCTGTTCCGCCTGATCGACTGGGTGGTGCTGGGCGGCAGGCGTCTGCGCCAGAGCCGACCGATTGAAGAGCGCGATTTGCGCGGGCTGTAACATCGCTCGGAGGCTGAAAGCATCGCGAGCAGGCTCGCTCCCACATTGGACTCGAGACCCTGTGGGAGCGAGCCTGCTCGCGATGAGGCCCTAAAGGGCAGAAAAAATCTTACTTGGAAAGAAACCGCATCCCTTCTTCCAGCCCTCGCAAGGTCAGCGGGAACATGCGGTCCTCCACCAGTTCGCGCACGATGTTGGTCGACGCGGTGTAGCCCCAGGTGTCCTTCGGGTATGGATTGATCCAGATGAGTTTCTTGTACTTCTCCATGAAGCGCTGCATCCAGACATACCCCGGTTCTTCGTTCCAGTGCTCGACGCTACCGCCGGCCTGGGTGATTTCATACGGGGCCATGGCGGCGTCGCCGATGAAGATCACTTTGTAATCGGCGCCATACTTGTGCAGCAAGTCTTGGGTCGAGGTGCGTTCGGAAGTGCGGCGCAGGTTGTTTTTCCACACTGATTCATAGACGAAGTTGTGGAAGTAGAAGTACTCCAGGTGCTTGAACTCGGTCTTGCAGGCCGAGAACAGTTCTTCGCAGATTTTTACGTGGGCATCCATCGAGCCGCCGATGTCGAACAACAACAGCAACTTGACGGTGTTGCGTCGCTCCGGGCGCATCTGGATATTCAGAAGGCCGGCGTCCCGGGCGGTGTGGTCGATAGTGCCATCGATGTCCAGTTCTTCGGCGGCCCCCTGGCGGGCAAACTTGCGCAGGCGGCGCAGGGCGACCTTGATATTACGGGTGCCCAGTTCCACCTGGTCGTCCAGATTCTTGTACTCGCGCTGGTCCCAGACCTTTACGGCTTTGCCCTGGCGCTTGCCGGCGTCACCGACGCGGATACCTTCGGGGTTGAAACCGCCGGAGCCGAACGGGCTGGTGCCGCCGGTGCCGATCCATTTGTTGCCGCCGGCATGGCGTTCCTTCTGTTCTTCCAGGCGTTTCTTGAACTCCTCGATCAGCTTGTCCAGGCCGCCCAGGGACTGGATCTGCGCCCGCTCTTCGTCGGTCAGCGAGCGCTCGAACTCCTTGCGCAGCCAGTCTTCGGGAATCAGCGCCTGGAGATGATCATCGAGTTTCTCCAGGCCATTGAAGTAGGCGGCGAACGCCCGGTCGAATTTATCGAAATGCCGTTCATCCTTCACCAGGATCGCCCGGGACAGGTAATAGAACTCGTCCATGTCGGCGAAGATCACCCGCTGTTTCAGGGCGTTGATCAGGTCCAGCAGTTCACGCACCGACACCGGCACCTTGGCGGCGCGCATTTCATTGAACAGGTTAAGCAGCATGGCAATCGCCCTCGCTCTTGTTGAAACGAAGAGGGTTCAGCGGGTGCCACGGCGGCTCATGAACGCCAGGCGCTCGAGCAGTTGCACGTCCTGTTCATTCTTGACCAGGGCACCGGCCAGAGGCGGAATGGCCTTGGTTGGGTCGCGCTCGCGCAGCACCGCTTCGCCGATGTTGTCGGCCATCAGCAGCTTGAGCCAGTCCACCAGTTCGGAGGTGGAAGGTTTTTTCTTCAGGCCCGGCACCTTGCGCACGTCGAAGAACACGTCGAGCGCTTCGCTGACCAGGTCTTTCTTGATATCCGGGTAATGCACGTCGACGATTTTCTGCAGGGTGACGCGGTCGGGGAAGGCGATGTAGTGGAAGAAGCAGCGGCGCAGGAAGGCGTCCGGCAGTTCCTTTTCGTTGTTGGAGGTAATGATGATGATCGGCCGCTGTTTGGCCTTGATGGTTTCATCGGTCTCGTAGACGTAGAACTCCATCTTGTCGAGTTCTTGCAGCAGGTCGTTGGGGAATTCAATGTCGGCCTTGTCGATCTCGTCGATCAGCAGAATCACCCGTTCTTCGGACTCGAACGCTTCCCAGAGCTTGCCCTTCTTCAGGTAGTTGCGCACGTCGTGCACCTTGTCCACGCCCAACTGCGAGTCCCGCAGGCGGCTGACCGCATCGTACTCGTAGAGGCCTTGATGGGCCTTGGTGGTGGACTTGATGTGCCAGGTGATCAGGCGCGCGCCGAAGGATTCAGCCAGTTGTTCGGCCAGCATGGTCTTGCCGGTGCCCGGTTCGCCCTTGACCAGCAAGGGACGTTCCAGAGTGATGGCGGCGTTGACGGCCAGCTTCAGGTCATCGGTGGCCACGTAGGCGCTGGTGCCTTCGAACTTCATCTGTAATTTCCTCGAACGTGACGCCGGCCTGACGAGGCGGGGCGCGCGAAATAAATGTCGTGCCCGACTATAACGCGGTGCCCCGCCGACTGTGAACGCAGACGCTGTATTCAGTCTCTGAATGGAGCGTCACATGTTGACTCAGTCGGCCGACGGCGGCGGCTGCTCATACCGGGCATTGAAGGCCTGGACGAAACCGTTGCGCAGGATCTGCAGGAAGGCTTCGAAGGCGCTGATGTCCTGCTGATGGACATTGCCGCTGAGTTCCACCCGGGTGGCAAACTGGTTCTTGCGCTGGTTCTTCAGGGCCGTTTCGCCCGCGCCCACCAAGGCCTCCCAGACCGAACGGAAGATGTTCTTTTTCTCGTTTTCCACATCCTGCTGCCAGTCGAACACGTCAACGTCGCGCAATAGCGGTTTGATGTAGCCGCTGAGCTGGGCGTTCTCGGCTTCTGCCTCCACCACCAGATCGCCATGGCCGGCATTGAAATCGAATTTGCCATAGGCCGCGGCGAAATCGTTGAGGCGCTTGAGTTCGATGTCCCTGGCGCGCAAGCGGAAGTCGAAATCCTCGAAGTCGCTCAACGGGTCGAAGGTCGCCTGCACCTCCAGCGGCGCATGTTCGGCCACCAGGGCCTTGCCCTCGAAACGGGCGTCGCGCTTGCCTTCGGTGTCGACCACGTTGGTCAGGTTATAGAAGCTGGCATTGACGTCGGTAGCCCGCAGGTTCACGGGCGGCTTGGAGTTGAAGTTGCGGAACGTCACCTTACCGTCCCGGATCCGCACTTCGTTGAAGGTAATGGGCAGCAACTTGCTCAGTTGCTCGCGCCAGTTGGTGCCCCGACCGGTCTGGGAGTTCTGCCGGTCGGCTCCGCCGTCGACGAAATTCACTTCGGGACGGACGAACTCCGCCTCGGCCACCACCGCATGGTCGTACCACAGCGAATGCCAGCTGACCGACAAGTCGATCAGTGGCGCCTCGACAAATGGCACAGGAACCTTGCCGTCGACCTTGACGATCTCCAGGCCGTTGATCCGGTAGGCCCCGCGCCAGAGCGCCAGGTCCACATCGGTCACCTGGCCGCGGTAGTCACCCATGTCGGCCAGTTTGTCGTTCAGGTAGTCGCGCACCAGGAACGGCAAGGTGAAATGCAGGGCCACCAGCACCGCAACGATGGCGGCGAAAGTCCACAGTGGCCAGCTGTATCGACGCTTCATTTCAGTCAGTCTCCCGCGTTGTTAAAACATTGACTGTTGTAACAACTGGAACGTTCGGTGCAACTGGACGCCCATGGGCAACAGGCATACCTTTAAGCGCTAAATCCCCGCTGCATTAAGGACCCAGTCATGAGCCGCATATTCGCTGACAACGCCCATTCCATCGGCAATACGCCACTGGTGCAGATCAATCGCATTGCCCCGCGTGGCGTGACCATCCTGGCCAAGATCGAAGGGCGCAACCCAGGTTACTCGGTCAAGTGCCGGATCGGCGCCAGCATGATCTGGGACGCCGAAAGCTCGGGCAAGCTCAAGTCCGGCATGACCATCGTCGAGCCGACTTCCGGCAACACCGGGATCGGTCTGGCGTTCGTAGCCGCCGCCCGCGGCTATAAGCTGATGTTGACCATGCCGGCCTCCATGAGCATCGAGCGGCGCAAGGTACTCAAGGCCTTGGGCGCGGAGCTGGTGCTCACCGATCCGGCCAAGGGCATGAAGGGTGCCATCGAGAAAGCGGCCGAAATCCTCGCCAGCGACCCCGCCAAATACTTCATGCCGCAGCAGTTCGATAACCCGGCCAACCCGGCCATTCATGAAAAAACCACCGGCCCGGAGATCTGGAACGACACCGACGGCGCTGTGGATGTGCTGGTGGCGGGCGTCGGCACCGGCGGGACCATTACCGGGGTTTCGCGATACATCAAGAACACCTGCGGCAAACCGATTCTGTCGGTGGCGGTGGAGCCTGTGGTTTCGCCGGTGATCACCCAGGCGATGGCGGGGGACGAGATCAAGCCCAGCCCCCACAAGATCCAGGGGATCGGTGCCGGTTTCGTGCCGAAAAACCTCGATCTGTCGATCGTCGATCAGGTCGAGCGGGTTACGGATGAGGAGTCCAAGGCCATGGCCCTGCGCCTGATGCAGGAGGAGGGAATCCTGTGCGGCATTTCCTGTGGCGCGGCGATGGCTGTAGCCGTGCGCCTGGCGGAAAAGCCGGAAATGCAAGGCAAGACCATTGTCGTGATCCTGCCGGATTCGGGTGAGCGCTACCTGTCGAGCATGTTGTTCAGTGATCTGTTCACCGAGCAGGAGACTCAGCAGTAATCGTGCCCCCCAGCGACTGGTGAGCGAAGGTTATTGTGGCGAGGGGATTTATCCCCGTTGGACTGCGCAGCAGTCCCCAGAACAGCTCAGTCACCTCGAGGTGTCAGTTATGGGGGGCGCTTCGCAACCCAGCGGGGATAAATCCCCTCGCCACAAGGGTGGGGGATGTTCAGTTGCGCTGGTCTGGGAGCGGCTCCTTGGTCGCGCTCGCCGCTGGTTTCAATACCAGCCACAGCGCCGCCGCAATCAGCACCCCGCCATACAGGTGCGCCATCCCCAACGGCTCATCCAGCAGCAACGCCCCCCATAACACGCCAAACGGCGGGATCAGGAAGGTCACGGTCATGGATTTGACCGGGCCAATGGAACTGAGCAGGCGGAAATAAAGAATGTACGCCAGCGCTGTACACACCAGGCCCAACCCCAGCAGCGACAGCCAGACGCTCCAGCCACCCCAGCTGGCCGGAGGGTGACTGATGACGCTGTAGCCAAACAATGGCAACAGCAACACCGTGGCGCCGAACATGCTGCCCAGGGCCGCGAGACGGCTGTCCAGCCCGCCTTGATGATCAAGCCAGCGGCGGGCAAGGAACCCGGCGAAACCGTAGCAGGTGGTGGCGAGCAGGCAGGAGAGGGCGCCCATCAGCAATTGCAGATCGAAGGCCACCGGCCCCGCGCCGGTCAGGATGCCGACGCCGAACAATCCCAGGAACACACCGCTGACCTTGGTCATGGTGAGTTTTTCGCTGAAGAACAGCGCGCCGATCAACACCCCCATCAAGGGTGTGGTGGCGTTGAAGATTGCCGAGTAACCGGCCGGCAGCACCTGGGCCGCCAGCGAATAAAACGTCGCCGGAATGCCCGAGTTGATCAGGCCCAGCACCATCACGATTTTCAGCTTGCCGCGAAAATTCCAGTCGATACGCATCAACGCCAGGATCACCAGCAAGCCGACAAAAGCGATGGACACGCGAAAAAATGCAGTGGGGATTGTGCCAATGACAGGGGCGATAATGCGCATGAACAGGAAACTGGCTCCCCAGATGGCGGCCAATGACAGCAAACGCAGGATATCAACGGGGTTCACAGCGCATTCCTTCCTTGATCGGGTCGCAAGTGTCGCCTCGCTCAAGACCGATGGCAATGGTTGCGTTGCCGCGCGATTGGCCTCTAAGCTCAGTCGCCAATAACAAGCATGACCCGCCGAGGTTTACCCTATGCCGCAGCCATGGCCCGCCGCCGATATCGCCCGTTCGATCCTCGAAGGCTTTGACGATTACCGTGAGCATTTCCGGCAGATCACCGATGGCGCCCGCGCCCGGTTTGAGCAGGCCCGTTGGCAGGAGGCACAAGAGGCGTCTGCGGCGCGGATCAACTTGTATGAAGAAAAGGTTTTCGAAACCGTCGCCCGCTTGCGCAAGGCTTTCGAAGCCGAGGCGCTGATGGACGTCAGTTGCTGGCCGCTGGTCAAAAGCGCCTACATCAGCCTGATCGACCTGCGTTTCGACGATGAGCTGTCCGAGACCTGGTACAACTCGATCTTCTGCGGGCTGTTCAGCCATGACCTGATCAGCGACGGCACCATGTTCATCCATACCACCCGGCCCAGCCTGCGCCGCGCCCGAGCCGCCCAGACCCGTACCTACAAACCCGAGGGCCAGCTGGACCGGATGCTGGCGGCGATTTTCGCCGATTACCGTTTCAGCGAGGATTACGCCGACTTGCCGGGCGATTTGCAGCGCCTTGAAGCCCAATTGCGGGAGAATCTGCCCGACTGGGTCTGCAAGGACCCGCAACTGACGGTGGAATTGTTTTCGTCGGTGCTCTATCGCAACAAGGGCGCCTACCTGGTGGGCCGGATCTATACGCAGGACGACCAATGGCCGTTGGTGATCCCGCTGCTGCACCGCGAAGGCCGGGGCATCCAGATCGATGCGCTGATTACCGACGAGGCGCAGGTGTCGATCATTTTCTCGTTCACCCGCTCGTACTTCATGGTGGACGTGCCGGTCCCGGCGGAATTCATCGGCTTTCTCAAGCGCATCCTGCCGGGCAAGCACATCGCCGAGCTGTACACCTCCATCGGTTTCTACAAACACGGCAAATCCGAGTTCTACCGCGCGCTGATCAACCATCTGGCGAACACCGACGACCAGTTCATCATGGCCCCTGGTGTACGTGGCATGGTCATGAGCGTATTCACCCTGCCGGGCTTCAACACCGTATTCAAGATCATCAAGGATCGTTTCTCGCCGTCGAAGAACGTCGACCGCGCGACCGTGATCGAAAAGTACCGGCTGGTGAAAAGCGTCGACCGGGTCGGGCGCATGGCCGATACCCAGGAATTCGCCGATTTCCGCTTTCCCCTGAGCAAGTTCGAACCGGCGTGCCTGGAGGAACTGCTGGACGTGGCGCCGTCCACGGTGTCGGTGGAAGGCGACACGGTATTGATTCGTCACTGCTGGACCGAACGGCGCATGACGCCACTGAACCTCTACCTGGAAAACGCCAACCAGGACCAGGTGCGCGAGGCGCTGGAAGACTACGGCCTGGCGATCAAGCAACTGGCGGCGGCCAACATCTTCCCTGGCGACATGCTGCTCAAGAACTTCGGCGTGACCCGCCACGGCCGCGTGGTGTTCTACGACTACGACGAAATCTGCTTTCTCACCGAAGCCAACTTCCGTCACATTCCCCAGCCGCGGACCCCGGAAGACGAAATGGCCTCCGAGCCGTGGTATTCCATCGGGCCGCTGGACGTTTTTCCCGAAGAGTTCCCACCTTTCCTGTTCGCCGACGCGGGGCAACGCAAACTGTTCGATCAACTGCACGGCGAGTTGTACAACGCCGATTACTGGAAGGGCCTGCAAGAGGCGATTCGGGCGGGCAAGGTGATCGACGTGTTCCCCTATCGGCGTAAAGATCTGGACAGCGAATAACCCCGAAGTCAGCGCAAAACCTCTGTGGGAGCGAGCCTGCTCGCGATGGCGGTGGATCAGCCAGCATTAATGTCGACTGACCCACCGCTATCGCGAGCAGGCTCGCTCCCACAAGGGAACAGCGGGCAGGCTGCCATGGGTCGGCGCAGCCTGCGCAAATCTGCGACAATCGGCCCCCTGCACAAACCGACGACCCTTGCGTACCTGATGACTGACCAAGCCCCCGCTATCGACAAGCTGCTGAAAAACCTCGACCACGCCATGCTCGCCGACCGTCACCGGTTGCGGCGTCAGTTGCTCGAGCTGCGCAAGAAACCCGACGAGGCCAAGCTGGCCCAGTGGGTGACGCGCATGCAGGCGTCGTGTGATCAGGTGTTGGCGCGCAAGGCCAGCCTGCCGGTGATTCGTTACGACGACAGCTTGCCGATCGCCGCCAAGCGCGACGAAATCAAGGACGCACTGCTCAAGCACCAGGTGCTGATCATCGCCGGCGAAACCGGCTCGGGCAAAACCACGCAACTGCCGAAAATCTGCCTGGAAATCGGTCGCGGCCAGCACGGTTTGATCGGCCATACCCAGCCGCGCCGGATCGCCGCGCGCAGCGTGGCAAGCCGGGTCGCCGAGGAGCTGGCCACGCCGCTGGGGGCGCTGGTGGGTTACCAGGTGCGGTTCGAAGACCAGAGCGACGCCAACACCCTGATCAAGTTGATGACCGACGGCATCCTGCTAGCCGAAACCCAGAACGACCGTTACCTGGAACGCTACGACACGATCATCGTCGACGAAGCCCACGAGCGCAGCCTGAACATCGATTTTTTGCTCGGCTACCTCAAGACCCTGCTGCCGCGTCGCCCGGACCTCAAAGTCATCATCACCTCGGCGACCATCGACCTGGAGCGTTTTTCCAAGCACTTCGATGACGCGCCGATCGTGGAAGTCTCGGGTCGCACCTTCCCGGTGGACACCTGGTATCGCCCGTTGACCCTGGAGCAGGACGAGGAGGGCAACCGCGTCGAGGACGACTTGACCGTCGACCAGGCGATCCTCGCCACCCTCGATGAAATCGCTGCCTATGAGCGTAGCGAACGCCGCAGCCCCGGTGACGTGCTGGTGTTCCTGCCGGGCGAGCGGGAGATTCGCGACGCGGCGGAAATGCTGCGCAAGGCCCAGCTCAAGCACACCGAAATCCTGCCGTTGTATGCGCGATTGTCACCGGCCGAACAGCAGCGAATCTTCCAGTCCCACCCGGGCCGTCGCGTGGTGCTGGCGACCAACGTCGCTGAAACGTCGCTGACCGTGCCGGGCATCCGCTACGTGATTGACAGCGGCACCGCGCGCATCAGTCGCTACAGCTATCGCGCCAAGGTCCAGCGCCTGCCCATCGAAGCCATTTCCCAAGCCAGCGCCAATCAGCGCAAGGGCCGCTGCGGGCGGGTCGAGCCGGGGATCTGCGTGCGGTTGTACAGCGAGGAGGATTTCCTCGGCCGGCCGGAATTCACCGACCCCGAGATCCTGCGCACCAACCTGGCGGCGGTCATCCTGCAGATGTTGCACCTGCGCCTGGGGGAGATTACCGATTTCCCGTTCATCGAACCGCCGGACGGCAAGGCCATCAGCGACGGCTTCAACTTGCTGCAAGAGCTGTCGGCGGTGGACCGCAACAGTCAGTTGACCCCGCTGGGCCGCCAGTTGGCGCGCTTGCCGGTGGACCCGCGCATGGGCCGTATGCTGCTGGAGGCGGCGAAACTGGGCAGCTTGCAGGAAGTGCTGATCGTCGCCAGCGCCATGTCGATCCAGGACCCGCGCGAGCGTCCACCGGAGCGTCAGCAGGCGGCTGACCAGGCCCACGCCCAGTGGAAAGACCCCGACTCGGACTTCGCCGGGCTGGTCAATCTGTGGCGCGGTTTCGAAGAGCAGCGCCAGGCCCTGACCGCCAGCCCGCTGCGCAACTGGTGCCGCAAGAATTTCCTCAACTACCTGCGCCTGCGCGAGTGGCGCGATTCCCATCGCCAGCTGAGCTTGATCTGTCGGGACATGCAGTTGAGCCTCAATAAAGAGCCGGCCGATTTCCCGAAGCTGCACAAGGCGGTGCTTTCCGGCCTGCTGAGCCAGATCGGCCAGAAAACCGAAGACGGCGACTACCTCGGTGCCCGTCAACGACGGTTCTGGGTTCACCCCTCGTCAGGCTTGGGCAAGAAGCGTCCGCAATGGCTGATGACCGCCGAACTGGTGGAAACCACCAAGCTCTACGCGCGCATGGTGGCCAAGATCGAACCGGACTGGATCGAACCGCTGGCCGGGCACCTGATCAAGAAAAACCACTTCGAACCCCATTGGGAGAAAAAGCGCGGGCAGGTGGTGGCGTATGAGCAGATCACCCTGTTCGGGCTGATCGTGGTCGGTCGCCGGCCGGTGCATTACGGGCCGGTGGACCCGGTGGTGTCGCGGGAACTGTTCATCCGCGAGGCGCTGGTGCGCGGCGAGATCCAGTCCCGGGCCAAGTGCCTGAGTGCCAATACCCAACTGCTGGAGCAACTCGACGAACTGGAAGCGAAGGCCCGCCGTCGCGACATCCTGGCGGACGAGGAAACCCTGTTCGCCTTCTACGATGCGCGCTTGCCGGCCGAGATCCACCAGACCGCGACCTTCGACAGCTGGTACCGGATCAACAGCCAGAAAGACCCGCAACTGCTGATCATGCGCGAAGAAGACGTGCTGGCCCGCGAGGCCAGTGAAGTCACTGCCGCGTACTACCCCGACACGTTGCGCGTCGGTGAGCTGACCTTGCCGCTGAGCTACCATTTCGAACCCAACCATCCCCGCGACGGCGTGACCTTGCGCGTGCCGGCACCGCTGCTGCCCATGTTGCCGCCGGAGCGTCTGGAATGGCTGGTGCCCGGGATGATCGAAGCCAAGTGCATCGCCCTGGTGCGCAACCTGCCCAAGGCCCTGCGCAAAAACTTCGTGCCCGTGCCGGATTTCGTCAAGGCCGCGCTGCAACGCATCACCTTTGCCGAGGGCTCGTTGCCGCAATCCCTGGGCCGCGAGCTACTGCGCATGACCGGCGCGCGGGTTAGCGACGAAGCCTGGACGGAAGCTGCGCAGCAGGTGGAAAGCCATCTGCGCATGAATCTGGAAATCGTCGATGGCCAGGGCAAGTTTCTCGGCGAAGGCCGCGACCTGGCCGAGTTGACGGCACGCTTTGCCGAAGCCAGCCAGGCCGCCTTGGCCGTGCCGCAGACGGCGAAAAGCCAGGCGCCGGTGGAAGCGAAAATCTTCGCCCCGGTGGCCGAGAAAACCCAACAGAAGATCGCCGGGCTGTCGATGACGGTGTACCCGGCGCTGGTGGAAGAGGGCGGTGTGGTCAAGGAAGGCCGCTTCCCGACCCCGGCTGAAGCCGAGTTCCAGCACCGTCGCGCCTTGCAGCGGTTGCTGATGCAGCAATTGGCAGAGTCGGCCAAGTTCCTGCGCGGCAAACTGCCCGGGTTGACGGAACTTGGCCTGCTGTACCGCGAACTGGGACGCATCGACAGCCTGGTGGAAGACATCCTGCTGGTCAGTCTCGACAGCTGCGTGCTGGAAGGCGAGGCGAGCCTGCCCCGTGATGGCGCCGCACTGGCATCTCTGGCCGAGCGCAAACGCGGCGGCTGGACCGAACACGCCGAACGCCTGGCGAAGCTGACCCTGGAGATCCTCAAACTCTGGCACGGCCTGCAAAAACGCTTCAAGGGCAAGATCGACCTGGCCCAGGCCGTGGCCCTGAACGACATCAAGCAGCAACTCAGCCATCTGGTGTACCCGGGATTTGTGCGCGAAACCCCGCATCAGTGGCTCAAGGAGCTGCCACGCTACCTCAAGGCCATCGAGCAGCGCTTGGAGAAACTCGGCAGCCAGGTGCAGAAGGACCGGGTCTGGAGCGGTGAACTGTCGAACCTCTGGGTCCAGTACCAGACCCGCGCCAGCAAACACGCCCAGGAAGGCAAGCGCGACCCGCAACTGGAGCTGTACCGCTGGTGGCTGGAGGAGTACCGGGTGTCGCTGTTCGCCCAGCAACTGGGCACCAAGGTGCCGATTTCGGATAAGCGCTTGAGCAAGCAGTGGGGGCAGGTGGAGCCCTGACCCCGGCGCAAGACCTGTGGGAGCGAGCCTGCTCGCGATAGCGGTGGGTCAGTCAACATTGATGCTGGCTGATCCAGCGCTATCGCGAGCAGGCTCGCTCCCACAGGGTTTGGTTTTGTAATTCACTGAGAATGGGCCAAACGCCAGCGTTTATGGCAAACTTCGCGCCTATAAATGCCGGTCCCGTGGTTTTTAGCGTCGATAATCACGGGCGGATCGGAATAAAGCGCTGCCAGGTCTGCTTCCCCTGGATGGGAAAAGACCCCTTGTGTGTTGGTACGTCGGTGCCAACGCTTTCTGCCTGAACAGATCAGAGACACGACCATGCATAACGTCGTCATCAGCGGCACCGGCCTGTACACCCCGGCCAACAGCATCTCCAATGAAGAGCTGGTGCAGTCTTTCAATACCTACGTCGCGCAATTCAACGCCGACAATGCCCAAGCCATCGAGCGGGGAGAAGTCGAGGCGTTGACCGAATCCAGCGCGGCGTTCATCGAAAAAGCCTCTGGCATCAAGAGCCGCTTTGTCATGGACAAGGATGGCATCCTCGACCCGCAACGCATGACCCCGCGCCTGCCCGAGCGCTCCAACGACGAGTGGTCGGTGCTGTGTGAAATGGCCGTCGGTGCCGCGAAACAGGCGCTGGAGCGCGCCGGCCGCACCGCCGCCGACATCGATGGCGTGATCGTCGCCTGTTCCAACCTGCAGCGTCCGTACCCGGCCATCGCCATTGAAGTCCAGGAAGCGCTGGGCATCGAAGGTTTTGGTTACGACATCAACGTGGCCTGTTCCTCGGCGACGTTCGGCATCCAGGCCGCGGCCAACAGCGTACAACTGGGCCAGGCCCGGGCGATCCTGATGGTCAACCCTGAGGTGTGCACCGGCCACCTGAATTTCCGCGACCGCGACAGCCACTTCATCTTCGGCGACGCGGCCACCGCGGTGATCATCGAACGGGCGGACCTGGCGACCTCGCCGTATCAGTTCGACGTGGTCAGCACCAAGCTGCTCACCAAATTCTCCAACAACATCCGCAACAACTTCGGCTTCCTCAACCGCGCCGGGGAAGAGGGGATCGGCAGTCGTGACAAGCTGTTTGTCCAGGAAGGTCGTAAAGTCTTCCGCGATGTCTGCCCGATGGTGGCCGAACTGATTGGCGTGCACCTGGAAGAAAATCAGCTGAGCGTCGGTGAAGTGAAGCGTTTCTGGCTGCACCAGGCCAACCTGAGCATGAACCACCTGATCGTGCGCAAGCTGCTGGGTCGCGAAGCCACCGAAGAAGAAGCGCCGGTGATCCTCGACCGCTACGCCAACACCAGCTCGGCGGGTTCGGTGATTGCGTTCCACTCCTACCAGGATGATTTGCCCAGCGGTTCGGTCGCCGTACTCAGCTCGTTCGGCGCCGGCTATTCGATTGGCAGCGTGATTCTGCGTAAGCATTGATCCTCTGGCGGCGACGAATTTTTTGTGGGAGCAAGGTCATGTGGGAGCAAAGCTTGCTCGCGAAACAGGCAGCTCGGTTTATGAAGGACCGCATCGCGGGCAAGCCTTGCTCCCACATCAGCCCCCTCGCCACAGCCGCAATCTATTCAGCAATGGGCGTTGAATGACCGTCACCGACGACACACAACTGCTCCAACGCCTCCTGGCCGGTGAGCAGCAGGCCTTCAAAGAGCTGGTCAGCACCTACCAGAGCCCGATGCGCGCCGTGGCCTACGCCATCGTGGGCAGTCGGCATGCCGATGAAGTGGTGCAGGACGCCTGGTTGTCAGTGGTGCGCAACCTCAATGGCTTCCAGGGCCGCTCCAGTCTCAAGACCTGGCTGCTGACCATCACCGCCAACGCCGCCAAGGGCCGCTACAAGCAGAACCGTCGGGAGGTGTTGCTCGATGATCTGCCGTCGCCCCACGGGACCCTGGGCGATGATCGTTTCGCCGCGGATGGCCATTGGCTGCTGGCACCGTTCGCCTGGCATCAGGACACACCGGAGGCGCTGCTCACGATGAGTGAGCTGCGCGAATGCCTCGAGCACACGCTGCTCAGTCTGTCGCAACTGCAAAGCAGTGTCTTGACCCTGCGCGAACGTCAGGGCCTGGAACTGGAAGACATCTGTAATCTTCTGGACATCTCGCTCTCCAACGTACGTGTGCTGTTGCATCGGGCACGGCTGAAGGTCTTTGCGACCGTGGAACATTTCGAGGAAACCGGCGAATGCTGACCTGCAAGGAACAAGTGGCGCGCTCCAGCGATTTTCTCGACGGCCAACTGAGTTTTCATGAGCGCCTTATGGTGCGCCATCACCTGATGTTCTGTGCCACGTGCCGGCGTTTCATTCGCCAGATGCGCCTGATGCAGGCCACGCTCAGAAAGCTGCCTGAATCGCCGGTTCCCGACCTGGATCAGTTGGCTGAAAAACTCGCGGCCGAGCGCCGTAAAAATATTCGCTGAGTCCCAGACACCCCTACGCCCCTGTGGGAGCGAGCCTGCTCGCGATGGCATTGTTTCATTCGACATCAATGCCGGCTGATTGACCGCTATCGCGAGCAGGCTCGCTCCCACTGGTATTGGTGCATCGGTTATTCCCTTTCGAAGTAAAAAGTTCCCCTGTCATAAAATCTTTATCTGACAGCAACTGCGCTGACACAACCCATCGCCAAGATCCCCTCCAACACCAGCGGGCTCAGTTCCGCGTGTTTTCTAACGGCATAGACTACCAACAGGGGAATTCTTCGATGATCCGTAAGCACTTCGCAGGTGTTGCCGCCAGCGCACTGGCAATGGCAGTAACCGCCCAGGCTTTCGCCGGCACCGTCACCACCGATGGCGCCGATATCGTGGTCAAAACCAAGGGCGGCCTTGAGGTCGCTACCACCGACAAAGAGTTCAGCTTCAAGCTTGGCGGTCGTTTGCAGGCTGACTACAGCCAGTTTGACGGTCTCTACACCGATAATGGCAATTCGGCCGACGCCGCTTACTTTCGTCGCGCTTTCCTGGAACTGTCCGGCGTGCTGTACACGGACTGGGCCTACACCATCAGCTACGACTTCTCGCATAACGCCGGCAGTTCAGACGACGGTTACTTTGACGAAGCGTCCATGGCCTACAACGGCTTCAAGCCGGTCTCGATCAAATTCGGTCGTTTCGACCCGGATTTCGGCCTGGAAAAAGCCACCAGTTCCAAGTGGGTGACCGCGCCGGAGCGTAACGCCGCTTACGATCTGATCGACTGGGCCAACGGCCACCAGAACGGTCTGGGTCTGCAAGCGTCCAGCACCTTCGCCGATTCGTTCTATGCCTCCGCTGGCGTATTCGCCAAGGACAACAACGACACCGACGGCGACAGCGTCAAGCAGGTCAACGGTCGCTTCGTATTCGCGCCGATGCATGACTCCGGCAACGTCCTGCACTTCGGTGTGAACGTCGCCTCCCGTGACGTCTCCGACACCGTATTCGATGCACGTTATCGTTCCCGCCTGGGCATGCGTGGCGTCGAAACGCTGGGTGGCAACGATGCCGGCCCTAACGGCAACCGTCCGTTGCTGGGTGGCGCGAACAACTCGCCGGCCGGTTCGTACGACACCGACACGGCGTTCGGCCTGGAAGCCGCTTTCGCCATGGGGCCTGCGTCGATCCAAGGTGAATACATTTCGCGTAAAACCAAGGCTGACAGCGACGCCTTCGAAGACATCAAAGGTCACGGCTTTTATGTCCAGGGTGCCTACACCCTCACCGGTGAATCCCGCGGCTATAAGATCGGCAAGTTCGACGCGATCAAGCCCGCCAACAAGTCCATCGGCGCCTGGGAAGTGTTCTATCGCTACGACAGCATGACCGTCGAAGACGACAACATCACCACTGCCTCCGCGACCCGTGACGTGGGCGATGCCGAAGCCAAGGTGCACAACCTGGGTGTGAACTGGTACGCCAACGAAGCGGTGAAAATCTCCGCTGCCTACGTCAAGGCCAAGGCCGACAACGTGACCAATGCCAACGGCGACGACGATGGTGACGGTTTTGTCATGCGCGCCCAGTACGTGTTCTAAGTCGTGCTGATTTGATTCAACGCTTCATGTTTCATCCGTTATAGCTCCTTTGAACCCCGCCTCTGGCGGGGTTTTTTTTACGTCCGTCCGCTCAGGATCGGCGATACTCGCCCCATCCGCATTCTGGATATCGGGGAGCCGCATGCCGCTACACGTTCTGGACAGCCTGTCCGCCATCGCGCCGCAAGAGTGGGACGCACTGGTGCCCGTCAATCAACCTTTCCTGCGCCACGCTTTCCTCACGGCCCTGCAAGACAGTGGCAGCCTGGGCCCGCAATCCGGTTGGCAGGCCGAGCATCTGCTGCATATTGAAGACGGGCGTGTGCTGGCGGCTCTGCCCAGTTATCGCAAGTGGCATTCCTACGGCGAATACGTGTTCGATCACGCCTGGGCCGACGCCTGCGCCCGGGCCGGGATCGACTATTACCCCAAGCTGTTGACGGCGGTGCCGTTCAGCCCGGTCAGTGGCCCACGACTGCTGGCGGCAAGTGGGGAAGACGGGTTGGAGTTGCTTGCCAGCCTGCCGGGTTATCTGGAAATCGAATCGCTCTCCAGTGCCCACATCAACTTCACCGATGCCTTTACCGACGCAGCGCTGGCCGGGCAGGAGGGCTGGCTGCAGCGGATTGGTTGCCAGTACCACTGGCGCAATCGCGGTTATCGGGACTTTCAGGATTTTCTCGACGCGCTCAGTTCCCGCAAACGCAAGCAGATGCGCAAGGAACGTGAGCAAGTGGCGGGGCAGGGCATCGATTTCCAATGGCTGGAAGGTCATCAACTGGACCAGGCCCAGTGGGATTTTGTCTACGCCTGTTACGCCAATACTTACGCGGTGCGTCGGCAAGCGCCGTACCTGACCCGGACGTTTTTCAGTCTGCTGGCCGAGCGCATGCCCGAGGCCATTCGCGTGGTGTTGGCCAAGCAAGGTTCACGGCTGGTGGCGATGGCGTTCAGCCTGGTGGGCGGTGACAGTTTTTATGGGCGTTACTGGGGTTGCCTGGCGGAATTCGACCGTTTGCACTTCGAGACCTGTTTTTATCAGGGCATGGATTACGCCATTGCCCACGGCTTGCAGCGTTTCGATGCCGGTGCCCAGGGCGAGCACAAACTGATTCGTGGTTTCGAGCCGGTGATCACCCGTTCCTGGCACTACTTGCGCCATCCTGGCCTGAAGGCGGCGGTTGCAGACTTTCTGGTCCGGGAGCAGGAGGGCGTGTTGGCGTATGCCGAAGAGGCGAAGACCGCACTGCCTTATCGACAGTGCTGATCTTCGCCGGCGTGACTCAGCTGTTTTCCTTGCCCAGCCAGCGGTAAGCAACACCGCCAACGATGGCGCCGAGCAACGGTGCCACCCAGAACAGCCACAATTGCTCGATGGCCCAGCCGCCGACGATCAGTGCCGGACCGGTACTGCGGGCCGGGTTGACGGAGGTGTTGGTGACCGGGATCGAGATCAGGTGAATGAGCGTCAGGGCCAGGCCGATGGCAATCGGTGCCAGGCCGGCTGGCGCACGTTTGTCGGTGGCGCCGAGGATGATCAGAATGAACATTGCCGTCATGACCAGCTCCGTCACAAAGCCGGCCACCATGGAGTACTGACCGGGCGAATGTTCGCCGTAACCGTTCGCTGCCAGGCCGGAAGCGGCCAGGTCGAAGCCTTCCTTGCCGCTGGCGATGAAGTAGATCAACGCGGCGGCGAGCACCCCACCAATGAGCTGGGCAATGATGTAGGCAGGCAGTTCCTTGGCCGGAAACCGCCCGCCCACGTACAAGCCCACCGACACGGCCGGGTTCAGGTGGCAACCTGAGATATGGCCGATGGCGAACGCCATGGTCAACACCGTCAGGCCGAATGCCAGGGCAACCCCCAGCACGCCAATCCCGGAAGCGGCCAATACAGCGCTGCCACAGCCGCCCAACACCAGCCAGAACGTACCCAACAACTCAGTCGTTGATCGTTTGAGTAAAGACATAAGCATCCTTGATAGAACAGTCGTGATAATCGGTTATGCATCCAGCAGAGTTACGACAGGTTCATCTCCAGAACCTGGGCTGAGTACAGCAGAACGTTGCGACAAATCCAGCGGCATTAAAAAACCGCCAGAGTCATGGACTGTGGCGGTTTCGGCCTTGGACGGTGGGGAGTATGCGGTTGCGGTGTGGGTCAAATCGATCCTGGACAGAATTTTTCAGAAAGGTCTTACTGCACTGACCTTGCGGTTTAAACCCGGTCCTGTGGCCAGGAGCAAGCTCCCTCGCCACGGGTTAGGTGGAGCCTGGTTGATTCAATCAATCCCCACAAACCCACCCGTCTGATGCTGCCACAGCCGCGCATACAACCCGCCATGGGCCAGCAGTTCGGCATGGCTGCCGGTCTCGGCGATGCGGCCGTTTTCCAGCACCACCAGCCGGTCCATTCGCGCGATGGTGGAGAGGCGGTGGGCGATGGCGATCACGGTCTTGCCTTGCATCAGGGTCTCGAGGCTTTCCTGGATCGCCGCTTCGACTTCCGAGTCAAGTGCTGACGTCGCTTCGTCCATAATCAGGATCGGCGCATCCTTGAGCAGCACCCGTGCGATGGCAATACGCTGACGCTGGCCGCCGGACAGCTTCACTCCGCGTTCACCCACATGGGCATCAAAACCGCTGCGGCCTTCAGCGTCCGACAGCAGCGGGATGAACTCATCGGCCCGGGCCTTGTGCACCGCCGCCCAGAGTTGCGCATCGGTGGCGTCGGGTTTGCCGTAGAGCAGGTTGTCGCGAATGGAACGGTGCAGCAGCGACGTGTCCTGGGTGATCATGCCGATGCGCTCGCGCAGGCTTTCCTGGCCCACTTCTGCGATGTCCTGCCCGTCGATCAGAATGCGCCCGCCTTGCACGTCATACAGACGCAGCAGCAGGTTCACCAGCGTGGATTTGCCCGCACCGGACGGGCCGATCAGGCCGATCTTTTCCCCCGGCTTGATCACCAGGTTGAGGTCGCCGATCACCCCGCTTTTCTTGCCGTAGTGGAAATCCACATGCTCGAAGCGCACTTCGCCACGGGCCACCGCCAAAGGCTTGGCCTGGTCGCGGTCGGTAACGCTGACGGGCTGGGCGATGGTCTGCAAACCGTCCTGGACCATGCCGATGTTTTCGAAGATGCCATTGACCACCCACATGATCCAGCCGGACATGTTGACGATACGGATCACCAACCCGGTCGCCAGGGCAATCGCGCCCACGCTGATCAGCGACTGGGTCCAGAGCCACAGGGCCAGCGCCGTGGTGCCGACGATCAGCAGCCCGTTCATGCTGGTGATGACCACGTCCATGCTGGTGACCACGCGGCCGGCCAATTGGGCTTTCTCGGTCTGCTCCTGGATGGCTTCGCGGGCGTATTGCTGTTCGAAGTTGGTGTGGGCGAACAGCTTCAGCGTGGTGATGTTGGTGTAGCCGTCGACGATCCGGCCCATGAGTTTGGAGCGGGCATCGGACGATACGACGGAGCGCTCCTTGACCCGCGGCACGAAGTAGCAGAGTGCACCGATGTAGGCGGCGATCCAGATCAGCAGCGGGATCATCAGGCGCCAGTCGGCTTCGGCAAACAGCACCAGTGAGCTGATGGCGTAGATCAGCACGTGCCACAGCGCGTCCACGGCCTGCACCGCTGAGTCGCGCAAGGAGTTGCCGGTCTGCATGATGCGCTGGGCGATGCGTCCGGCGAAGTCGTTCTGGAAAAAGTTCAGGCTCTGCTTGAGCACGTAGCTATGGTTTTGCCAGCGGATCAGGCTGGTCATGCCGGGGCTCAAGGTCTGGTGCACCAGCAGGTCATGCAAGGCCACGAAGATCGGCCGGAAAACCAGCGCCACCACCGCCATCCACGCCAGCTCCAGGCCGTGGAGCTTGAAGAAGTCCACGTTCGGCGTGCCCTGGGTCAGGTCGATGATGCGGCTCAGGTAGCTGAACAGCGCCACCTCGATCAGTGCGCCGATCAGGCCCACCACCATCAGCACGGCGAAGCTGGGCCAGACTTGTTTCAGATAATAGGTGTAGAAGGGCAGGACGCGGTTCGGTGGTGCCGAGGTAGGGGCGTCGCGGAAAATGTCGATCAGTGTTTCGAAACGGCGATAAACCATGGGTACATAGCCCGGGCCGGGCTCTCCTTTTTTCCTGTGAGCGGCGCGGGATCGCCGCCGCCGCTCAGGCTTGCCCTGTGCTGTTTAGTCGATGCGCTTGGCCGACTTGATGATCACAGGATCGATCGGCACGTTTTGCATGCCTTGTTTGGTGGTGGTCTGGGAGTTGACGATGATGTCCACCACGTCCATGCCCTTGACCACTTTGGCGAACACCGCGTAACCGGCGTCACGGCCCGGGTCGAGGAACGCATTGTCGGCCACGTTGATGAAGAACTGGCTGGTGGCCGAGTTCGGGTTGGAAGTACGCGCCATCGACAAGGTGCCACGAACGTTATGCAGGCCATTGCTGGCTTCGTTCTTGATCGGTGCCTTGGTGTCTTTCTGTTGCATCTGTTGGGTGAAACCGCCGCCCTGGGCCATGAAGCCCGGGATCACGCGGTGGAAAATCGTGTTGTTGTAGAAGCCGCTGTCCACGTACTCAAGGAAGTTCTTGGTACTGATCGGCGCCTTGACCGGATCCAGCTCGATTTCGATCTGACCGTTGGTGGTGTCCAGCAATACGTGGGGCGCCGTGGTCGGCTGTGCGGCCATCAGGTTGGCGGCAAACAGGACGGAGCCGGCGGCGAGGGCGATTTTTTTCAGCATGGGTTCAGTGATCCTGAGTAGTTGAGTCGATTGCGGTCAAAAATTCGAGCAGGGTTTGGTTGAAGCGCTCGGGTTGATCCAGCGGGGTCGCGTGCCGTGAGTCGGCAATGACCACCAGCCGGGCATCGGGCAGCAGTTTCACATAGGCCTCTTTCAAGGCCACGGGGGTGTAGTCGTGGTCGGCGCAAATGACGAGGGTTGGACAGGCCACCTGCGACAGTCGTTCCTGAACCCCCCAACCCACAATGGCATCGAAGCTGGCGAGATAAGCACGTTTGTCGTTTTTTGCCCAGCGCCGGGCCATTTCCAGGCGTAACTCGGTCTGTTGCGGTTTGGGGAACAACTTGGCGCCCAGGGCCTTGCCAATGGTTTCAAGGCTCAGAAGGCGCATCAGGCTCCAGCGCTTGAACCATTGCCAGCAGTCATCAGGCGTGCGGACTTTGACTTGCGGCGCGCTGTTGACGATGCACAGGCTCTTGACCCGCCCTGGCTCATCCACGGCCAGTTGAAAACAAATCATGCCGCCCATGGACCAGCCCACCAGATGCACCGGGCCCAGGTCCAGGTGTTCGAACAGGGCGATCAGGTCGGCGCTGAAACCTTCGATGCTGTAAGGCCCGCGAGGTTTGTCGGAACGTCCATGGCCGCGCACGTCCACCACGATCAAACGGTAGTGGGCGGACAATACCGGGATCTGTTTTTCCCAGTCGCGGGTGCTCGAGCCCAGCCCGTGGACCAGAATCAAGGGCGCGCCGTGGCCATATTCCTCGTAGTGCAGGTTGCAATCTTCGTGGGCGAAATAGGCCATTGGCAAAATCCTTGTCAGGCTTGTTCGGGGGCGGCGAACGGTGCATCCAGCGGCGCGGTGTCGAAGGTGCGCAGCAGTTCGATGAGGATTTGCGTGGCCGGGCCCAAGGGTTTTTCCTTGTTGGAAAAAAGATAGAAGGTGGAGTTGCGAGTGCCGCCCTGTTCCAAGGGTAGACGCTTGAGCAAGCCCTCCTTGAGTTCCCGCTCGATCATGTGCCGCGGCAGCCAGGCGAAGCCCAGGCCGCTGCCGACGAACGTCGCGGCGGTGGCCAGGCTGCCGACGGTCCAGCGTTGCTCGGCGCCCAGCCACCCGACGTCGCGGGGTTGCTGGCGACCGGAGTCGCGAATCACCACCTGCAATTGGCTTTCCAGGTCCTGGAAGTTCAGTTCGCGGTTGAGGCGATGCAGGGCGTGTTCGGGATGGGCCACCGCGACGAATTCAACATCGCTCAGTTCGGCGCCCAGGTAACCGGGAATGCTGAAGCCGCTGATGGCCAGGTCCGCCACGCCTTCGAGCAGCACTTCCTCGACACCCGATAGCACTTCTTCGCGCAGGCGCACGCGACAGCCACGGCTTTGCGGCATGAACGCGGTCAAGGCACGTACGAGGCGGGCGTTGGGATAGGCGGCATCGACCACCAGCCGCACTTCCGCTTCCCAGCCTTGCTCCATGTGATGGGCCAAGTCTTCCAGTTGGCTGGCCTGTTTCACCAATTGACGGGAACGACGCAGCAATACGCCGCCGGCTTCGGTCAACACGGCCTTGCGCCCATCGATACGCAGCAACGGCACGCCGAGCTGGTCCTGCATGCGGGCCACGGTGTAACTCACCGACGACTGGGAGCGGTGCAGCACCTCGGCGGCCTGGGCGAAGCCGCCGTGGTCGACCACCGCTTGCAAGGTTCGCCATTGATCCAGGGTCACGCGGGGCGCTTTCATATTGAGCTCCTCTTGTCCTAAGCTGGCGGTCCCTTGGTGGAGACTGCCTAATGAAAAAAATCTGTTGTGTGGTGCTGGCCCTGTTGCCGCTGACTGCGTTCGCGTACCCAATCGATGTGGAAAAACACCTCAACGGCCTGAGCATCGACTACACCGCCTATGATACCGACGCCGACATCGGCTCCATTCAGGTCAACAACTACGGCGGCACCGACGCGGCCTGCACTGTGGTGTTTCGCAACGGCCCTGAAGCACCACGTACCCGCAAGATCGAAGTCGCCGCCGGCAAGTTCAAGAACGCCACCGCCAAGTTCAACCGCAACATCATCAAGCTGCGCATCACACTGACCTGCCAGCCGAAATAAGTCGGTGACACAGGAGCGAGCCAATCCTTGCTCCGCTTATAAACGAATTTATCGATGTTTTGCAGCAATTATTTGCGCTTTTTGATCGATGTAACCATGTTTAAGCTTCACTCCATCGACTGACAACATTCTCCGATGGAGGCTACATCCCATGTCCCGCGTTCTGATCATCGAAAGCAGTGCCCGCCAGCAAGACTCGGTGTCCCGTCAACTGACCCAGACCTTCATCAACCAATGGAAAGCTGCGCACCCGGCCGATGAAATCAGTGTTCGTGACCTGGCCATCCATCCGGTACCGCACCTGGACGCCAATCTGCTGGGGGGCTGGATGAAGCCCGTCGAGCAGCGCAACGACATCGAAAACGCTTCCCTGGAACGCTCCAACCAGTTGACCGATGAGTTGCTGGCCGCTGACGTGCTGGTGATGGCCGCGCCGATGTACAACTTCGCCATCCCGAGTACCTTGAAAGCCTGGCTGGACCACGTACTGCGTGCCGGTGTGACCTTCAAGTACACCCCCACCGGTCCCCAGGGCCTGCTGACCGGCAAACGTGCCTTCGTCCTGACCGCTCGCGGCGGCATTCACGCTGGCGCCAGCTCCGACCACCAGGAACCCTACCTGCGTCAGGTCATGGCCTTCATCGGCATCCACGACGTGACCTTCATTCATGCCGAGGGCATGAACCTGGGCGGTGATTTCCAGGAGAAGGGCTTGAATCAGGCCAACGCCAAGCTGTCCCAGGTCGCCTGATCCGTTAATCCTCAGGTAATCGCCAGGTGGTCTAGTGGCCTGGCGCTCCCTTCAAGCTGTTTTGCGCATCGAACCTCCCTTGGCACTTGTTGCTCCTGAGTGCAGTCGCCCGATTGAACGCTTTAGCGAGATCGGGCTTTTTTTTGCCTGCAATTCCAGGCCAGCCACACAACCCTGTGGGAGCGAGCCTGCTCGCGATTGCAGTGTGACTGTGTAAGAGAAATCACCTGACACTCCGCCATCGCGAGCAGGCTCGCTCCCACAGGGTTCAGTGCCTGGGCTGGCTACTGCGGTTAGCGACAACCGGCAAAAACCGCTATCTTCGCCGCCATCCGAAACGAGGGGCGTATGGGCTATCTACTTTTTGTCACGCTGATTCAGGCGTTTTCCTTCAGTCTGATTGGCGAATACCTGGCCGGGCATGTCGACAGTTACTTCGCGGTGCTGGTGCGGGTTGTGCTGGCGGGGCTGGTGTTCATTCCGCTGACCCGCTGGCGTCAGGTGGAACCGTCGTTCATGCGCGGCATGCTGTTGATCGGCGCCTTGCAGTTCGGCGTGACCTACGTGTGCCTGTACTTGAGCTTTCGTGTGCTGACGGTGCCTGAGGTCCTGCTTTTCACCATCCTGACGCCGCTGCACGTGACCCTGATCGAAGACGCGCTCAATCGTCGCTTCAATCCCTGGGCCTTGATCGCGGCGCTGGTGGCGGTGGCTGGCGCGGCGGTGATTCGTTACGACCGGATCAACCCGGATTTCTTCATGGGCTTTTTGCTGCTGCAACTGGCCAACTTCACCTATGCGGCCGGGCAGGTGCTGTACAAACATCTCGTCGCTCGCCATCCCAGCGACCTGCCGCACTACCGGCGTTTCGGCTACTTCTACCTCGGCGCACTGGCGGTGGCGTTGCCGGCCTTCCTGATGTTCGGCAAGGCGGATTTCTGGCCAGAAGCACCGCTGCAATGGGGCGTACTGATATTCCTCGGCCTGGTCTCCACCGCTTTGGGGCTTTACTGGTGGAACAAAGGCGCGTGCATGGTCAACGGCGGCACACTGGCGGTGATGAACAACTTGCATGTGCCGGTGGGGCTGCTGGTGAACCTGCTGATCTGGAACCAGCACGAGGCGCTGGGGCGGTTGCTGCTGGGTGGGTCGGTGATATTGGCGGCGGTGTGGATCAGTCGGTTGGGGGTACGCCAGCCGCTGCCTGCACACTGACCCCCTGTGGGAGCGAGCCTGCTCGCGAAGGCGTCGTATCAGTCGCTGTATCTGTTGTCTGACACTGCGCTTTCGCGAGCAGGCTCGCTCCCACAGGGGATCTCTGCGACTTGAAGGTCAAACCACCTGCTTCTGCGGCTCCGGCAGAGGACTGGCCCCCAATGCCGCGGGCAACAGCCCCGAACGCAGATCCATGCCACTGGGCTGTTGATACAGGTTCAAGCCGAACTCCGGCATCACCGCCAGCAGGTAATCAAAAATATCCCCCTGGATACGCTCATAGTCGGCCCACGCAGTGGTGCGGGTGAAGCAGTAGATTTCCAGCGGGATGCCCTGGGCCGTGGTCTGCATCTGGCGGACCATGCAGGTCATGTTTGGCTGGATGTCCGGGTGGCTTTTCAGATACGCCAAGGCGTAGGCGCGGAAGGTGCCCAGGTTGGTCATGCGTCGGCGGTTGGCCGACATCGCTGCGACGTTGCCCTGGGCTTCGTTCCAGGCCTTGAGTTCGGCCTGTTTGCGGCTGATGTAATCGGTCAGCAGATGAACCTGGGTCAGGCGCTGTTCTTCCTCGTCCTGCAAAAACCGCACGCCGCCGGCATCGATGAACAGGCTGCGCTTGATCCGCCGCCCGCCGGATTGCTGCATGCCGCGCCAGTTCTTGAACGACTCGGACATCAGGCGCCAGGTGGGGATCGAGACGATGGTCTTGTCGAAGTTCTGCACCTTGACCGTGTGCAGCGTGATGTCCACCACATCACCGTCGGCCCCCACCTGAGGCATCTCGATCCAGTCACCGACCCGCAGCATGTCGTTGCTGGTCAACTGCACGCTGGCGACGAACGACAGCAAGGTGTCCTTGTAGACCAACAGAATCACCGCCGACATGGCCCCCAAACCCGACAGCAGCAATAGCGGTGAGCGGTCGATCAGGGTGGCAACAATGATGATCGCGCCAAACACATACAGCACCATTTTCGTCAGTTGCACGTAGCCTTTGATCGAGCGGGTGCGGGCGTGTTCGGTGCGGGCGTAGACATCCAGAAGGGCGCTGAGCAGGGCGCTGATGGCCAGCACCATGAACAGGATGGTGAAAGCCAGGGCAACATTGCCCAGGAAAATCATGCTGGTCTTGCTCAGTTCCGGCACCAGGTGCAGGCCGAACTGGATGACCAGCGAGGGCGTCATCTGCGCCAGGCGATGGAAAACTTTGTTCTGGCGCAAGTCGTTGACCCAGTGCAGGGCCGGCTGGCGACCCAGCAATTTGGCACCGTGCAGGATCAGGTAGCGCGCCACGCGCCCCAGCACCAGGGCAATCACCAGCAGCAGTATCAGTGCAAGGCTGGAATGCAGGAGGGGATGCTTATCGAGAGCACCCCAAAGGTCTTGAATGTTGACCCAGAGCTGTTTGATGTCCATGGACGAAACGGTTCTTCTATAAAGACGCGACGGTGCGATTAGAGCATTTAAGCCAGGTTAAGTGACCCTTGATGACGAATCGGCTCACAAAAAAGCCACTGATTAGCGCCGTTCGTATAAAGAAACTCGGCCTTCGCGCTCGAAACCGTTACCCTATGCAGCTGTTTTTTTGCATTTCTTCGAGGTAGCACCCGTGTTTTCCCAATTCGCCCTGCACGAACGCCTGCTCAAAGCCGTGGCCGAGCTTAAATTTGTCGAGCCAACGCCGGTGCAGGCAGCGGCTATTCCGCTCGCGCTCCAGGGGCGTGATCTGCGGGTGACGGCGCAGACCGGCAGCGGCAAGACCGCGGCGTTCGTGTTGCCGATCCTCAACCGCCTGATCGGCCCGGCCAAGGTTCGTGTCAGCATCAAGACCCTGATCCTGCTGCCGACCCGTGAACTGGCCCAGCAAACGCTCAAGGAAGTGGAACGCTTCTCGCAGTTCACCTTCATCAAGTCTGGCCTGATCACCGGTGGCGAAGACTTCAAGGTCCAGGCCGCCATGTTGCGCAAAGTACCGGACATCCTGATCGGCACGCCAGGGCGGATGATCGAGCAACTGAACGCCGGCAACCTCGACCTGAAAGAAGTCGAAGTACTGGTGCTGGACGAAGCCGACCGCATGCTCGATATGGGCTTTTCCGAAGACGTGCAGCGCCTGGTGGACGAATGCACCAACCGCCAGCAGACCATGCTGTTCTCCGCCACCACCGGCGGTTCGGGCCTGCGGGAAATGATCGCCAAGGTGCTGAACAACCCTGAGCACTTGCAGCTCAACGCGGTCAGCCAGCTGAACTCCACGACCCGTCAGCAGATCATCACCGCTGACCACAACCAGCACAAAGAACAGATCGTGAACTGGCTGCTGGCCAACGAAACCTACGAAAAAGCCATCGTGTTCACTAACACCCGCGCCATGGCCGACCGCATCTACGGTCGCCTGGTGGCCCAGGAATACAAGGCGTTCGTGCTGCACGGCGAGAAGGACCAGAAAGACCGCAAACTGGCCATCGACCGTCTCAAGCAGGGCGGCGTGAAAATCCTCGTCGCCACCGACGTCGCCGCCCGCGGCCTGGACGTGGAAGGCCTGGACATGGTCATCAACTTCGACATGCCCCGCAGCGGCGACGAATACGTGCACCGCATCGGTCGTACCGGACGCGCCGGCAACGATGGCCTGGCGATTTCGCTGATCTGCCATGGCGACTGGAACCTGATGTCGAGCGTCGAGCGCTACCTCAAGCAGAGCTTCGAGCGCCGCACCATCAAGGAAGTCAAAGGCACCTACGGCGGACCGAAAAAGGTCAAGGCCTCGGGCAAGGCCGTTGGCGTGAAGAAGAAAAAGGTCGACGCCAAGGGCGACAAGAAGAAAACCGGCGCCAAGGCCCCGACCAAGCGCAAGATCGCCAACCGCCCGAAGACCGACGCTTTGTCGCTGGTCAGCAAGGACGGCATGGCCCCACTCAAGCGCCGCAAGCCGGAGGCGCCAGCGGCTGAGTGAAGCTGCGTCAGCGCTTGATAAAAGAACCGGACCTTGAGTCCGGTTTTTTATGGATAACTGAATCTGACGCAAAACCCGTGGCGAGGGAGCTTGCTCCCGCTGGGCTGCGCAGCAGCCCCAACAAAGTGGAATTTACAATCATCTAACGAGTTGACGCTTCGATTTCAGGGGGCGCTTCGCACCCAGCGGGAGCAAGCTCCCTCGCCACCAAAGCAAGCTGTGCCCTGCTTCGGGCGTCACCCCGCTTTCTTCTCCGCATTCTTGAGCTCTTGAAGACGCTCATCAATCAACTGGCACTTGTCCGGCACATCTTTGCTGGCGGTCTCCAGGTCCATGGCCTGCAGTTCCTTATTCATTTCCTTAGCCTTCTCCGGGTTCTGTTCGGTGAGCCTGGTCACTTCCTTGGCCAATTGTTCACGCTTGGCGGTGGCTTGCTCGGGCGTGCAAGTGGCCCAGGCAGGCAGGGCGCAGCTGAGGGTGGCGGCGAGGGTGAGTTTGAGGAGGGTTTTCATGGCAGGGGCCTCGTATTCCTTGTTGGGCTGATAAGGGGTTGAGGCCACGCGAGGGTGGAAAGTTCATTGGCTGGATGTTGCGAGGCACGCCCGCGATTGTTTCTGTCCCTCTCGCAGGCAGTTTCCGGTTCCGCATCGGACCTTTCGTACTTCCGTGGGGGAGGCGTCTTATTTCAGATGGATGGTTTCGGTAATAGTCCCGCGGACTCAAACAAATAGTTGACGTCAAAATGATGGCTAATTAGTATCGCGCCACTATTTTGATATCGTTTTTGCTAGAGGGATCTAACATGTCCTCCCCCTTACTTTGGGCGAGGTTGTGCGTAGCTTTGCTGTGCCTTTCTCCGCTTCCCCTTGCTCACGCTGCCCCCACCCCCGGCGAAACCGACCTTATCCGCGAGCGTCAGAACCGCTTGCTCGAAGAGCAGCGTCAACGTCTGGAAGAACTCAAGGACTTACCCGGCAAGGCGGAGAAACCGGCCCAGCCAACAGCGCCTGCCGATGCCCGATGTTTCCCCATCAAGACCATCGAACTCAAAGGTGCCGACAGTCTTTCGGCCAGTGAGCGCGAGCGGTTGCTCAAACCTCACATCGGCCAATGCCTGGGCGTGACGCAGCTCAATGAGCTGCTCAAAGTCATCACCGATCACTACATCGAAAAAGGCCTGGTCACCAGCCGGGCCTATTTACCGCAGCAGGATTTGTCCGGTGGGCATTTAAGCGTGCTGGTGGTGGAAGGACGGCTTGAAGGCTTGAAGGGCGCCGAGAACAGCAAGCTCTCGGACCGTGAATTGGCGATGGCCTTTCCTGGCAAGACCGGCGAGTTGGTCAACCTGCGAGAGATCGAGCAGATGGTCGATCAGCTCAATCGCCTGCCATCGAATCAGGCGAAGATGGAGTTGACCCCCGGCCAGAACGTCGGTGGCAGTGAAGTGCGCGTCACCAACGAAGTACAAAAGGCCTGGCGTGCCGGGCTGTCGCGTAGCAACGACGGCCAGCGCAGCACAGGCGAGCAGCAGTGGGGCACCAGCTTTGAGTGGGACAGCCCGCTGGGCTTGGCCGACCAGTTGATGTTGCGCGGTGGTCACGATGCGATGACCGACCACCAACACACCTCCAACAACGCCATGCTCTATTACAACTTGCCTTTTGGCTGGTGGAACGTCAGTTACACCTACAGTCGGAGCGAGTACCGCTTCAAATCAAGGAACTTTCAAGGTATTTAATCCTGGTAGGCCATAATGAAAAAATCAGAATTTATAGCTTGTGAACGATGTGGAGGGGAGTTGAAGGTTTTTGAAGAGGCTAGTACTCAGGGGTTAAAGTGCACTAATTGCGGGTGGTCGGTAGTGACGACACATATCCCCGATATTAAGGTTGATGAGACGAAGTATGAGGTCTGCTGTAGTGGTGACTATAAAAATGTGGTCCATATTAGAGCTGTGTCTGAGGTGCTGGGTTGTAATTTTTTAACAGCTAGAAAGACACTGGAGCATGGACGTTCTCTCGTGTTTGTCGGACAGGCAGAGGAGGTTTTGCGAGTTCGAAATATTCTTGTTTCGGTTGGGCTGGTCTGCACCATTTCACCTGATTTTAATTGGGGGTAGGTGGGGATGTTTATGTTTGGTCTGTGGAAAACCGGGACAGACCCTGAGGGATCCCCACAAATCTACTCCAATGCCTGCGCCTCTTGATGTACCTCTGCTCGCAACGCGTGCTCAAGCCTCTCCAAGGTGCTTCGAGAATTTGAGCCGCGTCCGCAGCGCCAGTATTCCAAGCCCAGCCGCCACAGCGATAGCACTCGTCGGCGTTTAAGGTTATTGCTTTGAAAGCGACGCTCATGACCCGCCTCGCGGGCCTGCAACCCAGTTAAAAAGCAATGTAATTAGCCAGAGCCGAGATCAGCAAAAGCACTTCGATTCGGCGTGGACAGTGGCTTCGGTGAAGACGATGCCAGAGCGTAGAGGTTTTTAACGGGCAGCCAAGTGTCTGACTCATTTCGGTAGAGATCCCGGTTACGCACGCGCCCCACGTAATACCAGCCTTGCGCCTCGACGGCTTTGATCCATGGCCGGCGAAAACCTGCATCAGCCACAAGGATCGGAACGCAGTCTTTGGGGAGCATTTCGGCAAGCGTTTGTAGCAATCGTTTTTGATATCTGGGACAACCCTCGCGCTCATGAACGCTTTCGTAGATCGGGAACGAGCGTCCTGCCAACGGGATGGCAGCGCGCAACAAAAAGAACTCTCCAGCCGCATCAATGGGTGACCAATCAACCAGGATCAACGGATGCTTCAGCGAGCCCAACAAGGCTCGCAGCATGACCCAGTAGAACAGCGGGCGCTCGGTTTGCAGATGCCGATTACCCAGTAACCGATCCACTCGTTTGATGGTGTGTTTGGGATAGGCTTTGCTTGGCAAGAATCGACCAAGCCCCGTCAGAGTGAGCCGACGTCCTCGCAGTAATGCGCTGACACAACACATCAACGTTTTCAGACGACGAGAATGAACACCAGGAAGTGCTTGGGCTAGCGCGCTGTGTAAGAATCGGATGGCCTGCATGGGGCGGGATCTTGTTTTGTGTGGTGCAACACAAGCTGCCGACTCATGCAGGTCTCTTCAATATTCCAACTTCTTGATTTTGCGTAAGAAAATTCGGGGTCCCTCAGGGTCTGTCCCCGTATTCCCCACGTTATTGAGTACAACGCAGGTAAGGTGATTGGAACAAACGTCTCAGGCGCTCCAACATCGACAATCAAAATAAATGTTCGGGATGGTGTGATTCAGACTGCATTCCCGTACTAGTTAGGAATGGTTATGAGCAGTGGCGGCACACTAATAGAACGATTTGTCGCCCAAGAGTTGGACGACAGCGTTCGCTCTATTTTGAAAGATGCCTTTGATGAGCGGATGTGCTCAAAGAGCGTTCTGCTTAGGGAGTTCGAGTTTAATTGCTTTGACGTTTCTTTGGACTTTGAAAAAGGTATCGTCACATTGCAAGATGTTCTTTCCGCTGGAGAGAGTAGCTTTCTTGATATACCGATACGTGATTTTATCTCTGCTTGCGGTTTGAATGTCTCTTGTTAATTGTAGAAGCCTAGATGTGATCTGACACCGGCCTAGCGGGGGCAGCCCCTTAACCGTGGTCTACGCCCCGTTTTTCCAGTTTTCTTGCCATTTCAGTCACCTTTCCATTAGGACTACGACGCAGTGTGCGTGTGTGGCCGAGCCGTCATATCGACGCCAAGTGCCTTCATGACCGCCAGGAGTGTTTTCAGAGTGGGATTACCATGCTCGCTGAAGGAACGGTATAGCTGTTCGCGCGACAGGCCCGTTTCCCTGGCCAATTCGGTCATCCCCTTGGCTCGTGCGACTACCCCCATCGCTTTGGCGATATAACTTGCATCGCCGGTTTCCAGGGCATCGCTCATGAACTCCGCGATGGCCTCGGGAGTGCTGAGGTATTCTGCGGGATCGAATTCTGTAAAAGTCTCAGTCATTTTGTGCTCTCCACGTCTGCATGATCTGGTGGGCGGTTTCAATGTCGCGGCTCTGACTGCCCTTGTCACCGCCACAAAGCAGAATCACCAGCACGTCGCCCTGCTGGTAGAAATACACCCTGTAGCCAGGCCCGTAGTGAATTCGTAGCTCACTGATACCATGACCGACTGGGGCGACATCGCCAGGTAAACCCTCTATCAGTCGATTGATCCGTGAGGTGATACGAGCTCTGCCGGTGCCATCCTTGAGCTTTTTCAGCCAGGATCGGAATTTGCTAGATTCGATCTTCTTCATGAAATGTAGTCTGTAAAATACAGAAAAAGCAAGGCTGCATATTTAGGGTCAAGCGTGTGCCTTGTTATTCCATTAATTAGAAAGTGAAACGGGCGACCCAGAGGTCGCCCGTTTTCGTTACTCAGCAGCTTGCGCCCGCAGCCGCCTCCCAATCACATCCAACACATCACATCCATCGCGAAGCGATATCGTCAGCAGCTTGCAGAAATCAGAAAGCACCACCGTATCGGAGCTGATATCCGAGCGGAACGCGATGTTTTCCAGCACCTGGGTCACGGTGCGGATGCGGTAGTCGGCGGTTTCGAAAAGGACGTCCAGCGGGGCTTCGGTATCGATGAGCAATGTTGCGGGGACGCAGTCGATGCCAGTGATGGGCATGTATCGATTCATTTTGAAGATCTCTGTTTGATTGGCTGAAAGCCATCACTCAGTCGTCGCCAAACGATTGGGTGGTGGCTGTGCGCAGGTTGGCGAACCGGTTACAGAGAAAACCGGCAGATCCGAAGATCTCCCGCGCACAGCCGCCGTGGAATATAGCGGCTTTGCGGGTGCGTCGGTACCTGCAATCAGCCGGTAGCTTTCGCATTCTCTGTAATCGAGTCGCCAAACCCGAATCGCCTTTTGGGCGACGAGGGACTATAGGCTGGCCCGCTTTAAGGCCACAAGACACCGATTTCCGAGCTCTACGTAGGACGTTTGGCATGGCATTTGTCGGCTTAAAGCAAGCGACTGCTGCGCAGTCGAGCGGGAGCAAGCTCCCTCGCCACAGGGTTCGCGCTCGACTGGGCAGGTTGGCGCATCAGCTGTGGCAGCAGCTATGGGGCTTGGCCTCTTCGTATTTATCGTGATGCCGCACCCAGTCCATGATTTCGTCTTCGTTGCGGCCCTTGGGCGTGAGATCGAGGTAGTTGTAGGTGCCGACCAGGATGTCGAGGCCACGGGCGTAGGTGGAGTAGGTGTGGAAGATATCGCCGGCTTTGTTGCGATAGAAGACGCTCAGGCCGGGGAGTTCGCCTTCGGTGGTGTCGGTTTTTTCGTAGTTGTAGGTGGCTTTTCCGGCGGCGGTGTCTTCGGGGTTGAAGCTGACGCCGAAGTCGTAGTTGAAGTCGCAGCCTTCTGACGAGACCCAGTCGAAGACCCAGCCCATGCGACGTTTGAACGGCTGGAACTCGGCGAACGGCGCGCGGGACACCGCGACCACGGCGACGTCGTGGTGGGCCAGGTGTTGGTTGGCGCCGTCGATGTGGTCGGACAGGAATGAGCAGCCATCACAGCCTTCTGTCCAGCCGGGGCCGAACATGAAGTGGTAGATGATCAGTTGGCTGCGGCCGCCGAACAGGTCGGCCAGGCTCAGTTCGCCGTTGGGGCCCTGGAAACGGTAGGGTTTTTCGATTTTTACCCAGGGCAGGGCGCGGCGTTCTGCGCTGAGTTTGTCGCGTTCGCGGGTGAAGGCTTTTTCGTGGATCAGGTGCTGGCGACGGGCGGTGAGCCATTCTTCCCGCGAGACGACGGCATGATTTTCTACGTTCATGGTGAATTCTCCTGCGTGGCAGAGCCGCTGATTCGGCACTTCTGTCAGTGGTCGTTTGGCCCAGTGTGAATTCGACAGGCCGTTGGTCGGCTTGGGCAATAGCCCACCGGTAAGCCCGGCTGAACGGCAGCGCAGCGCCTGGGTCACACTTTAAGTAGGCATCTCACTCTTTGGAGGATGGACCAGGATGACGACTTATAACTGGGACTTGATCGAACGGTTGTTGCACGAAGTGCAAAACGGCGCCGGCCACAGCTTTACCCCTCGGCCTTATGCGGAGCAGTACGCGGCAGAGAAGGCAGCCGCAGGCGAGCCGATCGAGAACCTCGATCATCTGAAAGCGGTCGCCGGGGAGTACGAAAAGCTGCTGTTGGAGCGTAACTATATCGAGCCTCGGCCGGAGGAAGAGGGCGGTAACGGCGAGAACTTTGTGCTGACGCCCCGTGGCTCGCGGTTGTTGAGCCTGATCGACAGCAGCATCCCGGGCAATGATCATCCGCGCCAGGTGCTGGATGAGCAGGAAGATGCGCTGGATGAGTTTACTTTTGATGAGGTGGCTTCGAAGGCGCAGATTGCCTGACAGGCCTGCACTGAGCCCTGTGGGAGCGAGCTTGCTCGCGATAGCGGTCTGACATCAACAGGTCTGTTGCCTGTTCTGCCGCTATCGCGAGCAAGCTCGCTCCCACATTCGATCTCCCACATGCATCTCAGTGGTGTTATGAGCGTGCTGCCTTCAGGCACTTCAAATCACTGAAATCCTTTTTCACCCGGTCGATCTTCCTCAGCAAGTGTTCGCGTTGCGTCGGGGTGCTGTCGGCCATCACCTCCACCAGCAGGCTGCGGGCCTGGGCTTCGGTTTTGTCGAAGGCCTGGCGGTAGGCGGGGGTCCAGAGGCTTTCGCGGTCGACCAGCAGTTGCTCGATGCGCTTGGGGAAATCGGGGCTGTGGCGTTGCGCCACAGCTTCGCTGAACTGGTTTTGCCAGTGCGCGCGGTTGGCGATCCATTGCTGGTTTTGATCGCCCAAGGCGCGGGACCAGGCCTGCACGCGTTGGCGCTGGGTTTCGCTGAGCGGGCCGAGCCAGTCGTTCAGGCGTTTCTCCATGCGTTCGCTGCGCTCCTGGATTTGCTGCTGCAACGTCGGCTTGAGGTATTGCTGCTGGCGTTTGCGTTGGTCTTTGACGAACGCGGCGTCCATGTCCGCGACCTGATCGTCGTTCAACCCCTGCAATAACTCGATGGCCGACGGGGTGATTTCCCGGGCGGTTTCGGCGATGGCGGCCTTGGCTTCCCGGGTACGCTGTTGCAGGGCCTGGTCGGTCACCTGGTTGGTTTGCACCATGTTCTTCAAGCGGTCCAGCCAGTCAAGGTAGCCGGGCAGTTGTGTGGTGCAATGCCAGTTCAAGTGTTCATTGAGACGGTCGTTGAACCAGTCCTTTTGCTCGCCATTGATGTCCAGATAGTCGTTGAGCGTCCAGGGGATGATCAGGTCGAGGTTGCGGTAGGCCAGGCCCACGCGGCTGCAGGCGGTGACGGTGAGCAGCAGGGCCATGAGCAGGGCGATGCGGGTGAACCAGCGCGACATGAGCGAGTCCTTGCGAAGGCATGGGTTGCGAAGGCGTAACTGTCTTGTTTGAGCATGGCAGGTGCGCGGCAGTTCAGCCGATCGAATAAGTAACGCTTAGTAAAAAGGGTGGGCCATCTTGAGGGTCAGCAGGCCGTCGCATTCGCTGTTGTGGCCGGAGTACGCCGAGCAACGGCTGCCGCTCAGGCTGGAGTCGCTGTAGATCAGGTCCAGGTCGATGCCTCTCCAGGGGCGGGAAATTTTCAACGACCAGTCACTGAAACTGCCTACATAACCGTCCTCCACCGACACGGGTGAGTTGTACTGGTGGGTGGTGTATTTGGCGCTGACACCAATGCCAAACGGCACGTTGCCGCCCAGGTCGGCAAACAAGGTGCTGTTCTGTTTATCCGGGTCGTTGCTGAAGGCCGCGCCGAAACGGCTGCCCAGTACGGTCAGGCCACCGAAGAATTCCTGGCTGTCGAGCGTGTCGAGGGTGGGGTAGCTGTAGTGGATCAGACCGATTTCGTAACCCAGGGTCTGGTCGAAGGGCTGTTTGAAGCCCATGTAGGAATCGACTTCAAGATTGCTCGATGGGCTCAGGCCAACGCTGGGCGACCATTGGCCCACGTACCAGCCGCTGTCGTGGCTCAGGTCCAGGCCGCCATGAAACGAGCCGGTGCTCGACGGCGTGACTAGGCCCTGGGCCATGCTGCGGCTGGGCGTGGTGCCGAGTTTGAGGTCGAAGTCGCCGAGCTCGCGCTGAAACACCTGCCCATGGGCGAAGGGGCACGCCAGCAGGCTGAGCGTCAGGGAGACAATGGGAATGCGCATGCTTCACTCCATGGATAGCGAGGAGCAGGATCGGTCATCAAGCTGAAACACTTGAGCTAGAGAGGTGCAAGCATACCGGCGAAAGCTCGGCAGCGAGGGCCGTTCGTCGATTTTTGCAGGATGAGGGTAAGCGGGGAGGTTCCAGTCCAAGCGCTTCGAAGCTCAAAGCGCTTTGGGACCAGGTGACGCGCGGGTTACTTTTTGCCCAGGCTGATCTGCTTGGACGGGCCGAATGTCTGGCCGCTGACGCCCTTGGCAATTTGCTGGATTTCACCGCCGGACTTGAGGAATGCAGCGATCTGGTCGTTGATAGACTCGCTGGTTTCCACGGCTGGAGCGGGCTTTGCTTTGCTGTTGGATGCTTTTACGCGCATGACGGCCATTAACCTGTAAATAATTAATTGGGCCAGGCATCGTACAGGAAATACTTGACAATTGCTTGGCAAATATACTCCCTCAATTATCACGCCGGGCGCTGGAATAAGGGGCGGTTTATGCCGTCATTATTGCCCTAAGCCACTGTTTTAAATAGCAACCCTTTGGACTGTATAACTTAAAAACGGCTGCCCGAAACGGCCTGGAGGGCCGTTGTCCGCCTGACGAATGGCCGCATACGCGAGGAAAACCCAGGGAAATCAACGGCTGCACAAGGCCCTTCCGGCCGCCCGCGCCAGAGGCCACGAATCACGCCGCAAAACCGGGTAGAATGCCGCCCACGCAATGAGGGTATTGGAAATGGCTTTAGTCGGGCGTTACAACAGTTTGCAAGTGGTTAAACACACTCACTTCGGTTTATATCTGGACGGCGGTGCGGACGGCGAAATTCTGCTGCCCAATCGTTATATCCCCAAGGATATTCCCAGCGAAGATGAAGACTGGCTCAATGTTTTTATTTATCTGGACAGCGACGACAAACTGATCGCTACCACGGAAAAACCCAAGGTTCAGGTCGGTGAGTTTGCCAGCCTGAAAGTGGTTGAAGTCAACAGCATCGGTGTATTCCTGGACTGGGGCCTGCCCAAGGACTTGCTGCTGCCGTATTCCGAAGAAAAGCGCCAGATGACCGCCGGCGAATATTGCGTGGTGCACGTCTACCTCGACAAGCACACCCGCCGCATCACCGCCACGGCGCGTCTGGACCGTTATCTGGACAAGACCCCGGCCAACTACACGCCGGGGCAGGAAGTCGATTTGCTGGTCGCCGAAGCCACCGACATGGGCTTCAAGGCGATCATCAATAACAAGCACTGGGGCCTGATTCACAAGAACGAAATCTTCAAGTTCATGCGCGCCGGCAAGCAGGAAAAAGGTTTCATCAAGGAAATCCGCCCGGACGGCAAGATCAGCTTGAGTTTGCAACCCGTGGGTCAGGAAGCGGCGACCAGCCTCAATGCCAAGATCCTCGCCAAGTTGCGCGAAAACAACGGCACGCTGCCGGTCAGCGACAAGAGCGACCCGGTGCTGATCAGCAGCCTGTTTGGTGTCAGCAAGGGCAACTTCAAGAAAGCCATTGGTGCGCTCTACAAGAATGGGCAAATTGTCATTCATGCTGATCGGATTGAGTTGAGCTGATCTTCAGTCGAGCCACGGCAAATAAGGATTCATGTGGCCAGGGGAGGCCGCTGTGGGAACAAGGCTTGCTCGCGATGGAGACGATGCGGTCTTTCTGATACCGAGGCGCCTGTTTCGCGAGCAAGCCTTGCTCCCACAGCGGTGCGCCGTTCCTCAAAATCTCCTGGCCACAGGAGCGGTGTTCGGCTCTCCTCTGTATACAAAACCCTGCACCTTTAGCATGCACCCGCGCCCTGTTCGTGGGCGCGTGCCTGCTCCTGCCCGGCTTTAGTCCCCGCCACACACCGCAGTTTGTCTCATATTCCCCACCTCTGGCACGCATTCTGCGTAGCAACCCGTATACAAACCATGCCGGCTCCCGTGCGCAGTATGGTGAGCAGGTTGATACGGGGGCACGGCGGTCCTCAAAAGGAGCCTCGCAATGTCCGAGCAACTGCCCAACGGCTACAGCCCTCGTCTCTATAACGAAGACCTGGGTCCGCTGCCGCAGAAATGGAACTGGTACAACATTTTCGCGTTTTGGATGAGTGATGTGCACAGTGTCGGCGGTTATGTGTTCGCTGCAAGCCTGTTCGCGTTGGGGCTGGCGAGTTGGCAGGTGTTGATTGCGTTGCTCTGCGGCATCTGCATCGTGCAGTTGATCGCCAACCTGGTTGCCAAGCCGAGCCAGCAAGCGGCGGTGCCGTATCCGGTGATCTGTCGCCTGGCGTTTGGGGTATTCGGGGCGAATATTCCTGCGGTGATCCGCGGCTTGATCGCTGTGGCGTGGTACGGCATTCAGACGTACCTGGCTTCCAGCGCGCTGATCATTGTGGTGCTGCGGTTTTTTCCTTCCATGGAAGTCTATGCCACGCCGCAATTTGCCGGATTGTCCTACTTGGGCTGGTTCGGTTTCCTCAGCTTGTGGTTCGTCCAGGCGCTGGTGTTCTGGGCCGGTATGGAGTCGATCCGTCGCTTTATCGACTGGGCCGGACCGGTGGTGTACGCCGTGATGTTCCTGTTGGCGGGTTGGATCGTATGGAAAGCCGGCTGGAGCAACATCAATTTCACTCTGGCGGAGAAGTCCTTGTCCGGCTGGCAAGCGTTCGGTCAGGTGATCGTCGCGACGGCGTTGGTGGTGTCGTACTTCTCCGGCCCGACCCTCAATTTTGGTGATTTCAGTCGCTACTGCCGGAGCATGTCGGACGTGCGCCGTGGCAATTTCTGGGGGCTGCCGGTGAATTTCCTGGCATTCTCCCTGGTGACCGTGGTGATTGTTTCCGGGACGTTGCCGGTGTTCGGCGAAATGCTCCATGACCCGATCGCCACCGTGGCGCGTATTGACAACGACGTGGCGGTGTTGCTGGGCGCCTTTGCCTTTGTGACTGCCACCATCGGCATCAATATTGTCGCCAATTTTGTTTCCCCGGCGTTCGACTTCGCCAACGTCGCCCCCAGCAAGATCAGCTGGCGTGCCGGCGGCATGATTGCTGCGATTGCATCGATATTCATCACGCCGTGGAACCTGTTCAACAACCCCGAAGTGATCCACTACACCCTGGACGTGCTGGCAGCCTTCATCGGTCCGCTGTTCGGAATCTTGCTGGTGGATTACTACCTGATCAAAAAGCAGCAGATCGACGTCGACGCGCTGTTCAATGACGGGCCCAGCGGGCGCTATTACTACAGCGGCGGCATCAACTGGACGGCGGTCAAGGCGCTGGTGCCGGCGACGTTGATGGGCGTGGCGATTACCTTCACGCCGATGTTGCAACCGATGGCCAATTTCGCCTGGTTCACCGGTTGCTTCCTGGGCGGGGTGTTGTATTTCGCCTTGGCACGGCGTGACTCAACCGTGCACCTGAGCCCATCGCTCGGCCAGGCCTGATTAACGCAGGGCGGTCTGGGCGCAAGGGCTCACCGTACCCCGGCTGGCGGGCCGCAGTAACAGCCCGCCGGCCAGCAGCAGGCCACTGCCGGCAATGATCAGCGCCGGTTGCAAGCCACCGCTGAAGTGGCTGCTCAACGCCGCCAGCAATGGCCCGCTGAGCTGGCCCAAGGCAAAGCAGGCGGTCAACAGGCCCGCGTTGCGCTGGGTGGCGTGGGGTGCCAGTTCCCGGGAACGCAGCATTACCAGTTGCATGCAGGCCAGGAATGGTGCTCCACACAGGATTACGCCCAGCGCCAGCCCCGGCCCGCTGCCCAGCAGGCAGGCGAATACTCCGGCGGCTTGCAGCCAGAGTGTACCGATCAGCCAGCGACCGGTGGTGTTCGGGTTGGGACGACGCAAGCTGACCAGCAACACGCCAGTGGCGGCGGCCAGACCGAAGCAGGGCCAGAACAGGTCTGCTTGCCATTGCCCGTGGAACTGCGCCGAGGCCATCTGCGACAGGAAGGTGGCGGGAATGATGTAGCCCAAGCCGTACAGGGCATACACCACGCCAAGTCGAGCGATGCCACGGTTCGGCGAGGCGCTGACGGGCGCTGTAGCGGTCGCGGCTGCGGCGGGTTGCGGCAGAATGGGCAGAATCACCAGCAGCATCGCCAATGCCACGCCGGCATACACCAGCCACAGGGTCGCGGAGGTCTGGCCGAGCAGGTTCGAGCCCAAGGCGAGCAAGCCGGTCAGAAAAATCCCCAACCCTGGGCCGGCAAACACCAGGGCGCCGAGCCGTGGCCGTCCCGCCGCCGCAGCCAAGGGTTGGCTCAGGGCGGTGATCATCACCAACACCCAGGCGCTTGCCACTCCGGTACCAAAGCGCAGTGCCAAGTGTGGCCAGAAGCCCCAGGCCCAGAACGAAGCCAGGGTCAGCAGCATGCACAGCCACAGGCCCCCGATCAAACGCCGGCGCACCTGTTCCGGACGGCGGGCGAACATGGCGTCCAGCGCGCCGAGGAAGTAACCCAGGTAGTTGGCAGCGGCAATCAGACCGGCGGCGGTCAAGTCGATCTGACCTTCGCCGATTAAATGAGGTAACTGCGGTGTTAAGGCGAAGCGGCCAATGCCCATGGCCATCATCAGGGCGATGAAACTGCCGAGCAGGCGAATCAGAGGTGACATGGCGGGTCTCCAGCGTTGAGGCGAATGACCGTCAGGCTAGGACTGATTGACTTTCATTAAAAATGAATAATAGTGAGTAACTTGTTCATTTTTGGAGAATGTCGTGGAGTTCAGCCAATTGCGGATTTTCCAGGCCGTGGCCGAGGAAGGCTCCATTACCCGCGCCGCCGAGCGGCTGCATAGGGTGCCGTCGAACCTCTCGACCCGGCTCAAGCAGCTTGAGGAGCAACTGGGCGTAGATCTTTTCCTGCGCGAGCGTCAGCGTTTGCAGCTATCGCCAGCGGGAAAAGTCCTGTTGGACTATGCGATCAAGCTTTTTGCTCTGCACGACGAAGCCCATGCTGCCGTGCAGGGCGGGCAACCGGCCGGGGATTTTGTGTTGGGTACGATGTACAGCACGGCGGCGATTCATTTGCCGGACCTGCTGGCCGGTTATCACCGCACGTACCCGGCGGTGAACTTGCAGGTGCAGTCGGCGCCCAGCGGTGAATTGCTCGAAGGCTTGCTCACCGGGCGCCTTGACGCGGCGCTGGTGGACGGCCCGCTGGAGCTGGCGGGGTTGGACGGGGTGCCGTTGTGCGACGAGCGGCTGGTGCTGATCACCGAGGCCGATCACCCGCCAGTGCGCAGTGCGCTGGATGTCCAGGGCCGCTCGGTATTCACCTTTCGCCAGGGCTGTTCCTACCGCATGCGTCTGGAAGCCTGGTTTGCCCATGACCATGCGGCCATGGGCCGGGCGATGGAGATTGAGTCTTATCAGGGGATGCTGGCCTGTGTGATTGCCGGCTCCGGGGTGGCGCTGATGTCCGAGTCGATGCTCGCCAGCCTGCCGGGCCGCGAGCGTGTGAGGATGCATCCGTTGGCCGAGCCGTTTGCCAGTGCCACGACCTGGCTGATGTGGCGCAAAGGGATGGTGGGGGCCAATCTCACCGCCTGGATTGAACTGCAGCAACAGGCCTGGCCGCGGGCGCCCGTGATGACGACGCGATCAGCTTGAACTCCGGGAGGTGGATTTGGATCAATTCAGTAACAGATCATTGCAATGTGTGACGAGCATTGCGTAGGACTTCGGACTATTATCAGTGCGAAGGGGCCACAGAATTTTGCCGCTCGTACCACCCTGAAGGGGGCACCACGATGAAAGAGAAAATCCAGAACTGGCTTCACGACTTGGGTGTCGCGCTCGGCCTGATCGAGCCGCCCATGCAACCGATCCCTATCCGCACCGATGACGAGCAGCGCCGCCGCCAGCCGCGCCGTCGGTAAAGACACCGCGAATATCGGAGAGATCGCAGTCTCAGGCTGTTTCAGTTGAAACAGCCTGAGACTGCGATCTTTTTTTGTTTTGTAGCTAAACCTGTGGCGAGGGAGCTTGCTCCCGCTGGGCTGCGCAGCAGCCCCAAAACAGGGCGCTCAACTTATCTGGCACACCCGAGGTGTCTGGCTTTGGGCGCGCTTCGCGCACCAGCGGGAGCAAGCTCCCTCGCCACGGGGACAGTGTTTGGGCTGGCTGCTTCGGTAAAAAAGCAAAAAAAAGGTGTGGCAATCGACGCCACACCCTCGAAGAAAAACTGCTTTCAGACCGCCTTGGCCATCACCTTCGACCGAGGCGACAACAGACTCACCACCACAAAACTCACCAGTGCCACGCTCAGGCTGTAGTAGATCGGCGTATTGGCGTCCAAGCCGTCCTTGATCATGAAGAACAGCGCAGTGAGAAAACCCAGTGACATGCTGGTGATCGCGCCGGCTGTGGTTGCGCGTTTCCAGTAGATGGCACCGATCAGCGGAATCAGCATGCCGCCCACCAACAGGTTGTAGGCCAGGGTCAGGGCACTGATCACATCGCTCACCACCAGGGCGATGCCCAACACCACCACACCCAGCAGCAGGGTCGCGATGCGGTTTTCATGAACGTCGCCATTGCCGCTTTCACGACCCTGGCGCAGACGCGGCAGCAGGTCCTGGACCACGGTGGTGGAGGCTGCCAGCAGGCCGGCCGCGGCGGTGGACATCAAGGCCGCCAGGGCTGCGGCAATCACCAACCCGCGAATGCCGTTGGGCAGGCTGGTCTGGACGACGCTGGCAAAGGCGTTGTTGACGTTTTCCAGGTCCGGCAGCAATACCTTGGCCGCCATGCCGATCAATGCTCCGGCCAGGCCATACAGCACGCAGTACAGGCCTGCGGCGGTACCGGCCACTTTCGCCACACCTTCGCTACGGGCGGTGAACACCCGCTGCCAGATGTCCTGGCCAATGAAGATGCCGAAGAAGTAGATCAGGAAGTAGGTGAGGATGGTGTCCCAGCCAATCGCGGTGAAATCGAAGTAGCTGGCCGGCAAGGCCGCCACCATCGCGTCCCAGCCGCCCGCATCGCTGATGGACATCGGCATCAGCAGGAACACCAGGCCGACGGTCATGATCAAGAATTGCACGATGTCGGTGAGGGTCAGCGACCACATGCCGCCGATGGTGGAATACAGCACGACGACACCGCCGCCCACCAGGATCGACACCCAGAACGGCAGGCCGAACAACACCTGCATTACCGTGCCGATGGCGATGGTCGAGGTGGCGCCGATCATCAACGCATAAACCAGCATGATCAGTGCACTGGCGTGGCGTGCGGCGGGGTTGTAGCGGCGCTCCAGCACTTGGGTCACGGTGTAGATCTTGAGTTTGAGCAGCGGCTTGGCGAGGAACAGGCTCAGGCCGACGATGCCCAGGCCGATGGCGCCGCACAGCCAGAACCCGGAAATCCCATGGACATAGCCCAGCCGCACCGTGCCGATGGTGGAGGCGCCGCCCAGAACGGTGGCGGCCATGGTGCCCAGGTAAAAACCCGGGCCAAGGTTGCGCCCGGCGACCAGGTAGTCGTCACGAGTCTTGGCGCGGCGCATGCCGTACCAACCCAGGGCAATCATGCCGGTGGCATAGATGAGAACGACGATTAAATCCAAAGCCATGATGGCGTGTCTCCGATTGTCTTTTTTATAGTGAAGTCGGTTGGTACCGTGCCCTGGCACTGCAACCTCTGTGTGAACGCGCTTTTGTGGCGAGGGAGCTTGCTCCCGCTGGGCTGCGAAGCTGCCCCTGATGGCGACTGCTGCGCAGTCGAGCGGGAGCAAGCTCCCTCGCCACGGGTATTTCGTTTGCTCAGGTCAGGCGGTCTGTCTGAGGGAGGGTTTCTCGATTGGCACCGAAGAACCCTTGCTACGCGGATCATCCGGCCCATACACCGCCGCCGGCTCGGGAAACAACCCAAGCAGCACCAGGTAAATCACCGAGGCCAGGCCCAGGGTCACCGGCAGGCCGATGTCGATGCCACCGGCCAGTTCGCCCAGCGGTCCGACGAACTGCCCAGGCAGGTTGACGAAGCACAGCCCCACCAGCGCGCTGGGAATCCAGGCCCCCAGGCCGCGCCAGTTCCAGCCGTGGCTGAACCAGTAGCGCCCGCCGGTTTCGCCACGGGTGAACACTTGCAGATCATCCGGGCAGTAGAAGCCGCGGCGCACCAGCAGGCCGATGATCATGATCACCATCCATGGCGTGGTGCAGGTGATGATCAGCACGGCGAAGGTCGATACGCTCTGCACCAGGTTCGCGGCGAAGCGCCCGATGAAGATGAAGGCAATCGACAGCACGCCGATCAGCAGTGTTGCCTTGACCCGCGACAGAACTCGTGGGAACACGCTGGACATGTCCAGCCCGGTGCCATACAGCGACGTGGTGCCGGTGGACATGCCGCCGATCACCGCGATCAGGCACACCGGCAGGAAGAACCAGCCCGGCGAAACCGCCAGCAGGCCGCCCACATAGTTATTGGCTGCGATGTAGTCCGGTGCCTTGATCGCCACGATGGTGGCCGTGGCAAGGCCGAACAGGAACGGGATCAGCGTCGCCAGTTGAGCGGCGATCACCGCCAGCATGATGCGTCGCTTGGGCGTGTTGCGCGGGATGTAACGCGACCAGTCACCCAGGAACGCGCCGAAGGAAATCGGGTTGCTCATGGCGACCAGTGCCGCGCCGATGAACGCCGCCCAGAAGCCCGGCTGGCCGAGGCCGACGGTGCCGGCGAACTGGCTGTCGAAGGCCGGCGCGAAGGCGACGATGCCCAGCAGGAACAGCAGGCTGGCGGCCCACACGGCGATGCGGTTGACCCACAACATGAAGCGAAAGCCGTAGATGCACACCGTCAATACCAGCAAGGCGAACAGGCCGTAGGCCAGGCCCAGGCTCAAGTCGGTTTCCGGTACGCCGATCAAACGCTTGGCGCCACCGATCAACGCATCTCCCGAACTCCACACCGACAGGGAGAAGAACGCGATGGCCGTCAGCAGCGACAGGAACGAGCCGACGATCCGCCCGTGTACGCCGAAATGCGCCCCGGAGGACACCGCGTTGTTGGTGCCGTTGAGCGGGCCGAACAGGCCCATGGGCGCGAGGATGATCGAACCGAGCACCACCCCCAGCACAATCGCCCAGACCCCGGCCTGGAACGAGAGGCCGAACAGCACCGGGAAACTGCCGAGCACGGCGGTGGCGAAGGTGTTGGCGCCGCCGAAGATCAGTCGAAACAGATCCGTCGGGCCAGCGGTTCGCTCATGGTCCGGGATCTGTTCGACCCCGTTGGTTTCGATTTGCGTAAGGCTTTTGTCATTATTGTTATGCATGATCTGCTCCGATCATAAAGGCGCGCCCATCGTGTGCGAGCGTCGTCTGTTTGGCTAAGGGGGTGGCAGCCCTTCCGGCATAGCGGACAAATGTTCATGGCAGGCCAGCCATAGGCCCTGTTGTTCTTGTGTGCGTCCTTCCTGCTTGCGGAACAGAATGGTTTCGCGCTCCTGGCTAAAGTGTCGCTCCCCTTGCATGCGCAACTCGGTGGCCACGTCATGGATGAAAATCGCCACGTCCCCTTGCAGGCTGACGAAGGCGTTGCTCGAGGTACACGACAGCACCTCGAAGCCATCCTCGGACCGCCAGCGGTCCCACAACGCCTGGTAGGCATCGCGAGACAGCAGAGGCTGTTCGAGGGTGTAGAACACGAAACTCGCGTCGGGTGTGAAGGCGCCGAAGTAGGCGTCACGGTCATTGCGGGCGAAGGCCGACACCAGTTCAGCGGCGGCCTTGAGCACTTGAGCCTGATCGTTCATGACCGCGCCTCAGCGATGGACCACACCGGGCAGTACGCAGAGCATCTCGTACAGCAGGTTGGCGCCCAGCAGCGAGGTGTTACCGGTGGTGTCGTAGGGCGGCGAGACTTCTACCAGATCGCAACCGACCAGGTCCAGGCCCTGGCAGCCACGCACGATTTCGATGGCCTGGATGGTGGTCAGGCCACCGATTTCCGGGGTGCCGGTGCCAGGGGCCCAGGCCGGGTCGATGCCGTCGATATCGAAGCTCAGGTACACCGGGCCGCCGCCGACCTTCTCGCGGACTTCGGCCATCAGTGGGGCGAGGGATTTGTGCCAGCACTCTTCGGCCTGGACTACGCGGAAACCCTGGTTGCGGCTCCAGTTGAAGTCATCGGCGGTGTAGCCCTGGGCCCGCAGGCCGATCTGCACCACGCGGTCGCAATCGAGCAGGCCTTCTTCCACGGCGCGGCGAAAGGTGGTGCCGTGGGCGATTTTCTCACCGAACATGTGATCGTTCACATCGGCATGGGCGTCGATGTGCACCAGGCCGACCTTGCCGTGTTTCTTGTGGATCGCCCGCAGGATCGGCAGGGTGATGGTGTGATCGCCGCCCAGGGTCAGGGGAATGACGTTGTGTTCCAGAATCTTGTGGTACGACTCTTCGATGATCCGCACGGCGTCCAGCAGATTGAAGGTATTGATCGGCACATCACCGATATCGGCCACCGACAGCGAGTCGAACGGCGCGGCACCGGTGGCCATGTTGTAGGGACGGATCATTACCGATTCAGCGCGGATCTCGCGGGGCCCGAAACGGGTGCCGGCGCGCAGGGAGGTGCCGATGTCCAGCGGCACGCCGACGAAAGCAGCGTCCAGGCCGGCAGCGGTTTGTAAATGGGGGAGTCGCATCATGGTGGCGATGCCGCCGAAGCGCGGCATTTCGTTGCCGCCCAGTGGTTGGTGAAGAATCTTGTCCACGGGTAGGGCCTCATCGTTGTTTTATTTATCAGGGGTCGATTCTGCGAAAAGCCTGGGAGTGGAAGAATCGCTGGGGGCAAATACTTAGTTCAGATTTTTCTAAACTAATGCGGGATGGGGCGATAGACTCCGCTTCAGCGCAGTCCTGGGAGACATGATGTCCCCTGTGGCGAGGGAGCTTGCTCCCGCTGGGTTGCGAAGCAGCCCCAAAATCATTCACCTCGGCGCATCAGTTAAATCGCGTCGACAGGTTTTGCGACGGCTGCGCCGTCGAGCGGGAGCAAGCTCCCTCGCCACAAGGGCACGGCAAGTTCTATGCATCGTGTAATCTGGAGTTCTCCATGGCCAACGCTCTACCCGACCTGAAACTGTTGCGCATTTTCGTCAGCGTCGTGCGGCACCAGGGATTCGCCAATGCCCAGCACGAGCTCAACCTTTCCACGTCGGCCATCAGCACCTACATGAGCCAGCTCGAATCGGCCCTGGGCCTGGTGTTGTGTCATCGTGGGCGGGGTGGGTTCAGCCTGACCAGCAAGGGCGAGTTGTTCCACCAGGAGACCCTGCGTCTTTTGGGCGAGCTTGAAGGGTTCGAGCAATACGCCGCCGCGCTGAAGGGTGAGTTGCGCGGCACGCTGAACCTGGGGGTGATCGATTCCACCGTCAGCGACAAAGCCCTGCCGTTCGCCGAAGCCATCGGCGCCTACAGCCAGGAGCATCCGGCAGTCCACCTGCACCTGTCGGTCATGAGCCCGTACGAACTGCAACTGGGCGTGCAGGACAACCGCCTGGACCTGGCCATCGGCGCGTTTTCCACGCGCATGAGCGGCCTGGTCTACATGCCGCTGTACCGTGAGCAGCACTGGTTGTATTGCAGCAACCGTCACCCGCTGTTCAACGAGCGGCGTATCCCTGAGCAACTCATCACCCAGCAACGCATGGTCGGGCGGGGTTACTGGAGCCAGGCCGAACTGGCCCGCCACGGCTTCAAGCACAGCGCGGCGACGGTGGAGAGCATGGAGGCGCAGTTGATCCTGGTATTGTCCGGCGCCTACGTCGGCTATCTGCCCGAACACTACGCTCAGGCCTGGGTGGACAAGGGCGATTTGCGCGTGTTGCTGCCGGCCACTTTTGGTTATCAGGCACCGTTTTCGATGATCGTACGCCGTGGCCGCAGCCGTGAGCCGCTGATCCAGACTTTTCGCGATCTGCTCAAGGCGCAGCTCAACCAGGCCTGAGGTGCCGTCATGTCCAGAATTCATTGTCCGCGCTGCCACAGGCCGCAAAGCCATTGTTTGTGCCCGCTGATCCCCAGCCTCGACAGCCGCACTCGGGTGCTGTTGTTGCAGCATCCCAGCGAGGTGAACCATGCCCTGAACACCGCGCGGCTGGCGGCGTTGGGGCTCAATAATGCCGAGTTGATCGTGGGCGAGGTGTTCGAGGATTTGCCTGGGCTGCTCAATCAACCGGGTTATCAGGCGCGGCTTTTGTTTCCCGGCGAAGAGGCGCAGCCCATGCATGCTTATGCTCTGTCTGAGGATCCGCTGCTACTGGTCGTCCCGGACGGCACCTGGCGCAAGGCGCGCAAGTTGCTGCACCTCAACCCTCTGTTGGCGGCGCTGCCGAGGGTGACACTGGCCGCGGGCAGTGTGTCTCGATACCGCTTGCGCAAGGCGCCAGGGCCAGGGGCGTTGTCGACGGTGGAGGCGGTTGTCCAGGCGCTGCAAACCCTTGAGACACCGGCCCGTTTTGAGCCGTTGCTGAGGCCGTTCGAAGCGTTGATCGAGGGGCAGATTGCTGCGATGGGGGAGGAGGTTTTTCGGCGTAATCATGCGCAGGAATAAGTAGTGACTGTGCTGGCCTCATCGCGAGCAGGCTCGCTCCCACAGTTGATCTCCAGTGCATGCAAAAAATCTGCTAACACCACAGATCCAATGTGGGAGCGAGCTTGCTCGCGATCGCGGCAGCACAATCAACCAAAGTCTCAGCTCAAGGCCTACCGCTCACGCATCGCCTCAGTCCGCGCCTTCAACACCGGCTTGAGCAGGTAATCCAGGACACTTTTCTCCCCGGTAATGATGTCCACCGTCGCCACCATCCCAGGAATGATCAACAACGGTTTGGCATCGCCGCCCAAGTGATTTTTATCTGTGCGCACCTGGATCAGGTAGAAGCTGTTGCCCTTGTCATCGGTGATGGTGTCGGCGCCGATCAGTTCGAGCCTGGCGCTCATCCCGCCGTAGATCGTGTAGTCATAGGCACTGAACTTGACCATGGCTTTCTGGCCCGGATGCAGGAAGGCCACGTCCTGGGGGCGGACCTTGGCTTCGATCAGCAGGTTGTCTTCCAGCGGCACGATTTCTGCCATGTCGCTGCCCGGCTGCACTACGCCGCCGATGGTGTTGACCTTTAGCTGCTTGATCACCCCATGTACCGGCGAGACCACAGTGGTGCGGGTCACGCGGTCGTCGATGGCAATGCTCGAAGCGGTGATTTTTGACAACTCCGTGCGTTTCTCATTGAGTTCCTTGGCCGCTTCGGAGCGGAAGGATTGTTCCGATTCGTCGATCTTGCTCTTGATCTCGTTGATCGCCGATTCGGCCCGAGGAATCGCCAGGGTGGTGGCGTTGAGCGAACCACGGATTTCCACCGCGCTGCGTTTGAGCCGCAGGATTTCCACCGGCGACACCGCCCCGGTGCGCACCAGTGGTGCCGACATGTTCATCTCTTCTTGCAGCAAGGCCAGGCTGGAACTGAACTGGCCCTGCTTGGAGCGAAACTCCGCCAGCTCCTGGGTTTTCTGGCGCAGTTGTTCGGACAGCGTCCGCTGTTCGCTGGCCAGGCGCCGCTGTCGTTGTTCATACAGCGAGCGTTCGTCCTCGGCCACTTGCGGGGCCTTGCTGATGACTTCAGCGGACAGTTCGAAAGGCCGGCCTTCGGCTTCGGCCGACAAGCGTTCGACCTGGGCGGTCAGAGCATAACGGTCGGCCTCGCTTTCGCCCTTGTTCGACAGAAACCGTGTGTCGTCCAGGCGTAGCAGGGTGTCGCCCTTGTTCACCATCTGCCCTTCGCGCACGAAAATCTCGGTGACGATGCCGCCCTCCAGGTTCTGGATTACCTGAATCTTGCTCGAGGGAATGGCCTTGCCTTCACCGGTGGTGACTTCCTGCAAGACTGCCAGTTTGGCCCACACCAACGCGGTGATGATCAGTCCGGCCGCCAGCCACACCGTGACCCGCGAGCGACGGGGCGAATCCTGCAGCGCGGCACCGGCGGTTTCCGGCATGAACTCGCTTTCGGCGCTTTTGCTGAAACTGCCGAAGTAGCTTCGGGCCGCTGAATCGGGTGTTTGAGCAGACATGGGCGATACCCGTCAGTTAAAAGAGCTAAGGTTGGTGCGGCTTTTGTGGCGAGGGGACTGTGTGGGCTGTTACACCGCCGCAGACCCCACCCGTCCTTTACGCAGTGCATCGATCACCGCTTCCTTCGGCCCATCGGCCACAATCCGGCCGTTGTCCAGCACCACCAGCCGATCCACCAGACTCAGCATCGACGTGCGGTGGGTCACCAGCAGCACCGTCTTGCCCTGCACATGGGTGTGAAGCTTTTGCCGCAACACGTCTTCGCTGCTGTTGTCCATGGCGCTGGTGGGTTCGTCCAGCAGCAGGATCGGCGGGTCGAGCAATAGGGCTCGGGCCAGTAGCACGGCCTGGCGTTGCCCACCGGAGAGCAACTGCCCGCGCTCGCCCACCGGGCGGTCAAAGCCCTGGGGATGCTGGCGGGCCAGTTCGGTGACGCCGGTCAGTTCCGCCACTTCCAGCATGCGTGCATCGCTGATGTAGCGGGCGCCGAGGGTGAGGTTGTCCCGCAGGCTGCCGGCCAGCAGCGGCAGGTCATGGGCGACATAGCCGATCTGCTGGCGCAGGTCCGCCACGTCCAGTTGCCGAAGGTCGAGCCCATCGAGCAGCAACTGGCCTTCCTGGGGCTCATAAAACCCCATCACCAGGCGCGCCAGGGTGCTCTTGCCCGAGCCACTGCGACCGATGATCCCGACCCGTTCGCCGGGCTTGAGGCTGAAACTCACATTCGCCAGCGCCGGGGCGTTCTGGCCGTTGTAATGGAAGGTCACGCCGCTGACGTCCAGCGCGCCCTGCAATTGGGTGCGATCCAGCGGCCGTTGTTTGGCATCGCGCTCCTGAGGCAGCGCCATCAGCGCATCGGTGCTGCGCATGGTCAGTTGGGCCTGCTGGTAGCGGGTGATCAGCCCGGCGATCTGCCCCAGCGGCGCCAGCACCCGGCTGCCGAGCATGTAGGTCGCCACCAGCGCGCCGACGCTGAGGTTACCGGCGATGATGCTGTAGACCCCGGCGACGATGGTCGCCATGCCGGCCAGTTGTTGCAAAAACAGCGTGCCGTTGGTGGCCAGCGCCGAGAGGCTGCGGGCGTGGCTGTCCAGGCGGGTGAGGGCGCCGTGGGTGCTTTCCCATTGATGCTGGCGCTCGCTTTCGGCGCTGCAAGCCTTGAGGGTTTCCAGGCCGCCGAGGGTTTCAATCAGCAATGCCTGGCGCTGGGCGCCCAGGGCCAGGCTTTTTTGCACGGTGTCACGCAGGCGTGCCTGGATGATCATGGCGAAAATAATGGTGAGCGGAAAAGCCACCACCGGAATCACCACCAGCCAGCCACCCAGCAACCCGATCACCACCAGCATCAGCACGGCGAAGGGCAGGTCGATCAGGCTGGTGAGGGTGACAGCGGTCAGGAATTCGCGCAGACCCTGGAAGTCATGGATGCTTTGGGCGAACCCGCCGATGGTCACCGGTTTGGCCTTCATCGCCATGCCGGTGATGCGTTCGAACAGGGTCGCGGAGAGGATCACGTCGGTTTTCTTGCCGGCGGTGTCCAGCAGATGGGCGCGCACCACGCGCAAAACCAGTTCGAAACCCGTGCCGATCAGCAGCCCCACGGCCAGCACCCACAACGTCGATGTGGCTTGGTTTGGCACCACGCGGTCGTAGGTCTGCATGACGAACAGCGGCACCATCAGCCCCAGCAGGTTGATCAGCAAACTTGCCAGGATCGCGTCGCTGTACAGCCAGCGTGACAGTTTCAAGGTGTCACGAAACCAGGCCTCGACCCGTGGAACCAAGGGCGCGCGCAGGTCTTCGAGTTCATGGCGCGGCCGGGCGAACAAAGCCTGGCCGCTGTAGACGGCGCTCAGTTCGTCGCGGCTGACCCACTGCTCGCCGCCATCGGCTTCGCTGGGCAGGATCAGCGCCTGGCCGTCCTCACTCCAGCGCCGCAACACGGCGCAACGACCACCGGCCAGAATCAGCATCACCGGCAGGTTGAGTGGCGAAATATCGGCCAGCTCTCGGCGCAGCAAGCGCGCCTGCAAATTGGCCCGGGCCGCTGCGCGCGGCAGCAGGTCCAGGCTCAGGCGTTGGTGCGCCATTGGAAGCCCGGCGCCAAGGCTGGCGCGGCTGACTGTCGCGCCATGGAGTTTGCAGAGGATCAACAGACCGTCCAGCAAGGGATCATCGACATTCAGCCGCGGATCGGTGCTGGGGGTTGCGGGTTCCATGCTGGTCACATTGATCGCTCCCATTTTTTTGGGGGGCTACTTCAGTTCTGGCAGCCGCGCTTCGTTTTTGACTTCTGTTTGAGCGACCGCGTCGGCCGGCAGCACCACCCGCTGTTTGCTCAACAGCTGGCCCATGTTCGCCAATACCCGATACATCGAGTATTCCTCGGTGTAGCGCACTTCGGTGTAGCGACGGTTGGCGTTGTACAGCTCGTTTTCGCTGTCGAGCACATCGAGCAGGGTCCGTTGGCCGAGACCGAACTGATCCTGATAGGCGGCGCGTACACGGGAAGTGGTTTCGGCATATTCCCGGGCGGTGGGGGTCTGCTTGCGGGCGTTGAGCATCGCGTTCCAGGCCAGGCGGGTGTCTTCGTTGAGCTGGCGCAGGGCGTTGTTGCGGATGTCCATGGCCTGGTTGATCTGGTGGGCATTGGACGCCAACCGCGCCTTGTCGCTGCCGCCGCGGAACAGGTTGTAGTTCATCACCACGCCGACCCGCCAGTTGTTGTCGTGGCCTTCTTCGCCGCCGAGGTTGTTATTGGCGCCCACCGCCGCCTCGGCGTCGAACCGCGGATAGAACGGCGACTTGGCCACTTCATACTGGCTTTCGGCGGACTGCACGTCGGCCTGGGCCGATTTCAGGTACGGGTTGTTGTCCACCATGCTTTGCTGGGCTTCGCGCAGGTCAGCGGGCATCTCGCCTTTGGTCGAGGGCGGTGTTTCCAGCTCATCGGGCATGCGTCCGACCACGCTGTAGAAGTTAGCCTCGGCGTCGGCCAGGTCGACCTGGGCGGTGTCGTAATTGTTTTCCGCCAGGGCCCGGCGAGCATTGGACTGATCGGAGTCGGCGGTACTGCCCACGCCACGCTCGGTGCGCAGGCCGATCTGGTCGTTGACGCGCAGGTGAGCCTGCAGGTTGTTCTTGGCCAGGGTCACCAGCTCGCGACGCTTGAGCACTTCCAGGTAAACCTCGATGGTGCGCAGCGCCAGGTCCTGGGCGGTGCCTTGGGCGTAGTAGGCCCGGGAATTGACCACGCCTTTGGTGCGTTCCACTTCATTGGCAGTGTTGAACCCGTCAAACAGCATCTGCCGCAGGCGCAGCTCCGACTGGGTGTAAGTCAGGATATTGGTGTGGTGATTGCCCAGCGCCCGGGTGTTGGTGTTGTCGCTGTAGCCGCGCCCGTAGCCGGCATTAAGGTCCACCGACGGGAAGAACCCCCCTCTGGCGACCTTGACGTCTTCATTGGCCGACAGACGGCTATCGACCCGTTGCGCCAGTTCCGGGTGAGTAGCAATGGTGCTCTGGATCGCTTCGGTCAACGACATGGCCTGCGCTGAAGAAGAGCAGGCCATGGCCAGCAAAACCGCGCTGCAGAGGGGGGAAAGAACGCGCATGGGGTGCATCTCCTAAGGTCTGTTGTGCTTCGCTGTCGCCAAAATATTGACGTATTTAAGATCAAAACCGTTTCAAGCTTGTAACAACACAGCTAAGAACATCCTGCGCAAAACCTAAGAAGAATTTCTCATAAGACTTATGCCAAAAAAAACTTATGTGCTTGGAAAAAAGCGGCACATTGTTCAAAGCGAAAGCCTTTGAATCTGCGGGTCCTGACGGATTTTGGGCGTCAATAAAGTTCCATAATCATTTTGAAGCGATGTGAAGAGGTGCCGAAAAGGACGACTTGAAAGGTGATTTTAAGTGACGGTTTTTTGTCATTGTGGCGAATAGCTAGCGCCTTTTACGTCCCCGAAAGCTGGCAGATTTTCCAGATTCCCTGGCTGCCAACCCGAGCACCAATTCTTCACCCAGACAGGTGCCGACTGCGGTTGGCAACGGAGGAATGCACATGGCAGCGCTCATCGGTACCGTCAGCAAGGTGGTAGGACAGGTTTTCGCAGAAGCCGTCGGCGGTCTGCGGCGACCTCTGGTTGAAGGTGATCGGCTCTATGCCGGCGAGCACCTGATTACCGGGGCCGAAGGGGCGGTGGCTGTGCAGTTGCAAAACGGCAAGGAGTTGACCCTGGGCCGCGGAAGTGACCTGACGCTGAGCCCGCAATTGCTCGCCAACCAGGCCTCTGCTAGCGATACGCCTGAGGCCACCACACCCAGTGATGCGCAACTGACCGATGTGCAAAAACTGCAACAAGCCATCGCCGCCGGCGCTGACCCGACCCAGACCGGCGAGGCGACGGCTGCAGGCGCCGAGGGCGGTAATCCGGGGGGCGTGGGTGGCGGGCACAGTTTTGTGTTGCTGGAAGAGGTCGGCGGGGAAGTCGATCCGCAGATCGGTTTTCCCACCGCCGGGTTCAACGGGATACCCGAGTTTCCAGACCTGCGTCTGGCCGGTGATCCGGATGACGGCGGCGACGATGCAATCGTGCCACCGGTAGACCCTGAAACCCCGGACAACCCGGTTACCCTTGATGGCTTGACCGTGGATGGCGGTGAATTGACCGCCAATGAGGCGAACCTGTCTGACGGTTCCGCCAGCAATCCCGGCGCGCTGGTGCAAAGCGGCAGTTTCACCATTTCCGCGCCCGATGGGCTGAGCAGCCTGAGTATCGGTGGAATCGCCGTGATCACCGGTGGCGTGCCCGCAGGTTTTCCCCAATCCATCACCTCGGCGCTGGGCAACACGTTGACCATCACCGGTTACAACCCCGCGACCGGTGTGGTCAGCTACAGCTATACCCTGACGGACAATGAAAGCCATCCCGCCGGGGGCGGGGCCAACAACATCAGCGAGCAGTTCCCCGTCGTGGCCGTCGACAGCGATGGCGACACCGCCACGGGGACCCTGGACGTCAACATCACCGACGACGTACCCCAGGCGATTGACGACAGCCACGCCAGCACCGCATCGGAAAGTCTTGTCACGCTCACCGGCAACGTCTTGCCCAACGATCATCAAGGCGCCGACCGCATCCCCACCGGTCCTGACAGCGGGCCGATCATTGGCGGCACGTTCACCGGCACCTACGGCACCCTGGTGCTGAACCCCAACGGCACGTACACCTACACCCTCAACACCAGCGACCCGCAATTCGTGGCGTTGCACGGCGGCGGAAGTGGCACTGAAACCTTCACCTACACCCTGACCGACTCCGATGGCGATACGAGCACCGCCAACCTGGTGCTACAGGTACACAACAACGACGACCCGGTGATCATCGAAGGCCTGGACACCGAAGGCGGTGAGCTGAACCTTCAGGAGAAAAACCTCAGCGACGGCACCAGCCCGGACGCTCCAGCGCTGACCCAAAGCGGCACCTTCACCATCACCGCGCTGGACGGTGTACAGACCCTGAGCGTGGGCGGCATCAATGTCGTCACGGGTGGTGTTGCAGCCGGTTTCCCACAATCCATCACCACGGCATTGGGTAACACACTGACCATTACCGGCTTCAACGCCGCCACGGGCGTGGTGAGTTACAGCTACACCTTGCTGGACAACGAAGCCCACGCAAATGCCAACGGCGCCAACAGCCTTAGCGAGCAATTTGCCGTCGTGGTCACCGACGACAACGGCACCACGGCCACCGGCAACCTGGATGTGAATATCGTTGATGATGTGCCTCAAGCCGTGGACGACAGCAACGCCGGCACCGCCTCGGAAACCAACCTGACCCTGACGGGCAGCGTGCTGACCAATGACACCGAAGGCGCGGATCGTGTGGCGTCCGGCCCGGTCACGCCCGGTACTTTCACTGGCACTTACGGCACGCTGGTCCTCAATGCTGACGGTTCCTACACCTACACGCTCAACACCGCCGACGCCGACTTCAAAGGCCTGCACGGCGGCGGCAGCGGTAGCGAAACCTTCACCTACACCCTGACCGACGCCGATGGCGACACCAGCACCGCCAACCTGGTGTTGCAGGTACACAACAACGACGACCCGGTGATCATCGAAGGCCTGGACACCGAAGGCGGTGAGCTGAACCTTCAGGAGAAAAACCTCAGCGACGGCACCAGCCCGGACGCTCCAGCGCTGACCCAAAGCGGCACCTTCACCATCACCGCGCTGGACGGTGTACAGACCCTGAGCGTGGGCGGCATCAATGTCGTCACGGGTGGTGTTGCAGCCGGTTTCCCACAATCCATCACCACGGCATTGGGTAACACACTGACCATTACCGGCTTCAACGCCGCCACGGGCGTGGTGAGTTACAGCTACACCTTGCTGGACAACGAAGCCCACGCAAATGCCAACGGCGCCAACAGCCTTAGCGAGCAATTTGCCGTCGTGGTCACCGACGACAACGGCACCACGGCCACCGGCAACCTGGATGTGAATATCGTTGATGATGTGCCTCAAGCCGTGGACGACAGCAACGCCGGCACCGCCTCGGAAACCAACCTGACCCTGACGGGCAGCGTGCTGACCAATGACACCGAAGGCGCGGATCGTGTGGCGTCCGGCCCGGTCACGCCCGGTACTTTCACTGGCACTTACGGCACGCTGGTCCTCAATGCTGACGGTTCCTACACCTACACGCTCAACACCGCCGACGCCGACTTCAAAGGCCTGCACGGCGGCGGTAGCGGTAGCGAAACCTTCACCTACACCCTGACCGACGCCGATGGCGACACCAGCACCGCCAACCTGGTGTTGCAGGTACACAACAACGACGACCCGGTGATCATCGAAGGCCTGGACACCGAAGGCGGTGAGCTGAACCTTCAGGAGAAAAACCTCAGCGACGGCACCAGCCCGGACGCTCCAGCGCTGACCCAAAGCGGCACCTTCACCATCACCGCGCTGGACGGTGTACAGACCCTGAGCGTGGGCGGCATCAATGTCGTCACGGGCGGTGTTGCGGCCGGTTTCCCACAGTCCATCACCACGGCCTTGGGCAACACGCTGACCATCACCGGCTTCAACGCCGCCACGGGCGTGGTGAGTTACAGCTACACCTTGCTGGACAATGAAGCTCACGCAAACGCCAACGGCGCCAACAGCCTCAGCGAGCAATTTGCCGTCGTGGTCACCGACGACAACGGCACCACGGCCACCGGCAACCTGGATGTGAATATCGTTGATGATGTGCCTCAAGCCGTGGACGACAGCAACGCCGGCACCGCCTCGGAAACCAACCTGACCCTGACGGGCAGCGTGCTGACCAATGACACCGAAGGCGCGGATCGTGTGGCGTCCGGCCCGGTCACGCCCGGTACTTTCACTGGCACTTACGGCACGCTGGTCCTCAATGCTGACGGTTCCTACACCTACACGCTCAACACCGCCGACGCCGACTTCAAAGGCCTGCACGGCGGCGGTAGCGGTAGCGAAACCTTCACCTACACCCTGACCGACGCCGATGGCGACACCAGCACCGCCAACCTGGTGTTGCAGGTACACAACAACGACGACCCGGTGATCATCGAAGGCCTGGACACCGAAGGCGGTGAGCTGAACCTTCAGGAGAAAAACCTCAGCGACGGCACCAGCCCGGACGCTCCAGCGCTGACCCAAAGCGGCACCTTCACCATCACCGCGCTGGACGGTGTACAGACCCTGAGCGTGGGCGGCATCAATGTCGTCACGGGCGGTGTTGCGGCCGGTTTCCCACAGTCCATCACCACGGCCTTGGGCAACACGCTGACCATCACCGGCTTCAACGCCGCCACGGGCGTGGTGAGTTACAGCTACACCTTGCTGGACAATGAAGCTCACGCAAACGCCAACGGCGCCAACAGCCTCAGCGAGCAATTTGCCGTCGTGGTCACCGACGACAACGGCACCACGGCCACCGGCAACCTGGATGTGAATATCGTTGATGATTTGCCCACCGCCCATGCTGATTCCGCCTCGGTGGACGAAGGCGGGACGGTCAGCGGCAACGTTCTGAACAACGATGTGGGCGGTGCCGACGGACCCGCCGCAAGCGGCGCGGTGATCGGTGTGCGTGCTGGCAGCGACACCTCAACCTCGGCGGTTGGCGGCCTCAACACCCAGATCAACGGCACCTACGGCTATCTCAC
>NZ_JAKUDH010000014.1:0-151978 GCF_031570495.1 Pseudomonas sp. JL2
AGCGCCCGATTGAAGTGTCCAAAATCATTAGGCCAGTTCAGGTGCAGACCTATCCGGCGCTCACCTCAGGGCCATGTGGGAGCGAGCTTGCTCGCGATGACGGCGGCACAGCCAAGATCTCCAACAACTGAATCACCGCTATCGCGAGCAGGCTCGGCTCCCACAGGGATTGCTGTGAATCAGCGTTTTTCCAGCTTGTCCGGCAATGGCGCGAACAGTGCCTCGATATCGTCGCTTTGCAGTTTCCAGTCTCCGGCCACGCGCCCGTCCAATACGCCGGCTGCGAGGTCGGATTTTTCCTTTTGCAGCAGCTGAATCTTTTCTTCCACCGTGCCTCGGGCAATCATTTTGTAGACGAACACCGGCTTCTCCTGGCCGATGCGATAGGCGCGGTCGGTCGCCTGGTTTTCGGTGGCGGGGTTCCACCATGGATCGTAGTGGATCACCGTGTCGGCCTCGGTGAGGTTCAGGCCTACGCCGCCGGCCTTCAGGCTGATCAGAAAGATCTGACGCTTGCCGCTCTGGAATTCCTTGACCGGCGTACGTCGGTCCCGGGTCTGGCCGGTCAGGATGGCGTAATCGACGCCGCGTTTCTTCAGTTCGTCTTCGATCAGCGACAGCATCGATGTGAACTGAGAAAACAGCAGCACCCGGCGACCTTCTTCAAACAGCTCTTCGAGCATCTCCATCAGGCTGTCGAGCTTGCCCGAGGTGCTGCCGCGGGCAGGCAAGGCGGCATCGTTGAGCAGGCGCAGGTCACAACAGACCTGGCGCAGCTTGAGCAGCGCCTCGAGAATGATGATCTGGCTGCGAGCCACGCCTTTGCGGGTGATCTCGTCGCGTACCTTCTTGTCCATGGCCAGGCGCATGGTTTCGTAGACGTCCCGCTGGGCATCGCTGAGCTCGACCCAATGAATGATCTCGGTCTTGGGTGGCAGTTCTGTCGCCACTTGCTCCTTGGTCCGGCGCAGCAGAAAAGGTTTTATCCGACCGTTGAGGTGCTGCAGTCGCACATCGCTGCCGCGCTTTTCAATCGGCACGCGGTAGTCGCGGTTGAAGCTCTTGACGTCCCCGAGCCATCCCGGCAGCAGGAAGTGGAACAACGACCACAATTCACCCAGGTGGTTTTCCAGCGGCGTGCCGGACAGGCACAGCCGCTGGCGGGCGTTGAGTTCGCGGGCGGCCTCGGCGGCTTTGCTGTTCGGGTTCTTGATGTACTGGGCTTCATCGAGGATCAGCACATGCAACGGCTGCGCCGCCAGGCGCTCGACATCTTTGGGCAATAGCGCATAGGTGGTGAGGACCAGGTCGTAATCGTTCAGCCGGTCAAAGTGCTTCTTGCGCCCGGCGCCGTACAAGGCCAGCACCTTGAGTTGCGGGGTGAAGTGGGCGGCCTCGTCGAGCCAGTTGGGGATCAGGCTGGTGGGCATGACCACCATGCAAGGGCGGTCGAGGCGCCCGGCGTTTTTTTCGCTGAGGATGTGCGCCAGGGTTTGCAGGGTTTTGCCCAGGCCCATGTCGTCCGCGAGGATGCCGCCGACTTCCAGTTGCCTGAGCGATTGCATCCAGCTTAAACCTTCGAGCTGATAAGGCCGCAGCGTGGCGTTCAGACCTTCTGGCGCCGTGCTGGTGTAGTCCTTGATGTCCCGCAGGCGCTGGGCCAGGCCACGAATGTGTTCGCCGCCTTCCCAGCGCAAGGGCATGTCTTGTAGCGGGTTCAGGCGCAGGGCATCCGCGCTGTTCAAGCGCAGTTTGGTGGTGCCCGGTTCTTGCAGGTAAAACTCGCCCAGGGTGGCCAGCACCGGTTTCAGCCGGCCATAGGGCAGGGCCACTTGCTGCGGGCCGAACTCGGAGTTCGGACGGTTAGGCAAATTGACCAGAATGAGTTCGTCATCGCGGCGCCTGGCCAGGCGTTCCGGGTTGAACAGCTCGATGTGCGAACGCATCAGGTTCAGCAGAATCGGCAGTAGGCTCAATCGTTCACCGTTGACGATGATCCCCAGTTCCAGATCGAACCAGTCCCGTTCCGGCGTTTCTTCGACCGTGGCGTACCATTCGTCCACCGCCGTCAGGTCGAAACCGAAATCCTCGTCGATCTGCAACTCCCAGCCCTGGCTGCGCAGTTTCGGCAGATCGTTGAGGGTGAACGTCAGCCACGCACTGTCGTTGACCATCTCGTACAGTTCACCGGCGCTTTCGGGCAGGGCCTTGCTTTGTCGGGTTGCGATTTTGAAGCCGAGGATTCGAAGCTGTTCGCGGTAGGACTGCTCCACTTCTGTCTGGCGTTTTATCCGCAGCGTCTGTGTGTCCTGGCGAATCAGTACGTCAGTGTTGCGCTGGCCGCTGACGTATTCGTCCAGGTAGCTGAAAGACAGGGCGGCGCGGTGCTGGATGTAGCGCTGCATCTTGCCATTGCGCGGCTCGAAAGCGCTGAACTCGATGCTCGCCAGCCACAGCCGCGGCATTGGTTGGACGTTGTCCACCAGCACTTGCGGCGGGGCCTTGGGGCTGCGGTTTTCCAGCACGGCCTGGAGTTTCTCCAGCAACTGCGCGTCTTTCTCGGCGGCCGGGTAGGCCAGGGTTTCCTGGACTTGCAGCAGTACCGCCGCGCAGTGCTTGCAGTTGATGCGCACCGGGCAGGTACAGGCGGCTTCAAGCAGAATCAACGTGCCTTTGGCTGATTCTTTCAGACGAATCGTCTGGCGGTAAACGTTACCCCCAGAGCCTTCACAACTGGCGGTGATGGTGCTGTCGCCAGCCTCGACGATCCTGACGCGGTTTTCCAGCGCGTAACGGCGCCCGCGCTCCAGGCTCTGTTCCTTGAATCGATTGACCCAGGAGGGTGCCAGGGGTTTGCTCAGGGGCGAGGGCATAGGCGCGCCGATCAGTCCGGAATGACGTCAGGCGCCTGCCGTGGCGCAGGCGCAGTCAGCGAGGTGATTTTGATCAGCAGGCCGAGGTGGCCGTTGTCGAGGAAATTCAACTGGCCATTTTTGGTATGGCTCTGCTGTTTGAGGCGTTCGCTGGAAGTGACCAGGCCATTGGTGTCGATCTGGTTGATCCAGAAGTCGGCATCCACGTCGGTAAACCGCCCCAGCTTAAGTTCCAGGGTCCCTTCGATGGGGAACTGACCGAACTGTTCTGCGCCATCACTGACGGCGATTCGGCTGCCCTGTTCGCCCAGGTTCTGCTGCCAGGCTTTGTGCATCAGCACCGTGTACTGACCACTGGCGTTGAGTTTTTCCACGATGTGACCCAATGCAGGCGTGCGCTGGCTCTTCGCGTCCAGGCGTTGCGCGCCCGCGTCCCAGTCCTCCGGTGCGGCGCGGCTGACAATCGCCGGTTCGGCGTTCTGGCGCATCAGGATCATTTCAACCTGATACAGGTCATCGGCAAACGCCAGGGGAGCGACCAGGGTCATCAACAAGGTCAGTGAGCGAAACAGGCGCATGGGGCGTCCTTCAAGCAGGGGGCGGAGTGAGGCGCTCGAACAGCGCTTCTACGGTATTGAAACGCTCTTCCGGGCGTTCCATGGGCACCATGAACTTGAACATCGTGGCACCTTCAAACTTGTAGCGTTTGGGCTGGCCCTGGATCAGCTTGATCAGTACCAGCGGATCGACCGGCGTCTGGGCTTCGAACTCGATACGACCACCATTGGGGCCGCCGTCGACTTTCTTGATGCCCAGTTGCTCGGCCTTGAGCTTGAGCCAGGTGGTACGCACCAGATTCTTGGTTGGCTCCGGCAGCAGACCGAAGCGGTCGATCATCTCCACTTGCAGGTCCTTGAGGCCTTCTTCGTCAGTGGCCGAGGCGATGCGTTTGTAGAGGATCAGCCGTGCGTGGACATCCGGCAGGTAGTCTTCCGGGATCAGCGCCGGCACCCGCAGATTGATTTCCGGCCCGCCGCCCAACGGTTGGTCGAGGTTCGGTTGCTCACCCTTGCGGATCGACTTGACCGCCCGTTCGAGCATTTCCATGTACAGGGTGAAACCCACGGCCTGGATCTGGCCGCTCTGGCCGTCGCCCAGCAACTCGCCTGCACCGCGGATTTCCAGGTCGTTGGTGGCCAGCACGAAACCGGCGCCCAGGTCCTGGGTGTTGGCGATGGCTTCCAGGCGCTTTTCCGCGTCCGGGGTGATCTGCTGGCGCGGTGGCGTCAACAGGTAGGCGTAGGCCTGGTGGTGACTGCGCCCGACCCGACCGCGCAACTGGTGCAACTGGGCCAGGCCGAATTTGTCGGCGCGCTCGATGATGATGGTGTTGGCGCTCGGCACATCGATGCCGGTCTCGATGATGGTCGAGGCGATCAGCACGTTGAAGCGCTTGTGGTAGAAATCGCTCATCACCTGTTCGAGTTCACGTTCGCGCATCTGCCCGTGGCCGATGCCGATGCGCGCTTCCGGCACCAGCTCGGCCAGATCGGCGGCGCATTTCTCGATGGTCTTGACGTCGTTGTGCAGGTAATAGACCTGGCCGCCCCGCAGCAGCTCGCGCAGCAGGGCTTCCTTGATCGTGCTTTTATTCTGCTCCATGACGAAGGTGCGCACCGACAGGCGACGGGCCGGCGGCGTGGCGATGATCGACAGGTCACGCATGCCCGACACCGCCATGTTCAGCGTGCGCGGGATCGGCGTGGCCGTCAGGGTCAGGATGTCGACCTCGCTGCGCAGGGCCTTGAGCTGTTCTTTCTGGCGCACGCCAAAGCGGTGCTCTTCGTCGATGATCACCAGCCCCAGGTTTTTGATCTTCACATCGTCCTGCAGCAGTTTGTGCGTGCCGATGACGATGTCGATCTTGCCCTCGGCCAGATCGGCCACCGCCGCGTTCACTTCCTTGGTGGACTTGAAGCGGCTCATCACCTCCACGGTCACCGGCCAGTCGGCGAAGCGGTCGCGGAAACTGTTGTAGTGCTGCTGGGCAAGCAGGGTGGTGGGCACCAGGATTGCCACCTGCTTGCCGCCGTGCACGGCAATGAATGCGGCGCGCATCGCCACTTCGGTCTTGCCGAAACCGACATCGCCGCACACCAGCCGATCCATCGGTTTGGGCGCGAGCATGTCAGCGCGCACGGCCTCGATGGTGGTTTGCTGGTCGACGGTTTCCTCGAAGGGGAACCCGGCGCTGAAGGTTTCGTAGTCGGCTTTCGGGTCAGCGAAGGCATACCCCTCGCGGGCCGCGCGCCGGGCATAGATGTCCAGCAGTTCGGCAGCCACGTCGCGCACCTGTTCGGCGGCCTTGCGCTTGGCTTTCTGCCAGGTTTCCGAACCCAGCCGATGCAGCGGCGCCAGGGCGTCGTCGCTACCGGTGTAGCGGGCGATCAGGTGCAGGTTAGCCACCGGCACGTAGAGCTTGGCACCCTCGGCGTATTCAAGGGTGAGGAACTCGGCGGCCTGGTTGTCGATTTCCAGGGTCGCCAGACCCAGGTAGCGGCCTACGCCGTGGTCGATGTGCACCACTGGCGCGCCCTCGCGCAGCTCGGTGAGGTTCTTGATGACCGCGTCGTTGGCGGCGTCGGCGCGTTTCTCGCGACGCCGACGCTGCATGACGCGCTGGCCGAACAACGGGCTTTCGGCCACCAGCGCCAGGGCCGGGTCTTCCAGGACAAGGCCATCGTTCAGCGGCGCGATGGTAATCGCCAGGCGATCTTTGCCGGCGACGAAGTCTGGCCAGCTATCGACGGTTTTCGGCCTCAGTTTCAGGCGTTCAAGCAGTTCCAGCAGCACTTCACGACGACCGGCGGATTCGGCGGTGAACAGCACGCGGCCGGGGAAACCGTCGAGAAAACCGGCCAGGGCCGCCAGTGGCTGCGTGGCCTTGGCTTCGATCGCCAGGTCCGGCAAGGCCTTGGCCGGGAAGCGTTCGCGGCCGACGCCAGTTTCCACGTCCTGCTGGCTTGCCACCACGCGTGGCCAGTTCTTGAGCCGGGCGAAGCAGTCTTCCACCGGCAGGAACAGCTCGGCCGGTGGCAATAAAGGACGGGAAGGATCGACGCGGCGCTCTTCGTAGCGATTGCGCACATCGTTCCAGAAGTTTTCCGCCGCCTGCTCGATGCCGGGCAGGGAAAACACCTGGGTGTCCTGGGGCAGGTAATCGAACAGGGTGGAGGTTTCTTCGAAAAACAGCGGCAGGTAGTACTCGATACCGGCGGGAGTGATCCCGCTGCTCAGGTCCTGGAAGATCGGGCAGCGACGGAAATCCACATCGAAACGTTCGCGAAAGCGCGCCTTGAAGCGGGTCACGGCGTCTTTTTGCAGCGGGAATTCCTTGGCCGGCAGCAGGCGCACCGACTGTACTTTGTCGATGGAGCGTTGGTTTTCCGGGTCGAAGGTGCGCAGGGTTTCGATTTCGTCATCGAACAGGTCGATGCGGTAAGGCAACTTGCTGCCCATCGGGAACAGATCGATCAGCGCGCCGCGTACCGCGAACTCGCCGTGCTCGTACACCGTGTCGACGCAACGATAGCCACTGGCTTCAAGACGGCTGCGCATTTGCTCGACGTCGAGCTTCTGGCCGATGTCCAGCACCAGGCTGCTGCCGAGCAAAAACTGGGTCGGTGCCAGGCGATGTAGGGCCGTGGTGATCGGCACTACCAAAACGCCATGACTGAGCTCCGGCAACCGATAAAGGCTGGCGATTCGCTGGGAAATGATGTCCTGGTGGGGCGAAAACAGATCATAGGGCAGGGTTTCCCAGTCCGGGAAATGCAGCACGGGCAAATCCGGGGCGAAGAAACTCAGTTCCTGTTCGAGCCGCTCGGCGCTTTGGCTGTCGGCGGTCAGCAGCAGGGTAAAGCGCTTTGCAGCGCTGGCAGCCTCGGCAATGGCCAGGCTCAGGGCGGCACCGGGCAGGTTGCCCCAGTGCTGTTTACCTGCCGCGGCAGGGAGAAGCGGGAGACGCAGAACGGGCACGGAAGGTTGAGCTCCAGCGTTGCGACAAAGTCGGCAATTGTAGCGGGGGAAGGGGGCGGCTGTCAGTCGCAGACTACCCTGGCGAACAGGAAAACCACGGTGCGACAGGCGCGCATTGCTCCGCCGAAGAGTCGGCGGCATAATGTAGCCCCTTTTTTCAGCCCCTACATGTGGAAGGTTCCCGTGACTCAGAAGCCCGACCAGTGTCTTGGTGAATGGATCGATCGTGAAGCACTCGCAGAAGCGATGATCCCTCTCATCGGTCAGCTCTACCGCAATAACAACGTGGTGAGCTCGATCTATGGCCGCAGCCTGATCAACCAGTCTGTCATCGCGATTCTCAAGGCTCACCGCTTTGCTCGCCACCGTTCTTCCGACGACAGCGAACTCTCCGTCCACGAAACATTCCCTCTGCTCAAGGCCATGAGCGAGCTCAAGCTCGGCGCGGCTTCGGTGGACCTGGGCAAGCTGGCGTTCAAATTCCGTAACGAAGGCAATGGCCGTAGCGCCGAGCAGTTCGTTCGCGAAGAGATGGCTGATGTGGTTGGCCAGCAAAACGTTTCGGCACGCAAAGGCACTGACGTCGTGCTCTACGGCTTCGGGCGTATCGGTCGTCTGCTGGCGCGCATCCTGATCGAGAAAACCGGTGGTGGCGATGGTTTGCGCCTGCGTGCCATCGTGGTGCGCAAAGGCGCGGAGAACGATCTGACCAAGCGCGCCAGCCTGCTGCGTCGCGATTCGGTCCATGGTTCGTTCAACGGCACCATTACCATCGACGAAGAAAACAACACCATCACGGCCAACGGTAACCTGATCCAGGTGATCTACGCGAAGAACCCGACCGAGGTGGATTACACCCAGTACGGCATCAAGGACGCACTGCTGGTGGACAACACCGGTGTATGGCGTGACGCCGATGGTCTGGGCCAGCACCTGGCGTGCCCGGGTGTCGACCGCGTTGTTCTGACCGCACCTGGCAAGGGCAAGCTCAAGAACATCGTTCACGGCATCAACCACAACGAAATCACCGCTGACGACAAGATCGTCTCCGCCGCTTCGTGCACCACCAACGCCATCGTGCCGGTGCTCAAGGCTGTGAACGACAAGTTCGGCATCATCAACGGTCACGTTGAAACCGTTCACTCGTACACCAACGACCAGAACCTGATCGACAACTTCCACAAAGGCGACCGTCGTGGCCGCAGCGCCGCGCTGAACATGGTGATCACCGAGACCGGTGCCGCCACCGCTGCTGCCAAGGCTTTGCCTGAGCTGGCCGGCAAGCTGACCGGCAACGCGATCCGTGTGCCGACGCCGAACGTGTCGATGGCCATCCTCAACCTGAACCTTGAGAAAGCCGCCACCCGTGAAGAGATGAACGAGTACCTGCGCTATATGGCGCTGCACTCCGACCTGCACAAGCAGATCGATTTCGTCAATTCCCAGGAAGTGGTGTCCACCGACTTCGTTGGCTCGCGCCATGCTGGTGTGGTCGACGCTGAAGCGACCATCGTTCAGGATAACCGCGTTGTGCTGTACGTCTGGTACGACAACGAGTTCGGTTATAGCTGCCAGGTCGTTCGCGTGATGGAAGACATGGCCGGTGTCAACCCGCCAGCATTCCCGCGCTAAGCTTTAGCCGCTTGTGAAAACGCCCCGACTTGTCGGGGCGTTTTTTTGTCTGGAGATTTTGTGTTGGCTGGGCCGGCCTCATCGCGAGCAAGCTCGCTCCCACAGGGTATACGCGGTCAACTGTGGGAGCGAGCTTGCTCGCGATAGCGATGTGTCAGGCGCCGCCGACGACTGAAGCCTGTGCAGTCCGCAGTTCATGACGATTACCCCTGAACAACACCAAGGTAGCAATCAGCCCCAACACCGCCGCGCCACTGAGCCAGATCCCCGGCGCGGCCTTGTTGCCCAGCACATGAATCAGATAAGTACAGGCCGCTGGCGTAAACCCGCCGAAGGTCGCTGTTGCCAGGCTGTAGGCCAGGGAGAAGCCGGTGGTGCGCACTTCCAGCGGCATGATTTCCGTCAAGGCGACTACCATGGCACCGTTGTACGATCCATACAGGAACGACAACCACAACTCCACGATCAGCAAATGGCTGAAGCTGGGGTTCGCCACCAGCCAGGACAGCGCCGGATATGCCGTGAGGATCGCCAGAATAGTCGCTCCCAGCAGCAAGGGCTTGCGTCCGATCTTGTCGGAAAAAGCGCCCATCACCGGCAGCCAGAAGAAGTTCGACAGCCCGATGCATACCGTCACCAGCAACGCATCCAGGTCCGACAGGTTCAATTCGGCTTTACCGAAGGTCGGCGTGTACGCCGTGATCAGGTAAAACGACACCGTGGTCATCACCACCAGCGCCATGCCCGCCAGGACGATGCCGAAGTTCTGACCGATGGAGCGGATGATTTCCGACAAGGCAGGGCGATGTTTTCTCGCCTGGAACTCAGGTGTTTCTTCCAGTGAACGACGGATCACGAATATCACCGGCACAATCATGCAACCCACCAGGAACGGCACGCGCCAGCCCCATTCGCCCATCTCCTGGGGACTCAGCCAGTGATTGAGGCCAACGCCCAGCAGGCCGGCGAACACGACGGCGGCCTGTTGACTGGCGGATTGCCAACTGACAAAGAAACCCTTGCGTCCCGGTGTGGAAATTTCCGCCAGATACACCGACACGCCGCCCAGCTCAACACCGGCGGAAAAGCCCTGCAGCAATCGCCCCAGCAGCACCAGCAGCGGTGCCGCCACGCCGAGGGTGGTGTAACCCGGCACACAGGCGATAAGCACGGTGCCGGCGGCCATCATCGCCAAGGTGATGATCAAGCCTTTGCGGCGGCCGTGCCGGTCGATGTAGGCCCCGAGAAAAATCGCCCCCAACGGGCGCATCAAGAACCCGGCGCCAAATGTGGCCAGGGACAGCATCAGCGAGGCGAAAGCACTGTCGGTCGGGAAGAACGTCTTGGCAATGGCCGTGGCGTAGAAGCCATAGACCATGAAGTCGAACATCTCCAGGAAGTTGCCGCTGACAACGCGAAAGATCGCCTTGCCGTTGCTGGTGTTGGATGGCATGGGTAGGTACTCACTCTGACAATCTTGTATGAAAGCGCTGCACCCACTGTGGGAGCGAGCCCGCTCGCGATAGCGGTGTGTCAGTCACATCAATGTCGTTTGATCCGACGCTATCGCGAGCAGGCTCGCTCCCACAGTTTTTTGCATCTGGACTGAAGGGCGCTGAAGCCCATAATGGCCGGCGCGGTTTCGAGGGGGGATGAAGATTTGTTAACTGGACGATGGATGGGGCTTGTGGTGCTGCTCGGCGTGTTGTCCGGTTGCGGCAACGGCGACACCTTGGAGCGCTTCGACGGCCCGACCATGGGCAGCCACTATTCGATTCAGTACGTCAGGCATTCCGCCGCACCTGGACCGAAAGCGGTGCGGGCCGAGGTGGAAAGCATCCTCGCCGAAGTGGATCGACTGTTCTCGACCTATCGCAGCGATTCGGACATCGAACGTTTCAATGCGTTGCCGGCCAATAGCTGCCAGATCATGCCTGGCCCTGTCCTGGAGTTGATCCGCGTGGGTGAGCAGTTGTCCTCCCAAAGCGACGGCTCTTTCGATCTGACGGTGGAGCCGCTGCTCAACCTGTGGGGCTTCGGTCCCCAGTCCCGAGCAGAGAAAGTACCGACCGCAGAAGCCCTGGCCCAGGTGCGCCAACGCGTCGGGCATGCTCATCTGCGCATCGACGGCGACCGCTTGTGCAAAGACGCCGCGGTGGAAGTCGACTTCAACAGTATCGCAGCCGGTTATGCCGTCGACCGCATCGCCAGCCGGTTCAAGGCCTTGGGCATCGACAGCTATCTGGCCGAGGTCACCGGCGAACTCAAGGCCGCCGGACGCAAACCCGATGGTGCCGCCTGGCGTATCGCCCTGGAAGAACCCCGGGACGACCGGCGGGTGGCTGAGCGCGTTATCGAGGTCAACGGCTACGGGGTTTCCACCTCGGGCGACTACCGTAAATATTTCGAACAGGGCGGCAGACGTTATTCCCACACCTTTGATGCGCGTACCGGTACGCCGGTCCTACACAACCTGGCGTCAGTCACGGTGATTCATCCTTCGGCGTTGATGGCCGATGGACTATCGACGCTGTTGCTGATTCTCGGTCCTGAACGGGGTTGGGACTATGCCGAAAAATACGGTGTCGGGGTATTTTTCGTATTGCGGGACAATGACCGTTTTATTGTTCGCACCAATGATGAGTTTGAACGGATCAGTCGCGGAAAAACCCAATGATGACAGCGTTGTGAAAGCATACCTGTGGCGAAATAGCGCAGGCAAAACTAGCCTACGACGCGACCAAGGGGTAATGTGCGCGGCGTTGACGCTTCTATAGACTGTGGCCGGGCTCATGAACCGGCCCCAAATTGTTCCTTCATGTCGCTGGCCGGCATGATTTAGCCGTGGTGCCAAATGTGGTGCCGCGGCCTGTTCTGAGGAGTACGCATGGCTGTCTACAACTACGACGTGGTGGTATTGGGTTCCGGCCCGGCGGGAGAGGGCGCGGCAATGAACGCCGCCAAGGCAGGGCGCAAGGTCGCGATGGTCGACAGCCGTCGGCAGGTCGGTGGCAACTGCACCCACTTGGGCACCATCCCGTCCAAGGCCTTGCGTCACTCGGTCCGGCAGATCATGCAGTTCAACACCAACCCGATGTTCCGCGCCATCGGCGAGCCGCGCTGGTTCTCCTTCCCGGACGTGCTCAAGAGCGCCGAGAAGGTGATCTCCAAGCAAGTCGCCTCGCGCACCGGTTACTACGCCCGCAACCGGGTCGACGTGTTCTTTGGCACCGGCAGCTTTGCCGACGAGCAGACCGTTGAAGTGGTTTGCGGCAATGGCGTGGTCGAAAAGCTGGTGGCCAAGCACATCATCATCGCCACCGGCTCGCGCCCGTATCGTCCGGCCGATATCGATTTCAACCACTCACGTATCTACGATAGCGACACGATCCTGAGCCTGGGCCACACCCCGCGTAAGCTGATTGTCTACGGCGCGGGGGTGATCGGTTGCGAATACGCATCGATCTTCAGCGGCCTCGGTGTGCTGGTGGAGCTGGTGGATAACCGTGGCCAGTTGCTGAGCTTCCTGGACTCGGAAATCTCCCAGGCCCTGAGCTATCACTTCAGCAACAACAACATCACCGTGCGTCACAACGAGGACTACGACCGCGTCGAAGGCGTGGACAACGGCGTGATCCTGCACCTCAAGTCCGGCAAGAAGATCAAGGCCGACGCCTTGCTCTGGTGCAACGGCCGTACCGGCAACACCGACACCCTGGGCCTGGAAAACATCGGCGTGAAGGTCAACAGCCGTGGCCAGATTGAAGTTGACGAGAACTACCGCACTTGTGTGACGAACATCTACGGCGCCGGTGACGTGATCGGTTGGCCGAGCCTGGCCAGCGCCGCCCATGACCAGGGCCGTTCAGCGGCCGGCAGCATTGTCGACAACGGGAGCTGGCGCTTCGTCAACGACGTACCGACCGGCATCTACACCATTCCGGAGATCAGCTCGATCGGCAAGAACGAGCAGGAGCTGACCCAGGCCAAGGTGCCCTATGAAGTGGGCAAGGCCTTCTTCAAGAGCATGGCGCGGGCGCAGATCGCCGGAGAGCCGCAGGGCATGCTGAAGATCCTGTTCCACCGCGAGACGCTGGAAGTGCTGGGCGTGCACTGTTTCGGTTACCAGGCGTCGGAGATCGTTCACATCGGCCAGGCGATCATGAACCAGCCGGGCGAGCTGAACACGCTGAAATACTTCGTCAACACGACCTTCAACTACCCGACCATGGCCGAAGCCTATCGGGTAGCGGCCTATGACGGGCTCAACCGGCTTTTTTGAGCGGCTCCGGCCGGTGGCCTGAGCCGGCCGGGGAGACCGATTTCAGCAATTCTCGAGGGTGGCAGTGGCCAAACCGGGAAAGTCTGTAATCAGGCTGTCAACGCCGAAGTCGGCGAGCCTGCGCATCAGCGCGGGTTCGTTGACGGTCCACACTGATACATGCAACCCCTGCCGCTGGGCCTTGATCAGGCGTTCCGGCGTACACAGCGTCCAGTTGAGCGCCAGAATCTCGCAGCCGTAACTCTGGGCGACCTTCAGCGGGTCGAGCCAGGCGTATTCGGCCACCAGCCCGCGGGAGATGTCCGGGGTCAGGTCCAGGGCAGCCTTGAGCACTTCCCGGGAGCTGGAGGTGATGGTGATTTTGTCCAGCAACCCGAAACGCTGGGCCATTTCGCGGATCCCCAGCACGGTGGCGGCGGCACGGGTGCGTGAGGCACTCTTGACCTCCAGTTGCCAATGCTCGAAATCACATTTTTCGAACAGCTCCTCCAGGCGTGGGATCGGGCACGGCTTGATCCAGCCCGGGCCACCCTTGCGCGCATCGTAGGTCACCAGCTCGGCGGCCGAATGCTCCACCACCTTGCCCCGGCGATCAGTGGTGCGCTTGAGGGTCGGGTCGTGGATCACCATCAACTCGCCGTCCATTGAAAGGTGCAGGTCCAGCTCGCATCGGCGCACGCCGTGCTTGAGGCACTCCTGAAAACCGGTCAGGGTATTTTCTGGCGCTTCGCCCTTGGCGCCACGGTGGCCATAAATGAGGGTCACGGTTCTTCCTTATTGATGCCGGATTCGTTCAGTTCCCGCGCCAGGCGTCGTTCTTGCGCCTGTTTCTGCAGGATGTAGCGGGCCAGCAACTGGCGCTGGGCGTCGGTGGGGCGTTCGAACTCGGTGCCCACGTCATAGCCGTCGCCCTTGGGGTCGCAATGAGTGACCCGGGCCCGGAGCAACAGCCCCAGGGCCTGGGGCATCAGCACCATCTTGATCGACAGGTGCGTGCCAACGCCGACAGGCGTGGCGTGCTGAAAGTCGATGCCGCCCTCGGAGATGATCACCGGCTGCGGTTCGCCGATTTCGCCGAGCGCCGTCAGGGCAATGACCTGACTGAGCAGGTCGATGCGTTTGTTCATCGCCTTGAGGTAAGCCGCGATGCTACGCTCGCGCTCGCTGATCTGGCGCAGCAGGTGTTGCGATTCGAATTCGCTCAGGTGCAATTCGCTGAGCAGATTGAACAGTGGAGAAGCATCCTGCAACACTTCCTGGCCAGCAGCTTCAGGAATGGAGAGGGGCCGAATTTCCAGTGCGATCGTGTCCTCGATACGGTAGTATTCGCGGCGATCTTCTTCATCTAATGTCGACATGGCGAACCCATGGTAGCGGCGGTGGTCTGAGTGTAAAGCTGGTTTGTGACCCCCGCCACAAGGACGTTCCTTTTCCCTCCGAACAAGCCCCGACATGTTCAGACCTCTCTTCGTATTTATCGGCACGCGTTATACCCGTGCAAAACGTCGCAATCATTTCGTATCGTTCATTTCCCTGACTTCAATCATCGGGCTGGCCCTTGGCGTGGTCGTGATGATCGTCGTGCTGTCGGTGATGAACGGGTTCGACCATGAGATGCGCACTCGCGTGCTGGGCATGGTGCCCCACGCCACCCTCGAAACCGGCGAAGCCATCAGCGACTGGCCGAGCCTGGCCGCCAAGGTCAAGCAGAACCCGCAGGTGCTGGCGGTTGCGCCGTTCACCCAGATGCAGGGGCTGCTGACCCACAATGGCAAGGTTTCCAAGGTCTTGCTCAATGGCATTGACCCTGGGCTTGAGCGGCAGGTTTCGATCATCGACAACTTCATGAAGCAGGGCAAACTCGACGACCTGGCGCCAGGCAGCTTTGGCATCGTCATCGGTGACAAGGCCGCTGCCAAGCTCGGCGCCGCCATCGGCGACAAGCTGACCTTCGTGGCACCGGAAGTCACCGTGACCCCGGGCGGCATGTTCCCGCGCATGAAGCGCTTTACCGTGGTCGGCATTTTCCATGTCGGCGCCGGCGAGCTGGACGGTTACCTGGGCGTCACCAACCTTCAGGACCTGGCGCGCCTGCATCGCTGGAAGCCGGATCAGGTCCAGGGCCTGCGGCTGAAGTTCGATGATCTGTTCCAGGCGCCGCGCGTCGCGTGGACCATCGCCCAGCAGCTTGGCGAAGACCGCTACTACGCCCGAGACTGGACCCGCACCCACGGCAACCTGTACCAGGCGATCCGCATGGAAAAAGCCATGATCGGCCTGCTATTGCTGCTGATCGTCGCCGTTGCCGCGTTCAACATCATCTCCACTCTGGTGATGGTGGTGAACGACAAGAAAGGCGACATCGCCATCCTGCGCACCCTTGGCGCCACACCGGGGCAGATCATGCGGATCTTCATGGTCCAGGGCACGGTCATTGGCGTGATCGGTACGGTGGTCGGCGCCTTGGTCGGGATGTTTGCCGCGCTGAACGTCAGCGCCGCGATTGCTGCTCTCGAAGGCCTGATCGGGCACAAGTTTCTCAACGCCGACGTGTACTTCATCGACTACCTGCCGTCGCAGTTGCAGACAGATGATGTGTTGATGGTCTGCGGCGCCGCGTTGGTCCTGAGTTTCCTCGCCACCCTGTATCCAGCCTGGCGTGCCGCGCGCACCCAGCCTGCGGAGGCGTTACGTTATGAGTGAGTCGGGTATGAGTGAAAAAGCAATCTTGAGCTGCCGTAACCTGGGCAAATCCTACGAGGAGGGGCCGGAGTCGGTGGTGGTGTTGTCGGGCTTGCAGCTGGAGCTGCATCCGGGCGAGCGTGTGGCGATTGTCGGTACGTCCGGGTCGGGCAAAAGTACCTTGCTCAATCTGTTGGGCGGCCTCGATACACCGACTGCCGGCAGTGTCTGGCTGGCCGGCGAAGAACTCTCGGCGCTGAACGAGAAGGCCCGTGGCCTGCTGCGTAACCGTTCCCTGGGCTTCGTTTACCAGTTCCACCATTTGCTGCCCGAGTTCACCGCGCTGGAGAACGTCTGCATGCCGCTGCTGATCGGTCGCACCGCGATCCCTGAAGCCCGCCAGCGGGCCACGGCGTTGTTGGAGCGGGTCGGGTTGGGCCATCGTCTGGAGCACAAGCCGGCGGAGTTGTCCGGTGGCGAGCGCCAGCGCGTGGCGATTGCCCGGGCCCTGGTCAACAAGCCGGGGCTGGTGATGCTCGACGAGCCGACCGGCAACCTCGACTCCCACACCGCCCAAGGCATTCAGGACCTGATGCTGGAACTCAGTACCTCAATGCGTACCGCGTTCCTGGTGGTGACCCACGACATGAACCTGGCCCGGCAGATGGACCGCGTCCTGCACTTGCAGGAAGGTTGCCTGACGCCCATTTGACCGACCGAAACCCGGCGCTTGCTGCAAGCGCCGGGTCTTTTATTTTCATACGGTGCCCCGCGAATGTTCAGACCGTTATCGATCTTCATCGGCACGCGCTATACCCGCGCCAAGCGCCGCAATCGCTTTGTTTCGTTCATTTCCATGACCTCGATGATCGGCCTCGCCCTGGGGGTGCTGGCGATGATCGTGGTGCTGTCGGTGATGAATGGCTTCCAGCGCGAAATGAGCTCGCGCATCCTGGGCATGGTGCCCCACGCCACCATCGTCGGCGTCAAGCCGATCGACGACTGGCAGCCGGTGGCTGCCGCGGCGCTGAAAAATCCTGAGGTGATCGCTGCCGTGCCGTTCACTGAAATGGAAGGCATGCTCAGCCATAAAGGCGCGATGCAACCGATCCAGATCAGCGGCATCGACCCGGCCCAGGAGGGCAAGGTGTCCATTGTCGCCCAGCATATTGTCCAGGGGCGTCTCGATGCCTTGAAACCGGGCGAGTTTGGCGTGGTGATCGGCGAAATCACTGCTCGGCGCTTCCGTTTGAACGTCGGGGACAAACTGACCCTGATCGTGCCGGAAATCAGCACCGCGCCGGGCGGCATCACCCCGCGGATGCAGCGCTTGAATGTGGTCGGCGTGTTCAAGGTAGGCGCCGAACTGGATGGCTCCATGGCGCTGATCCACGTGGCCGACGCCGCGCAAATGCAGCATTGGCAGCCAAACCAGGTGCAAAGCGTGCGCCTGGCGGTCAAGGACCTGTACGCAGCACCGCGAGTTTCCGGCGACATCGCCACGGGCCTCGGCGCGGACTACAAGGCCGACGACTGGACCCACACTCAGGGCAGCCTGTTCAGTGCCATGAAGATGGAAAAAACCATGATCGGCCTGCTGTTGTTGATGATCGTCGCGGTGGCGGCCTTCAACATCATCGCGACCCTGATCATGGTGGTGAACGATAAGGGCGCGGATATCGCGATCCTGCGCACCATCGGCGCCACGCCACGGCAGATCATGGCGATTTTCATGGTCCAGGGCACGGTGATTGGCGTGGTCGGCACGCTGATTGGCGGCGTGCTGGGGGTGATTGCGGCACTGAACGTCAGTGATTTAGTGGGTTGGGTGGAAAGGGTCACTGGCCAGCATATTTTCAGTTCCGATGTGTATTTCGTCAGCAACCTGCCCTCGGAGCTTCAACGCGGTGATGTGGTGCTGATCTGCTCGGCCGGGTTCATCCTGAGCTTCCTCGCCACGGTTTACCCGGCCTGGCGTGCGGCGAAGGTCGAGCCGGCGCAGGCGTTGCGCTATTCCTGAATCAGCGCAAAACCTTGTGCCAAGGGCGACACTCTCTGTGGCGAGGGGATTTATCCCCGCTGGGCTGCGAAGCAGCCCCAATACAGTCAACTCAACCTGCCTGCTACACCCAGGTGCCAGGGTTTAGGGCCGCTTCGCAGCCCAGCGGGGATAAATCCCCTCGCCACCAGGGTTTGCGTTGGGCTTAATCTTCCTTCGGCAACTCGATCAAAAACCGCGTCCAGCCATCGGCCGATTCGCAGCGGATCTGCCCGCCATGGGCGCGGACGATGGAGCGGGTGATGGCCAGCCCCAGCCCGGCGTGTTCACTGCTGCCTTCCTGGCGGGCCGGGTCGGCGCGATAGAAACGGTCGAACAAACGCGGCAGCAAATGCGCTGAAATCCCGTCACCGCTGTTCTCCACGTTCACATGCATCTGCCCAGCGCCCTCGACAATATGTACCCGTACTTCGCCACCGTCAGGCGTGAAGCGCAAAGCATTGTCCAGCAAATTGGACAGGGCCCGGCGCAACATGCTGCGGTCTCCGTCGATGCGGCCGTTGCCTTCACGGCTCAAGCGGACGTGGGCGTCTTCGGCCAGCGGGGCGAAAAACTCCAGCAGCAGATCCACTTCCTGAGCCAGTTCCAGCGGTTCGCGGCTGGGTGCCAGCAAGCCGTGGTCAGCCTTGGCCAGATAGAGCATGTCGTTGACCAACTGCGCCATCCATTGCAGCTCTTCAAGATTGCTGTGCAGTGCTTCGCGATAATCCTCCAGCGAGCGTTCGCGGGTGAGGGTGACCTGGGTGTGGGTCAGCAGGTTCGATAAAGGGGTGCGCAGTTCATGGGCGATGTCGGCAGAGAACGCCGAGAGCCGTTGAAACGCATCATCGAGACGTCGGAGCATGTCATTGATGCTGTGGGCCAGTTCCGCCAGTTCGGCGGGCATGTGTTCTTCCGGCAGTCGGGCATTGAGAGAGCGGGCCGAGACGCTGCCGGCGATGGCCCCCATACGCCGCAACGGTCGCAAGCCGCGCCGGGCGGCCCAGGCCCCGAGCAGGGCGGTAGCCAGGGCCGAGAGGCCGACCGTCAGCCAGATCAGGCGCTGCATGCGTTGCAGGAAATGCTGGTGGTGGGTGATGTCCAGCAGCAGCGTCAGTTGCGGCGAGTCCGGGCGGTCGGGGTACAGCGGTGCATTCAATACCCGGTAGTCAGTGTCGGCATCGCTGAGGGTGGACAGGCCGGGACGCTCCGGCAACTGAGCCGGAATCCGCAGCGAACTGTCGTACCAGCGCACGCCATCGCTATCCTTGATGCGCAAGGCCAGGTCGGCCTGGCGACTGAGTTCATCTGCCAGACGGTTTTGGGTTTGCTCGGCATCAAGCCCCTGCAGGGCGCGACGCAGGCCGATCAGTTTGCCTTCGAGCAGTTGCTGATCCAGCTCGATGAAGTGCGCCTCGCTGCCACGGCTGAACAGCACGCCGGCAAACAGGGAGACCACGGCGGTGCAGGCGGCGAACAGCAGCGCCAGCCGGCTGCTCAGCGACCAACGCCCCCTCACAGGTTGCGCTCTTCAAGGACATACCCCATGCCCCGCACGGTGTGGATCAGCTTGCTGGGGAAATCGTCGTCGATCTTGATTCGCAGGCGCCGTATCGCGACCTCGATGACGTTGGTGTCGCTGTCGAAATTCATATCCCAGACCTGGGAAGCAATCAGGGATTTGGGCAGGACCTCGCCCTGGCGACGCAGGAGCATTTCCAGCAACGCGAACTCCTTGGCCGTGAGGTCGATGCGCTGGCCGCTGCGTTCGACGCGGCGGCGGATCAGGTCCAGGCGCAGGTCCGCCAGTCGCAAGCTGGTTTCCTGGGGCGTCGAACTACCACGGCGCAACAGGCTGCGGACTCGCGCCAGCAGTTCGGAAAAGGCAAAGGGTTTGACCAGGTAATCGTCGGCGCCCAACTCCAGGCCATGCACGCGATCCTGGACCGCATCCCGCGCGGTGAGAAACAGCACCGGCGTATCCAGGCCGGCCCCGCGCACGGCCTGCAAAATCTGCCAGCCATCGCGGCCGGGCAGCATCACATCGAGGATCAGCAAGGCATATTCACCGCTCAAGGCCAATTGCTGGCCGGTAATGCCATCGGCCACCAGGTCGGCGTTGAACCCGGCTTCGGTCAGGCCCTGGCGCAGGTATTGGCCGGTTTTGGTTTGGTCTTCGACGATCAGCAGTTTCATGGGCAGCTCAAGGCGTTGTTGGAACGAGGGCGTTATACCGCGTCGGACGTGGCCGTGGCTCTACCTGACAAAGTTGTAATCGAGCCGTAAGCCGATTGGCAGGTGTGCAGAGATAGAGTTCTCACACGCTGAATCTGACAGGAGTATGGACATGTTAATGGCAAACCGCTTGATCCTGACCGCCTTTGCACTGGTGCTCAGTACGCCCACGTGGGCGTCACCGGGCCATTTTGATTTCGGCCAGCCTGCCTCGGCGGCCAAGGCCAGTCGCAGCATCGATGTGGTGATGGGGGACATGACCTTCGACCCCGGTGCACTTGATATCAAGGCTGGCGAGACCGTTCGGTTCGTGCTGATCAATAAAGGTCAGTTGCTGCATGAGTTCAACCTGGGCAATGCCGCGATGCACGCCCAGCATCAGCAGGAAATGCTCAAGATGCAACAGAGCGGACAACTGACCCCGACCGCAATGAAGCAAGGGATGGCCCATGACTCCATGGGGCACGGGGACGCCGGCATGCGCCATGAAGACCCCAACAGTGTGCTGGTGGAGCCGGGCAAAACCGCCGAGCTGACCTGGACCTTCAACAAGGCCATGCGGCTGGAGTTCGCCTGTAATGTGCCCGGCCATTACCAGGCCGGGATGAAAGGCAAGCTGACAGTCAGTCAGTAAGCACTCAAAGGCTGGGGCAAAGGCTGATAGAATTGGCTGATTCTTCAGTCAGGTTTCCGTCATGCATCCCGCAGCCGAACATTCGCCGCTGGGCAAATCCAGCGAATACATCGCCACGTACACGCCGTCACTGCTGTTTCCGATCCCGCGCACCGCGAAATGGGCGGAACTGGGCCTGACGGCCGAGACCCTGCCGTACAAGGGCGTGGATTTCTGGAACTGTTTCGAGCTGTCGTGGTTGCTGCCGTCTGGCAAACCGGTGGTGGCCATCGGTGAATTCGCAATCGCGGCGGATTCACCAAACATCATCGAATCCAAATCCTTCAAGCTGTACCTCAACTCGCTGAACCAGACGCCATTCGCTGATACCGCGAGCCTGGAAGCAACCCTGCGTCAGGACCTGTCGGCGGCCGCCGGTAAACCGGTGGGCGTGCGCATCCGCAGCCTCAAGGACGTGGAAAGTGAAGGGGTCGTGGCATTACCCGGCGTGTGCATCGATGACTTGGACATCACCGTCGACTCCTACGAGCATCCGCGCCCGGAGCTGCTGCGCTGCGATGATTCGCGCATCGTGGAGCAAAGCCTGCACAGCCATCTGCTCAAATCCAATTGCCCGGTGACGAGCCAGCCGGACTGGGGCAGCGTTGCAGTGCAATATCGCGGTGCGGCGCTGGACCCTGCCAGCCTGTTGGCCTACATCGTCAGCTTCCGCCAGCATTCGGATTTCCACGAACAGTGCGTGGAGCGGATCTTTCTCGACCTGCAACGCTTGCTCAAACCGGAAAAATTGACGGTGTATGCGCGCTATGTGCGGCGGGGTGGGCTGGACATCAACCCGTATCGCAGTACCGAAGAGGTACAGCTGCCGAACCATCGCCTGGTCCGGCAATAAATAATCCTGTGGGAGCGAGCCTGCTCGCGATGAGTCAGGCACATTCAGCATTGATGTTGGCTGAGCCACCTATCGCGAGCGGGCTCGCTCCCACAGGGGGTTGCATTTCATATCGTGAAAAATGAAAAGCCCCGCTATCAATAGCGGGGCTTTTTTGCATCTGGCGGGTTTAGATTCCCATGTTGCCCAAGGCTTGTACGATGTTGCGCAACGTCCCGGCAATAGTGGGGTGATCCAGTTCGAAGCGCTCGACAGCCAGGTTCACACCATCGACCAGGTCGGCATTCTGAAGCGAATTATCCAGTTCGATCTCGGCTTCGAGCTGAATCATCAGTTGATGCAGATTCTCGCGCTCCGGCTCGGAAAGCGGCGGGTTCTGTTCCAATTGCTCGCGCAGTTCATCAAGTTGTTTCTGCAATTCGCGGGCAGGCATTGGCGTACTCCCTTTATTGATAGGCACAGCCATGGACCGCGACGGTGCGTCAAAAGTCCGTGGCTTGCCTTAAGAGTAATCCACCCTTGTGCACCCTGCATGATCTCGGTCAGGGCTTTTCACCTTTGAGCCGACGCAGGCTGATATCCGCCAGGCAGGTGTCGAGTTCACCCAGGTGATCGATCACCGAATGCACCCCCAGGCCGAACAACTGTACGGTGGCTTTGGCGCGCTTGGTCTCCCGTTCCTGTTGGCTCAGGAGCTGCCATTCGTTCGGCGCCAGGCCACACAGCGAGCCGCAGGACGCTAACCCGATGGTCCACAAGCCGGCATTGAGCCCCGACTGCAACAAGCGCGGCTCGCCGCTGACCAGCACGCAACCGTCCAATTGCTGGACGTTCAACGCCATCAAGGCCTGCCAACAGGCATGCGGGGCCGGCCACGGATAATTTGTTGCGGGAAGTTGCGGCGATTTGATCCACGCCGGTAACGAAGCAGCCAGGCTATGACTGATGGCAGGTGGCAGTTCGTCGAGCCAGGCGCAGGGAATCTCCTGAAGCTGCAAAAGGCGCAGGCTTTCGAGGGCGCCGGGGGTTGGCTGCGAATGCTCGGTGGGCACTGCGCCTGCCTGTCGCGCCCTTGCCCCGAAATCCACCAGACAACCGCTCAAGCCAAACAGTACGGCGGTCAGGCTGGGGGCGGGCAGGGGCAGGGTTTCGGCGCGGGGCATGGGAACGTCCTTGAAATATCCCGCAGCCTAACGTGCCTCAATGACAGTCCAATGACAGTGAAATGAAGGCGCCGGGTGCGGAAAAATCCTACGAGCAGCTTCTCTTTCAGTGCTGTCTATCCAAGCGTTCCGCTTTATACTAGCCCCCTTACCGCCTGGGCTCGGCGCCCTTGCCTGAATAATCCAAGGAGTTTTCCCTATGCGCTGGAGCCATTGTCTAGCTCAGCTGTGTTTGTCTGCCTGCGTCCTGCTGGCTCCCTTCGCCGCCCAGGCCGCAACGGAAGACGATCCTTGGGAAAGCATCAACCGCCCGATCTTTACCTTCAACGACACCGTTGATACCTACGCACTCAAGCCGCTGGCCCAGGGTTATCAGTACGTGACGCCGCAGTTTCTCGAAGACGGAATCCACAACATGTTCCGCAACATCGGCGACGTGGGCAATCTGGCCAACAATGTCCTGCAGGCCAAACCGGCCGCAGCCGGGGTCGACACGGCCCGGTTGATCTTCAACACCACCTTCGGCCTGTTGGGGTTCTTCGACGTGGGCACCCATATGGGCCTGCAACGCAGCGATGAAGATTTCGGCCAGACCCTGGGTTATTGGGGAGTCGGCAGTGGCCCGTACGTGATGCTGCCGTTGTTGGGACCAAGCACCTTGCGTGACGCGCCGGCCAAGCTTGTCGATGACTACACGGCCCCTTATCGTTACATCGACAACGTCTCGGTGCGTAACTCGATCTTCGGTCTGAACATCGTCGATACCCGCGCCAGCTTGTTGTCCGCCGAAAAACTGGTGAGTGGCGACAAGTATGTGTTTATCCGCAACGCCTTCCTGCAGAACCGTGAATTCAAGGTCAAGGATGGCCAGGTCGAAGATGATTTTTAATTTCGCCCGGTAACCCCAGGAAGGCGGCCTCAGGGCCGCCTTCTTTGTTTTGAGGCACTGTTTAAGCAGGGATCGAACCTTCCATTGAGTTACGCTTCGCTCGGTTCTTATAACTCTCTGTACTTTGACAAACCAAGACGGCAAGCGGCTATCTGCATGAGCTTGAAACGCCCCGCGGATGGGAGTACCGTCTGCGCCTTAGAAGGGCACCTCTGATGTAACTGTGTGTAGGACAAGGGCCTACATCCGGTACGACAGAGAGGCTAGAAAGCGAATCCAGTAGTGAGCGCCAGGCCCAGTTGCCCAGCCCGCTACGCCAACCTAATTCTGGCGCCGTTTGCCCACATGCCAAAAACCAGTGCCACGCTGCTGATAATCGATGATGACGAAGTGGTGCGAGCCAGCCTCGCAGCCTACTTGGAAGACAGTGGTTTCAGCGTCCTGCAGGCCAGCAACGGTCAACAGGGTCTTCAGGTATTCGAGCAAGACAAGCCCGACCTGGTCATCTGCGACCTGCGCATGCCGCAGATGGGCGGACTCGAACTCATTCGCCAGGTCACCGAGCTTTCCTCGCAGACCCCGGTCATCGTGGTTTCGGGTGCGGGCGTGATGAACGACGCGGTTGAGGCGTTGCGCCTGGGCGCGGCCGATTACCTGATCAAGCCCCTTGAAGACCTGGCCGTGCTCGAGCACTCGGTGCGCCGGGCCCTGGACCGTTCGCGCCTGTTGGTGGAGAACCAGCGTTATCGCGAAAAGCTGGAAACTGCCAACCGCGAGCTGGAAGCCAGCCTGAACCTGTTGCAGGAAGACCAGAACGCCGGCCGCCAGGTGCAGATGAACATGTTGCCGGTCAGTCCCTGGACCGTTGACGATTTCCGTTTTGCCCACCAGATCATCCCGTCTTTGTATCTGTCGGGGGATTTCGTCGACTATTTCCGGGTCGATGAACGTCGAGTGGCGTTCTATCTGGCGGACGTTTCCGGCCATGGCGCTTCGTCAGCGTTCGTGACGGTACTGTTGAAGTTCATGACCACGCGTCTGTTGTTCGAATCCAAGCGCAACGGCACGTTGCCTGAGTTCAAGCCATCAGAAGTCCTTGGTCATATCAACCGGGGCCTGATCAGTTGTAAGCTGGGCAAACACGTGACAATGGTCGGTGGGGTCATCGACGAGGAGACGGGTTTGTTGACCTATAGCATCGGCGGTCATCTGCCGTTGCCTGTGTTGTATACGCCTGACAGTGTTCGTTACCTGGAAGGGCGTGGTTTGCCGGTGGGCCTGTTCAATGAGGCCACCTACGAAGACCACGTACTGGAACTGCCACCGACCTTCAGTTTGACGCTGATGTCTGATGGCATTCTGGACCTTTTGTCAGAACCTACACTCAAAGAGAAAGAAGCGGCCTTGCCTGAACGGGTAAGCGCAGCGGGCGGCAGCCTGGAAGGCTTGCGTCAAGTGTTTGGATTAGCCACGCTAGGGGAGATGCCGGATGATATCGCCCTGTTAGTGTTGAGCAGGAATCTTTGATGAGTACCGGTAGAATCCAGTTCGCCGAGCAGGACGGCACCTTTGTCCTGAAGTTTGTCGGTGAAGTGCGCCTGACCCTCTGTTCGGCGCTGGATGCGACTATTGAGCGGATCTTCACCGCGTTGAACTTCAACGCCATCGTGATCGACCTGACCGAAACCCGCAGCATCGACAGTACCACTCTGGGCCTGCTGGCCAAGCTGTCGATCCTGTCGCGGCAAAAGGTCGGCCTGCTGCCGACCGTGGTCACCACCCACAACGACATCACCCGGTTGCTGCAATCCATGGGCTTTGACCAGGTATTCAATATCGTCGGCGATCCCGTGCCATGCCCTGAGTGCCTGGACGATCTGCCCGATCAGGATCAATCGGAAGAGGAAGTGCGGATCAAGGTGCTTGAAGCCCATAAGATCCTCATGGGGCTGAACGACTCCAATCGTGAAGCGTTCCATGACTTGGTGAGTGCGCTGGAGCGGCCTTGATTCACAGGTTTTGCGTAGACTGAGCGGGCCTCATCGCGAGCAAGCTCGCTCCCACAATGTTTATCTGCCCAGCGCCCCCTGTGGGAGCGAGCTTGCTCGCGATGGCGGCCGGCCAGCCGCCACCTTCCCAAGCCTATAAAAAAGGGCGAACCCACCCAGGTTCGCCCTTCTTTATGCCTTCGAAATCACCTCAAAGCTTGGCTTGCAGCAACGCCTCAAGCTTCTCCTGGTCCCGAGCGAACTGACGAATGCCTTCAGCCAGTTTCTCGGTCGCCATGGCGTCCTCGTTGGACAACCAGCGGAACTGCGCTTCATTGAGGCTCAAGCGCGCTTCGCCGGCTTGTCCAGGTGCCAGCTTGCGTTCCAGCTTGCCCTCGTCGGCGGCCAGTTTCTCCAGCAGATCCGGGCTGACCGTCAAGCGGTCGCAGCCGGCCAGTTGCTCGATCTGGTTGAGGTTGCGGAAGCTTGCGCCCATGACCACGGTCTTGTAGTCATTGGCCTTGTAGTAGTTGTAGATGCGCGTCACCGACTGCACGCCCGGATCATCGGCACCGGTGTAGTCGTTGCCATTGGCCTTCTTGTACCAGTCATAGATGCGGCCGACAAAAGGCGAAATCAGGAACACGCCGGCATCGGCGCAAGCCGCAGCCTGGGCGAAGGAGAACAGCAGCGTCAGGTTGCACTGGATGCCTTCACGCTCCAGCTGCTCGGCGGCGCGAATACCTTCCCAGGTGGACGCGATCTTGATCAGCACGCGATCGCGGCCAACGCCGGCCTTTTCGTACAGGTCGATCAGGCGATGCGCACGTTTCAACATGGCCTCGGTGTCGAACGACAGACGCGCATCCACTTCAGTGGAAATACGCCCCGGAATCACCTTGAGAATCTCTTGCCCGACCGCCACGCCAAAACGGTCGCTGGCCAGGCCCACATCGCCCTTGCAATCGGCCACACAGGCGTTCAGCAGCTCGGCGTAGCCTTGAATGGCCGAGGCCTTGAGCAGCAGGGAAGGGTTGGTGGTGGCATCCACGGGTTTAACGCGGGCGATGGCTTCGAAGTCGCCGGTATCGGCCACTACGGTAGTGAATTGTTTGAGTTGTTCCAGCTTGGAAGTCATGAGCGTGCTCTGTCCTATGGGTCTGTTGACATTACCCGAGGGCCGGCAGCCACTCAAGGGCGTGAAAGGGGATCGATGGCCCCAGCGGCAACAACCTGAAAACGGATGTTTGAAAGGCCGGGGCGGGTATCGGTAGATACGATGCCAAAACAGGACTCAGGTTCAAAACAAGTGACGGTCAGCGTCCTTCCAGCATGCCCGCCGCCTGATCCAGCAGCGCCAACGGGTCTTTGGTTTTGTGGATGTCCACCGACAACAACTGCCGAAAACGGCGCGCCCCAGGAAACCCGGTACCCAACCCCAGTACATGGCGAGTGATGTGATGCATCGCTCCGCCGGCGTCCAGGTGCTTGGCGATATAAGGCCGCAACTGCGCCAACGCCTCGGCCCGACTGATGACAGGTGCGCTGCTGCCAAACAGTTGTTGATCCACCTCGGCCAGCAGATACGGATTGTGATACGCCTCGCGCCCCAGCATCACACCGTCGAATGTCTGCAAATGCTCGTGGCAGGCTTCCAGCGTCTTGATCCCGCCGTTGAGCACAATCTCCAGCTCCGGGAAATCCTTCTTCAACTGTGCCGCCACGTCATACCGCAGCGGCGGGATCTCACGGTTCTCCTTGGGCGACAGCCCCTCCAGAATCGCAATCCGCGCATGCACGGTAAAACTCGTACAACCGGCGTCACGCACCGTCCCGACGAACTCACACAACTGCTCGTAACTGTCCCGCCCGTTGATCCCGATCCGATGCTTGACCGTCACCGGAATCGACACAGCATCACGCATCGCCTTCACACAATCGGCCACCAGCTCAGGATGCCCCATCAGGCATGCACCAATCATGTTGTTCTGCACGCGATCGCTTGGGCAGCCGACGTTGAGATTGACCTCGTCATAGCCATGCTCCTGAGCCATCCGCGCGCACGCGGCCAAATCGGCCGGGACACTGCCGCCGAGTTGAAGCGCCAGGGGATGCTCGGCTTCATGGTGACGCAGGAAGCGCTCGTGATCGCCGTTGAGCAACGCGCCCGTGGTGACCATCTCGGTGTAGAGCAGGGCGTGTTTGGAGAGGATGCGTAGGAAGAACCTGCAGTGGGGGTCAGTCCAATCCATCATGGGTGCAACACTAAAGCGCCGAGACAGCGTAGGCCTTGTATTTACTGGGCTAAAGCTCTGTTTATCTAGCATTTTCTTCAACGTGTTCTGGGCGTGATTTCGGGCGTTTTCAGGCGTTTTTGAGGACTCGGTGGTACGATGTACCACTTCAAAACTGACGCGTACCACTTTTGACATGGCGACTATCAGGGCAAGAAAACTGGCGGATGGGTCTGTTAGCTATACGGCTCAGATCCGCATCAAGCGCGACGGAGTGCAAGTCTATCAAGAGAGCCAGACCTTCGCCCGAAAACAGGCGGCGCAGGCCTGGGCGCGCAAGCGCGAATCCGAATTGGATGAACCAGGTGCGATTGAGCGAGCGAGCCGCAAAGGCGTCACGCTCAAAGATATGATCGATCAGTATCTGGTCGAGGTCGAGAAAGCCCGGCCGCTGGGCAAGACCAAACGCGCAACCCTTACGGCCATCGGCGAAACATACATGGGCAAGTTGGCCGATACCGATATCAACACCCAATGCCTGGTCGATTATGCGCTGTGGCGAATGAGCCCCGAGGGGGGAGGCGTCCAGGCGCAGACCGCCGGCAACGACCTGGCGCACCTCGGCGCCGTGCTTTCCATCGGAAAGGATGCCTGGGGTTATCAGCTCGATCCTATGGCAATGGGTGGTGCACGGCGTGTACTGCGCAAGCTGGGATACAACCTGAAGAGCCGCGAGCGTGACCGGCGCCCCACGCTGGATGAGTTGGGGAAGCTCATGCAGCATTACCAGGACATGCAAGCCCGGCGTAGAAGCATCATCAATATGATGAAAGTGGTGGGCTTCGCCCTGTTCTCGACGCGCCGTCTCGACGAAATCACCCGGATTCGCTGGGATGACCTCGACAAGCCCGGTCAGCGAGTGTTGGTACGCGATATGAAGAACCCAGGCCAGAAGATCGGCAACGATGTGTGGTGCTACGTGCCAGACGAGGCCTGGAAAATCCTCCAGACCATGCCCCGTGCCGGCGAAGATATCTTCCCCTATAGCCCTGAATCAATTTCCACGTCCTGGGCGAAGGCCTGCAAGATCTTGAATATCCAGAATCTGCACTTCCATGACCTTCGGCACGAAGGTGTAAGCCGTCTGTTCGAAATGGACTGGGATATCCCCCGGGTGTCGAGCGTTTCAGGACACAGGGATTGGAATTCGCTGAGGCGCTACACCCACCTACGTGGCAAGGGTGATCGCTATGTGAAGTGGGAATGGTACGAAGAGATATTGAGGGCGCCCGTCCAACTGGGCGCCGCATCAATGAAGTGGCTCAAACGGCGTGTTTTAACCCGTTGAGCTGGTTGTTCTCCTTAACCGCGGCTGCGCGCTGTTGATCGAGATACGCGGCCAAGTCGGTGATATGGATCCCCTTGGCCGACTTCTGACTGCGTTCCAGGCGTGTGATAGGGATCTTGATCTGCCCGCTCATCACCTTGCGTTGAAACATGTCGGGCGTCAGGTGCGTGAAGTAGTCTTGGCAAACCTGCTCCAGCGAGATAATCGCCTGGCCGTTGTACTGGGCCATCAGGATAAAGGCTGTGTTCATGATGTCCCTCACATCCGAAACGATTGGTGAATGAGCGTCGCCCGGGCGGCACTTCCTGCCGGCTGTGCGCTGTCGGTCTGGATCTCGCAAACAAACCGATGCCGTTCCCGGTTCGGTGTGCTCAATGCCTCAGTAAGCCCTGGCACCACGCCGAGGCATTGCTCATAGGCGTCTGGCCCGGCCCAGCGTTGGGTGGGTATCACCTGGCAATCCGTACGTGTTGCGTCTGCGCATAGGTAAAGCAGAAGAAAAACGGTCATACACCGGCCTCCAGCTGAGACACACTCAACGCAACCGCCACCGGCCGCACCCAAATCGAAACATTGCTGAGCATGAACGTCTCCCCAGCCTCGGCGAGCAGCAGCGTCATACCGAACACATCGGCCATCGCCTTCGCCGCCGCCCGTGGCACCGCATTGCCGATGCGCTCCCGGTGAAGGCCATCGTTGACGCCGTCCAGCTGGAAGAAACGCGCTTGCTCGATCTTGCGAACACGCTGCATCACACGGATTTCATGCGCGGTCTGCGGATCTGCTGACCAGTGCTCCTCCGGATCGAACAGCGATTGCAGCGCGGCCAGCTCCAGCGTGGTGAAGGGGCGGTGCCAGGTGCCGTCGAGGCTGGTGATCATGCAGGTCAGCCTGTCGTTGGGCGCCGGCATGCGCTGGTCCGCAACCGACCACCGGCCGTTGTCGTGGCAGGCACTGGCGGAAACAGCGCCTGCCGGATCCTTCCATTTGACTACCCCGTAATGACCACCGGTCAAATAGGCATCGCCCTTGGTGCGGAACATGCCCGGGCGTGGATCTGCGATGGATAGAGCACCGCTGGCAACTTGTTGTGAGCCGGTAACGGTCCTGGCGTTGTCGTCCCAGGGGGTGATGCGCAACTTTTGCGAGCTGGCCCCTGGGTGCCAGTTCTTATACGCAGGGTTCGCCACGGCAAAAGCGCCTTGTCCGGTGGTGCTGCCGGCGATGACGGTACCGGCCGGCTTGCTGTAGTCGGTTACCAGGTACTTGCCGAAGCCCTTGGAGGGTTGCCGAGGGTCAGCCACGGCCTGGCCTCCAGAGCTTGGCCCGTGCCCTGCGGTGACGGTGCCGGCGGCTTGGTCGTTGTGAACCACGCGGAACACGTTGTTGTGCCGCTCGCCGCTCATACGCGGGTCTGCAACGCTGAACGTCCCTTGCCCAGGGCTTCGTTGGCCTGTGACAACGCCACAGTGGCGGTCGTAGGGCAGCACGCCGTATTGGGTGTATTCGAATTTGCTCGCCGGCCGTGGATCCGCTACTGAGAATTTTCCATTGGTAGGGCTCGACCGGCCGGCCACGGTTCCGGCGGTGTCCTGCCATTCATTTACACCGAGATAACCGGCGCGGTACTCAGGCACGATTACAAAATCGCGCAGATGGCCATCCTCGATCGCGAACCGACTCAGGCTGCGCCAATCCTTACCGGCCTCAACCAGGGCCAGGCGTACCCATGTCTTCCACTGCAACGCCGGCACCCGATGCATAGGCCCAGCCTGCTCCACGTCACCTGCCAGTGGCATACGGCTCAGCACGTCGCCCACGGCCCGCAGGCTGCGTTTTTCCGGTTCATACAGGAACGCCGGTACTTTTTCGACGTGCCTGGCGACCAACAGAAAACGCTTACGGCTTTGGGCCAATCCGCCGATTTCGCCACAGTCATGGGTGGTCTCGGCCACGGCGTAGCCGTAGTGGCGCAGCAGCTTGTTGATCTGGTCCAGCAAATGCCGCCCACGGGTTGCCAGGCGCGGTACGTTTTCGAACACGATCAGCGACACGGGGTTGTGCTTCCAGGCCTCACACATCAGCCAGACACAACGCAGGGTCAGTTCGTTGAGCGCCTGATATTTCGGCGTCTGGCTCATGGTTTCCGACAGCAAGCCCGATGCGCCTTTGCAAGGGCTGCTGATGAACACGGCGTCAGGGTCTTCATTGCCGGCGGCGCGGCGAAGAACCTCGGCGGTAGCCTCTTTCCAACCGGCGGGCGGCTGCTGCCCATGGAAGGCGATGTACTGCTGCCGGGTGAACAAATCCATGAGCGTGCCAGGTACGCCGGTCATCATCTGGAAGTCGCGCAAGCCGGCGGGGTCGACGTCGACGCCGCCAAGGCAGCGCCATTCAGCTTGCACGGGCCCCAGGACTGGTTTGGAGTCGCTGAAGCCAGCAGCGCCGCTGCCAAGGCCGCAGCATAGATGGAAGTGAGTAAGGGTGCGTTTAAGCATCGGAGGCACCCCGCGCGGTGTCGCAGTCATCGCAAGTGCCAAAAGGGCATTTGGGGCATGCTATTAGCGCGGCCTCTGTAGCCCATCCATTTGCGCGCCGCTGTCTCATAAGTTTTAGGGCTTCTTCCGCCCGTTCAGTGATAAAAGCCGGATACGTACTGTCATCGATGGCCAGGTCATGAACGAATTCTTCCAAGGCCTCCATGGCCGCTAGTTCATGGCCGCGACTCCACGAGACAACTGCACCGCCGTCTATTTCTTTCGGTACAACATTGCCTTGGGCTCCAAGGACAACAATGGTGTCGTAGCGAGGTGTGGTAGCCTCTGGCGTGCCGCTTTGGGGTTGATTCACTTGCATGGTGGCTCTCCTTTTGGTGGCAGGTGTCGGGGAGTTGGCGCTCCTCGACACCATCTTTCAGGCCGTTGTGGCCTGGTCTTGCTTGATGATTGCGATGACTTCATCCCGGTCCTTCGCATAAGCGAAAGGCAGTTCGCCGCCTGGGCGAGTGATGGGGTAACGCGCTTCTGGCAACCGGCACTCGGCCACGGTGTAGCCGCTGTCGGTAACCCAGCAGTTCTGCTGCACTTGCCCGTTTCGGTTGCGTTTCGGTGCCCACTTCATGCCCAAACCCTGATCAGTTCTGCCCAGATGGCATCGCCGTCGGGGAAGTAGGTGTGCACTTCCTGTTCTGGTGAGAAATCCAGTTGCAGCACGGCCAGGCAGTCGTCGAACAACGCTGTGTCGAGGCCGCGTAGGCTTGTCAGCACAAACGGGTAGTCGTGGCCGTTGTAGAGCCCGAGCAGGAAACGGCCGACAATGGCGCTCTGGCCTGTACTGCGCAGGGCGACAGGGACCAGGCGGTTCAGTGCCTCGATACCGGCCTTGCGGATGGCGGGGCGCTTTGCTTCGAACTCTTGCAACTGCTGGAACCAATTGGTCTGTTGTTTTTGGGGCGCCGTGTTCATGCGAACTCTCCTGTTGTTGCGGTTGTTAAACGCCCTGGAAAACCCAGCAGCGAATGGTTCTCGGTTTGTCGAAAGCGTCCAGCAAGCGCGCTGAGTTAACGGGCTTGTTCGATTCCAGAAACTTGGGTGACTTACTGGTCTTGAGTAGGCGTTTCAGGTCGCTGAGCGCTGGCACCTGCTGCCGCTTGTTGGCGGCCATCTCGACGAATTCGTTGAGGTTCACGGCGATCAGGCCATCCCGGCGCGCATGGTTGAGCGCGCCTTTTTCGTCCAGGCCATTGAGGAATTCGTACAGGTCCCAAAACTCGCGCACGGTCGGATGGTCGGCGTTGATTGCCTGCTGTCGCTCCAAGGCCATGCGGCTGACCTCAGCGTGCGCGAGAGCCTTACGGCGTTCGCCCAGGGGCACGACTTCTGCCAGTGCATCCACCAGGCTGCGCAGTTGGGCGTGGTTCTTGGCGATACGCACGGTGCGCACGCCGGGCTGGGCCAGCAGCTCCTGCTCGTAGCGGGAGGTGTTTTCCTCCATAAGGCGCATGGTGTTGGCTTCGCGTTGCAGGGCCTTGACCAAGAAGCCGCTGATGTTTTCCATCGGCATGCGTTCCAGTTGCTCGGCGAACTGCTTGGTTTCCGGCGTGTGGTGCTCCCGCGTCAGGTGGACATGGCAAAGTCGCTGCAGGATGGGTTCCGAGGCGTTCACCGGGTTGTTCTGAGCGATCAGCAGGGCGGCGCGGAACGGCGGTTCGTGAGTGTCGTTGCCATTGTTCTTCACGCCGGTGGAGCGAACGCTACGGCCGTTGTAGGCGGTTTTCAGTTCGTCCCAATCGAAGTGCTTAACCGGCTGTCCATCCTTCTGTTCACGCTCTGACTCGATCAGTACCACCGGCAAGTTGCTGACCTGCGAGAAATTGCGCGCACGGCTCGCGGCTGTCGCTTTGGATGGGTCGAAACCCTCGTAGTCAGTGCGGCCGACCAGTTTCCACAGCAGCTCGATCAATGTGGTTTTGCCTGAGCCAGCTTCACCCACCAGCTCAAGAAACATCAGCGACTTGTGGATCTGCCGGATCTGCTCAGCGTGCAAAGCGCCCAGCCACCAGGCCAGCACCACCAGGCCCTGTACGCCAAAGCAGCTCCAGAAAATGTCGAACCAACCTTCGTGATAGGCATTGAGGTCAGTATTGATGTGCAGCACCGGCGACTGGCTCTGCGACTTGATGCTCAGCTTGCCCAGGTCGAAGAAGTCTTCCTTGTTGCGCTTTTGTATCGTCCCGCCAAAGAAGGCCAGATCGTTGAAGACATAGGCACCGTGCTCGCGGCTGTAGCCGATCCATTCGATGGTGTTCACGGTTTTCAGGCAATCGAGCTGGGGCGCCAGGATCCGTTTCAGTTGTTGGGCGCTACCCTCGAACATCGCGCCATTGGAAACGTTGAGCAGGCGATTCGCGAACTCAGGCGCAGAGGTGAGTTGCTTGGCCGTGAACGTACTTTTGATGACAGCCCCTTGCGGGCGCTCGATGCGGAAGTAGTACCAGGCCTCGTCGGTCAGGTCGTTGCGCATGTAATACAGCGCCTGGAAATTGCAGTTGGCGATGCTGGTGACCGAGCCCGACTGACGCAACGCCTTGTAGCGCCGCTGTTCATCCGTGAGCAACTGATCCTCATGCCGGTCCGAACTTTCAAGGTCACCCATGGCACGGTCGTACCGTTCAAGGTCTAGCCGAAACCAGTACAGGCGCTTGCGGAACGAAAAATGGAATTCCTTGCGCTCGTCACGCAGGTAGATGAGAAAACCCTTTTCCTCGGCGGAATCAGCCAGCAGCAAGTCCCCGTGGTGCAGGGCTTCGTCGAAGTCTCGCTCAATCTGCTCGGCGCGTTTGTCGTCGCCCTCAATCGACTTCCACCGTAGGTGAAGGTCGTTCCAGTCCACTTTTTTGCCGTTGGGCTGCGGAATCACTGCCGCTTTGCAGGTAAATCCCAGGTCGCGGGCCTCCTTTGCCCAGCGGCGCATGTTGGCCTTTGCGACTGGCTCGTTATCAAGCGCCCAGACAAGGCGTGGCAGGCGCTTGTCAGCGTCATGGCGAAGTTTGACCAAGGCCTTGAGCGAGTCGGTCGGGCAGGGTGCGCTGGACATCATCGACACGGCCGAGGTGTCGTTATGCAGCAGTGCGATGGCGTCGAAGATACCCTCGGTGATCCAGAGTTCATCGACGTTCAACAGGTCCACGCTTGGCGGACACCACCAGACGCCCTTGTAACCTGGCAGGCCTTCGCCAGTTGGACGGAAGCGAGCTTTCATCTTGCCGAATCGGTCAGGCCGGTCTATCAGGCGCTCCCAGTAGCCACCTTTTTCCAGGGGGAAACGCACCGTGGCACTGCCAATGTTCAGCCGGCTATCCCAGTAGTTTTCCTGGGTGAACCAACCGGCGATCAGCTCAAATTTGAAGCCCCGCGCAAACTCAAGGTAGGCGCGTGCTGTGGCAACAGGGTTATCTGGGGTGGACGGTACGTTCTTGCTCCAGTCGTTGAACAAGTCGTCGTAGACGTCCTTGACGTGGACCCGGTGGCCGCATTTTTCCGGCCGTCCACAGATCAACGTCCAGGGCGAATCGTAGAAGGTGTACAGGGTCTTCTGGCCGCAGCTTGGCGCAGGGCATACACCCTTGCGCATGTAGTTGGTGCCGGGCATGTGCTTGAGCTGGTAGTCCCGCTCAATGCGTTGGATGACGTCGGCTCGCAGCCTTTGTTCCATTTCCATCGTGGCTTACTTCGCTTCGTCGAGACTGTGTTTAAGGGCGCCAATCAGGCGTTTTTGCGCGGACATCACCGGGAAGGCCGCGAGCAACGAGCCATGCCGCAAACCCTCGGGAATCCTGCGAAAGCGGTCGTCGTACCAATGCTCGTTGAACTGCTGGGCGTACTGGCTCCGTAGCGCTTGGAGCAGCGCTTCGGCCTCTTCGCGGGGCAGTTTTGCGGTGATGGCGACGTCGATTTGCATGGTCCACCTCGTATTTCGGGCAAAGCTCACCCAAACCCACGGGAAGCGGGGCAGGGCGGGTTGTTTAAACGGGGATTACTGAGGGTGTTGCTTCAGCGCGTCATCGCGCTGGGCGAGCAGGGTCTGCGGCAGCAGCCTTGCCGGAACCGGGTACCGAAGGTCGGCCCGGGTATCGATCAGGTGGACGACAGTGCTGCCTGGGCTGTTACCCCAGTCCACGCCGATCCACTTGCGCTGGTTGATGACCTGCAATTCAGTCCAGGCGTTGTGCACCAGCTTCTGCGCCATGAACACCGGCACTTCCAACGCGGTGGTCATGTGCCGAACGCAGTTTTCGTACAACAGATCAGAATCCACCAGGTGCTGCGCTTCGTGCCGTTGCAGGTAGGCGAACGCCACTCGTTGCATGCTGCTGCGGTAGTCGTGGTCAAGCTCTTCATGGTTCATTGCGCACACTCCATTTCCATTTGGTCGAGCAGGTCGGGTTGATCGTTGGCGGACTTCATCGCGGCACGGCGCAGGGCAATGTCGGCGATGGGCAGCTTGACGGATGGGTTCGCCATGCCGCTGGGGCTCATTTCATGAGTCATTTCGAACTCAGCCCGCACCGACCAGCCGCAGGCCTCGTTGGTGCATTGCAGGTAGGCCACGCGCAGGAAAATGTGTGTGCCTTCGCTGGTGCGGATACGCATGCGGCCGAGGCAGTGCGGGCAGACGAGTTTGTAGGTACTCATTACCGATTCCCCTAAAGCGTGTCTGCCGCTTCGAGCGCGATATTCAATGGAGTAATCGCGTCGCCGATTGCGATCCTGATGTCACTACCTGAAAGTGAGTCATTGGTGGTTGTGACGATTTCTTTTAAGGTGTTCAGCCGCTGCTGGGCGATAACCAGCAGGTCCAACAATTGATGTCTTTCTACTTCGGGGATAAAGGCCATGGCGATTCACTCAAAAAAGGATGTTGAAAGCTTGTTGCAGCGCTTGCTGGAGAGGCACGAAGCGCTGGTCAAAATCATGAATGGCCGTGAAACCACCAAAACGACTAACTTGCATACGGAGCCAGGTGTGGCAGTGAGAGCCGAAGACATCCGCTTCGCAGTTGACGACGTCGCGACGGCGTTGAAAGAGATCAAGGCGCGCCTCGGTAAGGGCTGATGGCACATTTTCATGCCTATCGCCCCCGCACTGGCTTGCTGTGCAGTTGGATGGTGGCCAGCACCTCGGAATGACGTGCGGCCATATAGCGATTGTGAGCGCCGAGAATCGCCTCGGCCTCGCCTGGCTCAACTACCCCGTCCTCCAACGCCTTCGCGATGATCTGATCTACGTAGCCACGCTTCGCTGCGGCGTGTACCGACCGGCTGTACAGGTCGATGTTGTCCAGCGTCTCGGGTTTAGCGAGCGGCACGAACATGCCGCCATACATGGCCGCGATGTATTCAGGTAAGTGGGTAGTGTCGGCGTCCTGCTCAAGCAAATGAATCTGTTCATCACTCAGGGGGCGGCTGCCGGCGTTCTCGTAAACATGGTTGTCGAACTTCTTGAGTTCATAACCGAGCCGGGCAGCGGCGCACTCGCGCCCGCCGGGGTAAGCGCAAATGACTGCGCTCATCACTTGGCGCTTGGTCGCTAGTAGTGGGCGTTTCATCTTCTGGTTTCTCCCTGGTGCCATCGGCCCTACAGTCATTTCATACAGCCTTGCATTCTGTTTGCTCGTTGGAGTCCGCCAGGATTCCGGGTAGGACTTCCTTGCCGATCACCTTGGAAAGGTCACGCAGAATGCGGAACGACAAACGACCGCGAGGCAGCGTGTCGTGACCTGCCCAGCGCTGAACTACCTGAGTCACCGTGCGTGGCTCGTAGCCGTGACTGATTGCGAACTGGCGGAAATTGCTGCCGTGCTCGATCAGTCGCGCCTGAATCTGGCGCTTTTCCATGGCTTGGCTCATGGTTGATGTGTTCCTGTTTGGTTAAGATGTACTCGTTACGCATAAGCCTATTTACTCTTTTTGCATAAATCAAGCGGTATTGACTCTAAATGAATAAAACGTCGCTCGACGCTGTGCTTGATCGTTTGATGACGGTTTTTTCGGTTGATAACGATAGCGAGCTGGCTAGAAAGCTCCATGTGAACCGCCAGACGCTCGGCAGCTGGCGAAGCCGTCAGTCAATTCCTTATGCGTTGTGCGTAAGCGTGAGCGACGCCGTAGGAATCTCACTTGATTGGCTGCTTGCGGGTGAGGGCCCCATGCTTCGCGATGCGCCTGAGACGAAACCCTCACCAGCTCTGAATGATCCCCGGGAAGAGGCCATGCTTGAGCTTTTCCGGTCGTTGGGAGAGGCGGGTAAACGGGAGATACAAAGCGCTGCTGAGGAGAAGAAACGCTTAATGGACATCGAGCAGCGCCTCAAGGATTTGACTGAAGCCCTTGCCGATTCCAAAAGGCCAGCATAATCTGTACCCATTAAGAACGCGGCGCTCACAATTTTTATCAAGCATCTCGCAGTGAGTGGAAGTGAAGCGCGATTGCTCCGTAGTTTTCGGATCCTCGATTTGTATAGGGATATTTATGAGCGCTGTTGTCAATGAGCTATTAAGTGCCGCAAAGAAAATTGACTTTGAGAGTGCAAATGAAGCCGAAACCAGAATAAAGCTGATCGACAAAGTACTATTTGAAGTGTTGGGTTGGACGTTAAATGATGTCCAGGTTGAAGAGCGCGTTTCCGAAGACGGCGGTACGACTTATGCCGATTATGTTATTCGAACGGCAAGTACTGCATTCGTTGTTGAAGCTAAGAAAAGTGGAGTGGTTTTTCAAAGCCTTCCTCGCGACAGACGCATAAAACTTACTAATGCGAATATGCATGGTGCGCTCGGTGAGGCGATTATACAGGCGCGAGATTATTGTAGAAAATTAAGCATACAATTTGCCGTTGTTACAAACGGAAATCAATGGGTAATATTTCCTGCGAATCGTACAGATCAAGTCACCTTTCATCAGTCTTACGGGTTGGTTTTTAACTCGCTTGAATCTGCGCTTAAAACAGATTATGCGGAATTTGTAGGGATTCTTTCTCGGGATGCTGTCGTAAATTCAAGTTTGGAGAATACTCTTCTTGGTTATACTGAGGATCAAGTTGAGGGGCGAAGGCTTCGAAATTTTTTCAGGAGTTCGCGGTCGGTCAATCAGAACACAATTTACCCTTTGATTGAAAATTCGATTACAACGGCTTTCTCTGATACGATCATCGAAATGGATTCCGCCCTTTTTGAGAAATGTTATGTTAATTCGCCCGATAAGACGAAGTTTGATCGGCGTATTAATATGCATATTTCAAAAAGCCAGCATTTATTCAGTGCGCAGCCAGCGCGTCCGATGCTGAAAAAAGATGCTAATTTTTTTCGCGATAAACTTCAAAACTTGCAGAAAAAGGCAAAGCCACTAGCTATAGTAATTCTAGGTACGGTTGGCGCGGGAAAAACTACTTTTCTTCACTATACAAGAAACGTAACAGCTGCCTCGATCTTTGAGAAGAAAAAAGGAGTGGCATATCCACATTGGATAAGAATAGACTTTTTAAGTTATACTAATGATCAGTTGCCAGTTGACTTTATCTACGACGGCATTAAAAACTATCTCATCGATGATGATTATTTCTCCGATTACAAACTTTGCGTAGAGAATGCTTACAAAGTTGAAATTGAGGGTATGAGAAAAGGCCCTGCGTTTCTAGTTGCCAACCGTCCTGAAGACTTTGATAAGTTAGTAACTGAAAAAATGATGGCGGATTATGCTGCTGTTAAACCATACGTTGATAAGCTATTGGTTTATGGTGCATCTAATGCTCCCGTTTACTTGGTAATCGATAATATCGATCAGTTAGATGAGACGCTTCAGTCTAATATTTTCACTGAGGCAGTTGCATTTTCCCAACGCTTGCGTCTGAATTTAGTAATTGCTTTGCGAAGTTCTACTTATGTTGAACATCGAAATTCACCTGCTTTCAATGCTTTTGATTTTGACCCTATCTTGATTGAGCCTCCTAAAATTGAGGCGGTGTTGTCGAAGCGGTTCTTTTTAGCTAGAAATTTGATCAGCGGAGAATCTGGCGATTTCATGTCGGAAAATGGCATGAAAGTTCACGTTGCAGATCTGGCGAATATTATTGAACTGATGCAAAGTTCAGTGCTGGGGACAGATGTCGGGACGCTACTCGAAGTACTTGCAGCAGGTGATGTACGAAATGCTCTTCGGATGACCCGCGAATTCATTGAGCACGGATATTCAAATCCTGGCAAAGCTTATAACACTTACCGGTCCGGTGGCAAATATACCTTACCAAAACATGAGGCTTTAAGGGCGATATTGCTCGGTAACCAGTCCGTTTATGATGAATCGTTTTCCTCTATTGGGAATCCTTATGATTCAAGGCTCGGTAGGACAGGATTACAGTTGACTAGGCTTTTCGTACTTTCTGCGTTGGTACAGTATAGTTCTGACGCCTCCTTTCAATATTTGGACGGACTTGAAATCAATCGCTGCTTAAGATCGGTAGGTATCGGTGATGAAGTTGCGTTGAAAGTACTCAATGATTTGTGTAGGTTTAGATTTATTTACACTGGTGGGCATGGCGAGGCGGATTTTAAGTCCAGCTATTATCCTAGTCGTTTGGGTGGGTATATAGTACGAGATTTATTGTCAAACTTCATGTTTGTGGAAAACATGATGATGGACACGTTCGTAGCGGATCAGGAGGTTTGGGAAATGCTAAATATTATGGGGCGTGAAGTCTCTAATAATAGTTATAGCAGGCTCCAACGAGTAGGATATAGGGTAGAGCGGGTGCGAGCGTTTCACAAATATATGTGCGCGCTGTATACGAATCTTTCGGACGAGGCTGTAAAGCGTGCTCTTCCAAAAGAGTGGCACTTCAACGTCATGCGCGAAGTGTATCCCGCGCTCGAAGCGAATATGAAGGCAGCACTCGATTCCGCTGAGCGGAACTACGGCCAAACAGGGAAATAAAATTGAGTCAAGCGGACTCTAAACTCTGAGTCCGTTGTAAGTCGTGGGCTAATCGTTAAGTTTCTTGTACTCTCTTTCTACCGCTCTTTTAGCTGAGCTTCGACTAGCATATAACCACCGCAACCGCTTCGGCTTGCTCTGATCCCCCGCCGTCACAGTCTTTTCCTTCCCGGTTTTCTTGTCGCGGTAGTACGCGATGATCCCGGTGTAATCGCCTTTGTTTTCCTCGGCCAGCCCCTCAACCGTATCCTCGGGCAGCTTGCTTTCCAACTCCAGGCGCACGGTGTACCCATTATCCGGGCTCAGGGTGTGCTGCACGTTTCCTCCATACCAGATGATCTCGTCAATCTCCGGTTTCACGCCCTGGAGCGTGTAGGTCAGTTCGGGAATGAGGTCAGGTCGCCCACGCGCGAGGGTATAGCTGAGCGTCGCGCTGCCACGTTGCAGGCGGTTGAATTCCGCCCGGGCAGCGCGCAGGGCGGACTGGCGGTCGCTGAAGGTGTGGCGCAGGTCTTTGAGGTTTTCACCACCACCGGCGATGGCCTCCTGTTTCTTCGCACTGTTCACGTCGTAAAAATAGGCGCGTACACCGTCGTAGCTGTCGCGGTCAGCTTGCAGATAACGGTGTTGGTCGCCATCGGCGCGGGTGAGGGTGATATGCGGCAGCTCGGCGCCGGTGGCCGTCTTGCCGCCGCCAGCCGGCAGGCACAGCAGGCAGCCGGCTTTGACGGTGACCACAGCGTCAAACTCCTCCCCGACGCGGCTGATCAGGTTGGCGTCGGATTCGTTGGCCTGGTCCAGCTGAAGAATGGGCAATCCGTCCAGGGCGCCGGCAATGGTGGCGGTGAGGCCGTTGCCCAGGGCGATGTCGCCCAGGACGTCGCCGAGGGTGGTATTGCTCCAGCTGCGCTCGCGTTTAGTCTTCAGGCCTTTGCGAAGGTCCGCCGAGCGGGCGCGGATACTCAGTACGTCCGGCGCGCCGCTGTGTTCGGTTTCATCGACGGTGTAGGTGCCTTTGTCCACTAGGCCGGTGTCGCTCCAACCCAGCCACAGCCGGATGATCGCGCCTTTGGGCGGGATCGCCAGCAGCCCGTCGTGGTCGCTGAGGGTGATGCTGAGCTGGTCGGCCTCGATCCCGCGATTGTCTGTCAGCTCCAGGCTCATCAGCCGTGGGCTGATCAACTGGGCGATGTCATTGCCATCGACTGTGATACGAAACGCCGGCACCGGGTAGGCCGCATCGCGGCGGTAGCGTTCGACCAGGTCTTCGACGTAGCCGGTCACCTTGGACAGGGCAGCATCAATCACAGCAGCGACCTCAAGATGTTGACGCCTGCGCTGGTACCGGCGCCGAGCAGATCGATCCGGTCGTCATCGATGCGCTTGAGGTTGATCGTGAATTCAATACGCCGAGGCGTGCCGTCACGGAAAAACAGCGTCTTGGTTTCGCTCAGGCCTTCGATAATCCATAAGCCGTAGATCCGGCCACTGCCTTCGACCATCGGCCAGGCCTTGCCGGTGTTCGCCATCAGGCGCAGGGCATCGAGGCTAAGGGCGGTGCCGGCGAGCTCCGGCAGGATGACGCCGGGTAGGGTGATGGTGTCGTCGCCGCGCCCGACAAACTGTCGAGCCGGAGCGGCGCCGACGCGGCTGTTGCTCGCGTGGCGCCAATCCGTTTGACGTTGCAGCTCCTGGTAAGCGGCGGTGGACAGGCTGAACACGAACATGCCCAAGGCAAGCATCATGGTGGGTTACTCCAGATCTGAAAGTTTGCTGCGCTGGCGGGCAGCCTTTTCGCTGGCGATGCGCGCCAGCTCGGCCCGCACGGCGCGGCTGATCGCCTGGGCGTCCATGCCTGGCGTGGTGTGGATGTTGATTTCGTAGGTGTCGTGGCTGTCATGGACAGGTGCCGGGGCAGGGCTGATGGGCGCACGATCATCGATCGACAGCGAAGAGGCAGCGGCAGCCCCGGCCGGGAATTGCGGCAACGGCATGGCCGCCAGAGGCATGGCGGTTGCACCGAGGGCCAGTGTGCCGGCTGCCGTGAGTTGTTTGCTCAGGCTGGTCATAGCGCTCAGTGGCCCGTTTTGACTGCCCTCTAGACCCTGGGCCAGGCCGGCCATGGTGAAGCCGCCCAACTCCGCGAACACACGCGAGGGGCTGTGGATGTCGAGCTTTTCCTTGAACCAACCAATCACCGCATCGCCTGCGCCGGTGATGGCCTCCTTGGCTACGGTCAGGCTATTGGTGATGCCATTTGCCAGACCTTGAATCATCTGCGTACCCAGTTCAGCGAACTGTGCGGGTAGACCCAACAAAAGGCTGAGCATGTTGCCGATGACAGCGCCAAAACGCTCTCCCATTGACTGAGCCGCGCCGCCGACGTCTTCGACGGGCGCAAGTAGCTGGCCGAACCAGGTGATCAGGCTGCTGACGCCATCTGATATCAGACTGAACAGCGGGCGTGCGATGCTGCCCAGGAGTTCCATGGCCGCGCCGACACCTGGCAGCGTCATGACGGCCTGGCCCAGGTTCAGCAGCGATTGGCCGAGCCCCGCGAAACTATCCAGGACTGGTTGTAGTGCACCGACCAGGCCTTGCCAGAAACCGAGAAAGAAACCCTTGATGGGGGTCCAATACTTGTAGACCAGGACACCAGCGGCAACCAGGGCCGCGATGGCCGCCAGCAGCCAGCCGATGGGCGTCGCCATAATGGCGGTACCGACGGCACTGATCGCGCCGCCGAGCATCGGTAGCACGCTGGCGGCAGCTAGGCGGGCGTTGCTGACGAAAGCAGGTAACGCACTGAGCAAGCCACCCGCCGAGTGAGTGGCTACCAACGACCGCCAGACTTTCCCGAGCCTGCCGATGTTGGCACCGGCGCCTGCTGCTGCGGTGCGCGTGCCGATCAACTGGGCCTTAACAATGCCCAGGCGAATGCCAAACATACCCATGCCGTACCGCACCATGGCGAATGGGCCGAGGAGGCTCGCCATCGTCAATGCCAGGCCACCAAACACGAAGGCCAGACCGGCCACGGCCGCTACGACCTTGACCAGGCCGCCCGCCAGCTTGGGGTTCTCGCGAGCCCAGGCGCCGACGTTGTTGGCGACCTTTCCCAAAGTTTGGATCATCTCTTTCAGCTCAGGCGCCACGGCGGCGCCAAACTCGGCCATGGCATTGGTCCAGCTGCCTTGAGCGGCCTCCATGACATTGGTGAGGGTACCGAGTTGTTCGTTGACGCGCTTGCGCAGGTCGGCCTGGTTTTGCAGCTTCTGCTGAATTTCCCGGTAACCGTCGAGCCCCTTGCTCATCATGGTGTTCAAGGTGGTCATGGTTTCGGAGTCGTCGCCGAACAGATCCTTGATGGTGGCGGTGCGGTCTTCGTCGTTCAGGGTCTTGAGTTTTTCGACCTGAGCGAACAGATTTTCCAGGCCTGCGAAGTTGCCCTTGTCGTTGGTAAATTTGAAGCGGATGGGCTTGCCTTCCAGCTCCATGATCTTGTTGACGTCCTTGACCCCATCCTTGTCCAGGCCGGCCTGGAAGATCTTCCGAAAGGCGTTACCGGCCGCGCCGCCGTCCATACCGGCCTGGTCCATCATGATCAGCAGCGGTGCCAGCTCGGCAGCGGCGTCGATGCCCGATTTTTTGATGGTGTCCATGACCGGCGCGATCTTGCTGAAGCCCTGGAGCATGTTGGTGGGCTGTACACCTGAGTAGAACCCACGCTGGATGATGTCCATCAGCCCCATCATGTCCTTTTCGGATGTTCGGGTGGCGTCCTGCATCTTCGCGGCAAATTCAGCCGCGGCGGTTACGGGCATCTGCAACTGAACGCCCAAATACGCAGCCGCTTCGCCGGTTCCGCCGAGAATGCTCTTGGCGCTGAGGCCTTGGCGTCGCAGCATGGTCATCATTTCTTGAAAGTCGGCCGTGGTACCAGGTAGGCGGTCGCCCAGCTTGGTCGCCAGGTCGGTGATTTTCTGGAAGTCTTCAGACACCTTGCCGGTGCCGTCCATCATCGAAACCTTGAGTTGTGTGGCCGAGTCTTCGTTCGGCGCAAAGGCACCGATGGTCTTAGCCACCGGCCGACTCGCGGCATACCCCACACCCAGGCCGGCGGCGCCGTTCATCGCCATGTTGCCGGCGAGGTTCTGGGTTTTCTCCAGCTTGGCGCGCTCGATGGCAAGGCGCCTTTGCTGAGCATTCAACGCGACCAGGCGTTTGCCCTGTTCGCTGATGCTGGCGTTGGTAGCGCTGATTTGTTCGCGCAGCTGGCGTTCGTGACTGCTGAGGTTCTTGGTGCTGATGCCGGCGCCTTGCAGTTTGCTGCGCAGGGCCTGGAGCTGTACGCCCTGTTGTTGATGTTGTTCCTTGAGCTTCTGCGCTTCGCGAACGGCTGCCCGAAAGTCCTTGGTCATCGCCTTGGTCGGCGCACCGGTGGCGGCGAACTGATGGGACAGCGCCCGTACTTTATCGCGGGCAGCGACGAGGGCTTGTTCGGTCTGCTCGGCGGCAGCGCGCTGGGTGCGCCAGGCGCTAACGTCCTTTTGTTGGGTGTTGAGTTCCTTGAGGCGGTCGCGGGCTTCCTTGAGGGCGCGGGCGGCACCGATGCTGCCGTTGTTGATGGCCTTCAGGGGGCCGCTCGCCTTGTCGATGGCGTTGAGCAACACCTGAAGTTTTAAGTCATTCGCCATCAGTGGAACTCCGCACTCGGGCGCGCTCGCGCCATTCCATCAGTTCTTGCAGGCCCAGCTGGTCCATGTCAGCCGGTGCCCAATGGAAAACCACGGCCAGATCGGCCATGGCGTCTTCTACGCAACGAGGGACGCGTCCGTCTTCACCGACTTCTGCAACAAAAAACCGGAGATCTTGCTGCCACAGGCGAGCAGGTCGGCCGGGTCCATGCTGGCAACTTCCGGCGCGGTGATACCTGGTGCGCTGATGCGCGGCAGGATCTTGATGAGGGTGGCCACGTCCATATTCAGCAGGTCCACCAGTTGCACACCGCGCAGCTCGCCGGATTGCGGTTTGCGCAGGGTGATGCTGTCGATGACGGTCTTGCCACGGGTGATCGGGGTGTCCAGGGTGACGGTGTTGTCGTCAACCGGCGGCAGGGCTTCGAGGGTGTCTTCAGGTTTCATGTGTGGCTCCAGATTGCAGGGTTAACCGCCCTGGGTTAGGGCGAGAAGGGTCAGATGCCGAGGGCTTTGCGCTGCTCTGCCAGCATGTCCACGCCATTGACGATTTCGATGAAATTGAGCAGGTCGATTTCGATGATTTCTTCGTTATCGACGATCAGTTTGTAGTAGGTGCAGGTGGTGGTGATGCTGTGCTCGGTGTCTTCGCCCGGCTGAGCGTCACCCATTTCGATGGTCTCGTGCCGGCCGCGCATCACGACCTCCACGGCGCTGACTTCCTCGGTGTCGTCCTGCTGGAACGAGCCGGTGAAGCGCAACGCGACGCCCGAGGCGTTGACGGCGCCGAACTGTTTGAGGGCGATCAGATCCAGGCCGCCGGTCTTCCATTCGAACTGGATGCCATCATCCGAGAAGCCGAGATCAGCCTTGACCGGGCCATTCATGCCACCGCCGCGATAGGCTTCCATCTTGCGGCCGAGCGGGGGCAGGGTGACCGACTTGACCACACCGAGGTAGCTGTTGGCGTCGTTGAACAGGTTGAGGTTTTTGAGTTTGCGGGGCATGGCCATGGCGGGGTTCTCCGTTGCTCAGGCACAGGGTCAGCTCCCCTTGCGGGGAGGCCCGGTTTAGCTGTTGATCTTGCTGGCGAAGTCGATCAGGTAGCGGTCAGTGATGCGCTGCCGCAACGTGAGGTCTTCCAGCGGTGGCACCGGCGTGTAGTCGTAATCCAGGAACAGCTTGCCGGCCTTGAGCGTGTCCTTGTCGTTGGCATCCTCCGGGTACCAGCACTTGCCGCCGATCAGGTAGCCCGCCGCGATCATCTCGCGGAACTTGGCGTTCACCCCTTCGATAATGTCCCGCACCAGGGACGCATGCAGGGGCTTGTCCACTGCCCACATGTGCGCCTCGGCCATGGTGTCGGCGAGGATCTGCGCGGTGCGGGTGTAGTTCTCGAAGGCGAACAACGGGTCTTCACTGGTGGTGCGGCTGCCCCAGAAGCGGAAGCCGCCCTCATTGATGAGCGTGGTGACTTCGTTGCTGTTGAGGTAGTTGGCGTCCGTGGCCGGGTTTTGCAGATCCCAGAACACGTCGGCGCTGATGCCGGTGACGCCGTTGACCGCGACGTTGGACAGCGTCTTGTGCCAGCCCACGTCCTGATCGATCTTGGCGCGCAGACCCAAAGCCCGGGCCACGGCCGAGGCGGTGACAGTCGCGTTGGTAACGGTGCTCCAGTTCTGGAACTCCGGCCAGATGACCATGGCTTCGCGAGCGCCGAAGTTGTCACGGTAGGCGACCACCTCTTCCTTGGTTTTACAGCCCCAGGCGCTGACGTAAGCGAAGCCGCGCAACTGCTGCGCGATGGTGACCAGGGCGGTGGCAACCGGCAGGCTGTCGAGGCCTGGCACACCGAGAATGCGCGGCACCATGCCAACGCGAGCCTTGGCGGCGAGCAGGGCTTTCATGCCGGTGTATTTACCTTCGGCCGTGGTGGTGCCGATCAGGGCGCTGGTGGTTTCTGCCTCGGTCTCGCCTTCCTTTACCCTCACGACGATGGTGTAGGGCTTGGTTTGGTCGGCGATTGCCTGAAGACTCTTCGCCAGTGTGCCCGTGGTGCCGGCTTTGCCGATGGCGGTTTGGACATTGGTCAGCAGTACCGGTGTGTCGAATGGGAAAGCGGTGGCATCAGCGTCGTCGGCCGTGCAGACCATGCCGATAACAGCGGTGGGGATGGTGCGAATGGGGCGGGTGCCGTCGTTGAGTTCGATGACCCGCACGCCGTGGAGATAATCGGCCATGGGTTTGCCTGCGCAGTGATTGGGATGACAGTGCACAGGCTGCCCCGCGCGCGCCGGTTGGGCGAGCGCAGGGGCTTGTAGGAGGTAGAGATACAGAGAGGCAGACAGGTAACGTCCTGATAGTGGCTATTGCGGCTGTATTGCCAACCAGGACGGCGTTTCCGGCCGATGTTCCGCCAGAGGGAATTGGCCAGACTCCGGCCAGTTGCGCAAGCTCTGGCGGTACGCTTGCAGCTCGGTATATTGCTCCGCCGTCAGCGTGGTCGTAACTCCGCCTTCAAGCTCGTCGCGGTGGCGTGAAACAATCCCATCCGTCTCCAGCAGTCGCTCATCGCGCCAGCGCCGCTCAATAGCAGCCAAGACCTCTGGGGAGGTCGGTGGTGGATCGATCAGTACCGGGCCGTCCTCATGGCTGAAGTCGATAAACTTGCCCTGGGATTGCCCAGCTAAAAGCTCATCGCGCCGTTCTAACGTGATGACCTTTGCATCATCGGGAATGGTCTCGTTTATGGAGTCGTCAAAGAATCCATTAAACGCTTTACTCGAATAAAGCCCCATTAATTCACCTATTAATTTCAACGTTAATTCCCGACCGCCCACCAACTTACGAGCATGGCCGATGATGTGTAATACGAGCGCAGGGAAAACGTGGACGTACTCAGCGGTAGCAGCGTGGCAATGGGGTAGGAGCCCACAGCGGCCACGTTATCCGTGAGCGTTGTGTACCCGTGAAAAAACGCATTAGGAAAAGTCACCGGCAGAGTTATGGTATTCGTTGAATTAACTCCGCAAGGAAACGAGCCCCATTGCAGAATGGTACCGCTCGGCAACTTCGTGCATCCATTCGGACTATTCAAAGAGGCGAAAGGGGCGATTTTGCCGAATACACCAGTTCCCAATAAAAGCCAGGCGCCGCCTCCGACATATGTTATATCCACGTAAGTCTCAGGCGGAATACTTCTATTTGCCGCAGATGACGGAATGCTCGGCGCCTCCTGCATTTTATCCGCTCCTTGAACAGTCAGAAGCAAATTTACATTGCTCCAGTTCTGCAAGCGGATGGTTGCGCCTAGTGGAATGTTATTCGCTACTGAGTCGGGGATGCTGTACGAGACTGGGCCCGCTCCCCAGGCGTGAATCATTGCTCCGACGTGTGCAAGCGTCCCGACTAAAGGCGCAGTAAAACTGAAGAACCCCGAATACTCCACGCCTCGGTTTCTAACCCATTCCGTCGTGGTGAGCCTCTTGCTGCTGTCAAAGCGCGTCGGCGTATTCCCCGTGGGGTTGATCAGTGCGGGGGCGTCGATTGTCGCAAAGCCTTGCGTGATGTTCTGGAACGTCAGCGCCGTGGTGCCCAGCGTAATTGCCCCGTCGGTCACCAACTGCCACCGCGTGTCTGCCAGCGTGGTGCCTTGCTCCACTGGCACAAGCATGGCCGAGGTCACTTTGGCATTGCTGTCAGCATCTGGGGCACGTAACCATGCAGCCGCGCCGACCAGATAGATACCGTTGTCCTTGGCGGCCGCCTGGTTCTTTACCAGGACTCGATCACCCGCGACCAAGCTAACGCCGTCGATGGTTTGAAGGCCCGTTAAAGCGATATTGCCAGCGGTGGCTGCACGTACCGACTGCTTGCTGTCGAGCTTGTAGAGTTCGTCGCGGACTTTTGAATCCACGTAGGTGCGGGTCGCCAGGACAACGCTCGGGTCAATTTTCAGTTCGACGTTGGCTGTATTGCTGACGATGAGGTTCATCCGCACTACCTGGGTGCGGCCCGAACCCTGAGTCAGCAAAGGCTTGAAGCTCGGCGCGCAGTTCGCCACGGCGACCAGGTCCCCGTCGGCGTCATACAGGCCGACCTCCCGAATCCACCAGCCCCCGACGTTTTCTGGAATGATTTGCTCGGCGACGATGATGTTGGGGTTGGTTGGGTCCACGCTGAGCTGGTTCAACGGGGCACGCCGACGCTCATTGATCAACTGCGTTTGCTGTTCGCTGGGGATCGGATCGGTGTCATTGGCATCGCCGACACCCATCTGCGCGAATGTCCAGGGAATGCCCAGGGCATCTGCGTTGGCCTGCTTGGCCTTACCTATGGCGGTGAGAATGGCGAAAAACTGGGTGTTTTGGTCTGTCATGGGTAGATGTCCATGGTGTCGATCTGGTGTTCACGGCCGCCCTGATGGATGTAGCCCGTGACCTCGATGTCTCGCTGTGTAGGTGGGTAGATATCAATCTCGTCGCCATCGGTGATGCAGGCGCCGATATGAACTGAGCCGGTGGTTTCCAGGCTGATGGCGAGCCCGGTGAGATGGCGTGTCAGGGGTTTGGCATCGTCGATCAGCCAGGTCAGTTCCTGGTACATCTCCTCGGTGATACCGGTGTCGAGCACGCCCACCTTGAGCCTGAAGGTGGCGCGAGGGCCGACCGGAACGGTCTGCCACCATTCGATGATTTCGATCAGGTAGCCGAGCGGTTCAACGACACGGCGCAGTGACCCGATAGTGCCCTTGCGCGAATGGATGTAGTACGCGCTGCGGATGGCGGCGCGCTTGGCCGCTTCGGTCCACTTGCTGTCCCAGCGGTCCACGGAGAAAGCCCAGGCCAGGTAGGGCAAAAGGGGCAGTGGGCAAAGGTCGGGGTTGTACAGCGTGCGCAATGGAATCGGCACACGCTGAATTTGGGCCAGCGCCTGCGCCGCTTGACGCTCCAACGGCGTCGAATTGCTTGGAAGAAGGGGCGCGTCTGCCATCATTCGACCCCCAGCGCCAAATCGACGGCCGTGCAATACGGGGCCTGGTACTTCGTGGCAACGATGTCCGCCCAGTTCTCCAGCACGACCTTGCGCACACCCTCAACGTGCAGCGAGGCGTGGATAATCGACTCTGAAACCTCCAAGCCCAGGCGGCGCCTTTGGTGCACGAAAGCCAGCAACTGCGCATTGGCCGCCGAGAGAATCAACTCGCTCTCAGGACCGGACGTCGAGAGAAACAGCTTAGCCTTGACCTGGTAGTTGATGACCTGGGCGCTTTGCACAGTGAGCCGATCCGCGACAGGGCGGCGGTCGTCGTCGCTGAGGTAGGCATTGACCTTTGCCAGTAGCGCGGGCGAGGCGGTTCCGTCACCCAGAATCGATTGCACGGTTACCACCGCCTCGGCCGGGGCCGGGCTCTCGGCGGTGGCGTCGGCAACCTGGCCGTCGGCAGAGCGCGCATGAAAAATGTAGCTGTTACGCGGGCCGGCGGTGCTGAGGCCTTCCCATGCCATTTGAGCCCGCTCCCGCAGGCTGTCGTCGCTTTCCATCAGCAACTGGACCGGGGGCACGGCCGAGGCTTTGGCGGCCTGGATGACTAGGCGCTTGACATTGAAGTTGCCGGCCAGGTTCTCCAGGTCGCTGCCCTTGGCGAGGGCCAGCATGTTGGCGACAGATGCCTCATTGACGCGCTGACGCCATACCGTCTCGCGGTAGGCGTTCTCCTGGAGCAGTTTGGTCAGGGGCTCAGATTCCAGCTCAAGCCGTGCAGCGATCTCGGCTTGTTCCTCGACCGGCCAGAGGCTGATGGCGTAGGCCTTGCGCTCGACGAGGATCTGCTCGTAATCGATCAGTTCAACAACTTCGGGCGCGGGGAGCTGGCCCAGGTCAATCGCGACGAATGAGTTCATGCGCTGCCCCCCAGGTTTAGCGGCACGCTCAGGCTCAGCGGCTCGTTGCTATCGACGATGCTGCCCTCGATATCCAACGAGGATTGACCTTGCAGCGTGGCGCCCTGGAACTGCACGCGGCTCAGGCTGATACGCGGCTCCCAGCGCATCAGCGCCATGACGGTGGCCGCGTACACCTGCAAGCGGGTGATGTCGTTGAAAGGGTGGTCCACCAGCTCGGGCAACAGGCTGCCGTATTCGCGGCGCATGACCCGGGTACCAATGCGTGTGCTGAGGATGTCGCTCATGGATTGGGCGATGCTTTCCACGGTGGTGATGGCGGCGCCGGTGTGTCGGTTCATTCCGGTTTCCCCGTCTTGTCGCTGCCAGGCATCACGCCGCCGTGCGGGTGTTTCACCAGACTGATGCCGGCGGCTACTACGTCTACCGAGACGGTGACCTTACCGGTTACGTTCTGGTTGCCGGTCTGGGTGTAATCGCCCTGGTGGGTGATGTTGCCGACGATGTTGATGCCGCCGGTGCTGACCAGGTTGGTGGTGCCACCATCGGTGAGCGTGGCGTTGAGGTGGTTGGCGACGCTGTCGTACTCGATCACTGTGCCGTCACGGTAGGTGACGCGGTGTAGGCCCTCGCGGTCGCCGTTGGCGGGGATCTGGTCGCTGAAAAGGCCGGTCAAGGCAACGCCGTTGCCGAGTTGGCCCGAGGGGCTGAAGAGCAGAACCTGTTCGTTGACTGTCGGTGGGTTCCACTCTCGGTCGGAGCCGGCCCGCAGAGCGATCCACGGCAGCCAGGCAGTGGTCAGTGTTCCGGTTTTGACCTGCACACGCGGAGGCTGCATCTGGACGGCAGCGATGGTGCCGAAGCGGATGAGGTTTTCGATCAGGCGGGCGAGGGTGGCTAAGTTGTTCATGGCGCCGATGGTGGCGCCACGCGTGCGGGAGTGCAGCTTCGCAGAGTTGTGTGTTGACGCGCTACAAGCCTAAGGCTGCTCGTTTTGTTTCGGGTTGGGTTTTGGTCGCTTGGGAATGGTGTTTGCTATTTCCAAGGCCGATTTGCCACTCACAACTGTGCGACGGATAAACTGTTCGAGTGTAGTTAACAATATTTGAAATCCATCAAGAGTTGGACTCCATGCACGGTGTGCGGCGGCACTACCAGCATCTGTTACTACTTCAAGTGTTTTTGACTCTGTTTCGCCTATATAGCCTTCATTTAGGAGTAGGGCGACCTTTTGTTTTAATGTAAGCTCTGGGTCGATCTTAAGTACTGTGGTGGTACGATCAAAAGCGGTTCTCAAACCGACCGCCGCAAGAATTAACGCGCCATGCTCATATGCTTGGTACATTTCCTCTAGAATATGAAATAGCTGAGGGTCGATTTTCGCTATAGCCCAAACCCAATCCGGTTTTTCACTTTTCTTTTCAGGCGCTGGAAAAGTGATAGCAGTTACCGGGTTCGTGATGATTTCCTCTCTTGTGACCGGGTCGTAACTAATGTCCCAATCTTCTGAGTCCCAGCCACTTTTGTGGAAAAACACCACCTCGCATCCACAGCATTCCGCTATTTTGTAATCATTCTGTCCGTGCTGTGAATTATACCCATCGTGCCAACTCCATGGTTCCTCATGTTCACCATGTATAAAGCAAGTTCTTTCGCCGTCGCAGCGAGGACAGTGCGCCTTAAAAGTTTTAGACATGACCCACTTGCTCCTATCAGATCCATACTTGTTTAGATTGCATCTGGGTAAGCTTTTACCTGTTATTTGTTGAAATGGAAACCCTTCGGTAAAGCTACGTTCGGGTGGTGAAGTAAGTAAGCATCGAATCCCGAATCAGATCCAAGTCGGTATCCGTTAGCCCAAGGACCTTCCTCTGCTCATATCTCACATCAGGCGCCCCACGTTCGGCGCGATCTTTCAATCCGTACTGGTGCACCCGGGCAATGCGTGCAATTCGTCCTGTGAACCCGACGGTTATGGCATTTCCATCACCTTGAACCTTCAAAAAGCTCGCCGTGCGCAGCTTCTGAAACATCTGCACCTTTCGCTTCACTCGACCTTGCTTCCCCCGCAGGTTGCGTTGCTTTCGGGGCGCGTATTTGCTCCCGTCCGGGTTACGCTGGGCGATGATCCGCTGTTGCTGGCTGCGCCGCAGGGCCTGGCCGATGCTGCGGGCCAGTTTGTTGCGCGATGCCGGTTCCAGTTGTCCCAGCAGGCCGGCGGCCCAATCCTCCAGCGTTTCCAATCGGTTGGTCATTTCGGTACGACCCATTCACTGCCGGTGCCTTGGGCGCCAGGTATCCACGCCGGGTCGAGGAATGCGGCCACCTGCTTAGGCTCGCCAGGATGGTGGATGGTGGTATTGCCATCGGCGCCTTTCCCCACAACCACACGCTCGGTTAGCGGCAGTGTCAGGCTCAGGTCCACCTTGCTGTTGTCCAGGATATCGGCCTCGAACTGGATGCCCTCTGCGGACTTGTTCAGGTTCTCCAGCAGCTCGGACTGATTCACGCTCAGCCAGCCCAGCAACGGCAACATGACGCTGTCGGGGTGACCGGCATAGTCGGTGAGGATGACCTGTAGATCGAAGCTGTATTCGAAGGACAACGAGGCAGCCGCGGTGCAGCGGATTTTGCCGTTGTCGATGAAGATCAGCAGCCGGTCGGGGTTGTGCTTGAGTTCGGCCACTGTGCTCAGCAGATGGGCGCGCAGGCTTTCGGGTTTGTTCATGGGGCCGCCTGTTGATGGTTGAACACCATGTCTACCTGGCCGGCGCATTCAGCCCATGCGGCTTCGACGCGGTCCTGGTCGGTGAGCTGATCGCCGTTATTGAGTGGGCTTGTCGCCGGCAGGGTGCAGGGCACCACGGCCGGACAACCACTGACGATAAGCGTCGGCGCCGGTGAGGGCGGGGCGCTCGCGCAGCCGGCGAGCAAGCTCAGGCAAAGGCTGGTCAGCCCAGTTGCGAAGGTCTTCGTTTTCACGTTTCAGCGCCTCGATGGTTTGCTCGCGCTTTGCCAGGCCCTGGCGTAGCTGATCTTGCTGGGTCCGCAGGGCGGCTTGGGCAACGCGTTCGGCGTTCAGGGTGGTTTGCAGCGTGCCGACCGTGGTGCGCAGCCTGTCAGCTTCAGCGCGTGCGGTTTTGGTGTCCTTCTCCGCCAGCTCTGTGTTCTTCTCGGCTACGGTGAGGCGCTGTTCCTGGCCCCAGATCAGCAGAGCCAGGGCGCCCAGCAGGGCGATGCCGTACAGCGCCTGGCGCAGGGTGCTCATGCGCGGTACCAGCCCAGTTTGTTCATGTCGCCGACGTCCACCAGCTCCACCGGACCTCGCACGATGACTACTCGGCAACCGGGTGTCATGTAGGCCAGGGCTTCGCACAGCAGCTCCATATCGGCTTGCTCGGTATTTTCCGGCACCACCAACAGGTTGCCGTCTTGGACGTCCAGTTTGCGCACCGCCTCCAGATCGATCATGCCGCCACCGCCTGGCCGCAGCCGCACTCAGCGTGCCGCTCATAGGCGCGCTGGAGCTTGATGTCGTACAGGTTCCGCTGGTAATCCGGGCCGTTGTAGAGCTTGGCGAATTCGGCCCATTTACGGCCTTTCAAGGCCTTGTGCAGCACCGGGTCGGTCTGGATGAAACGCACGAAGGCGGCGAACTGTTGAGACTCGCCTGCACCCATGTCCTCGACCAGCGCCTGCACGCTGGCATAGCCCAGGCGGTGCCAGTGAAAGCCCATGATCTGGAGCGCGCCCCAGGAAGCGGATTCCAGCGCGGCGGTGTCGTCGATCAGGCGCGCATGGCTCAGGCGCTGATGCTCAGCAGTGCCGCCCGCATAGCCGCCGGACTTCGGGTTGACGATGGCCGGATTGGCGGCGGCCAGTTGGTCGGCGTGGCGCTTGAGTTCGTCGGGGTTGTCGCCTTCGTGGCGCGGCGTCGCGAGCTGGCGGTACATGATGTGCCGTTCGAACAGAATCACCGGCTTGCCGTTCGCCAAGAAGCCCTTGCCCTTGGATTCAACCTCGTTGACGGCATAGACGCTTGCCAGTGGCACGTCGAGGATCTGCGCGGCCTGCACCAGGTCCTCGTTTTTCAGCAGGAACTGACAGTCACCGCCGGCCAGACTGGCCTGGGTCTTTTCGCCGGCAACGCCATCGGCGACCAAACCGACTTTCAACTGATATGTCCTTACGGCCGCTTCAGTGGAGTCACCATAGTCGCCGTCCACCACCAGCCCGGCGCCGTGGTCGTTCAGGTTCTTTTGCAGGATGCGCACCGCTTGCGAGCGGTCGCCGTGGCGAAGCGTCGTCATAGCTGTTCTACCTTGCGAGTGAAAAATTTCTTGGCAGCGGCGCGAGTCCCCTCAACCCCAAGCAAACCGATTACCCCACCGAAGAACGGTGCGGTTGAGACGGGGATGCCGAGCAGCGCCAGGCCATGACTGGCGGCCAGTGCCAGGGCACCACAAAGGGGGGCCTCGACTGCCATCCGCCGCAAGGTGCCACCGCCATACATGATCCGTAGGGCGGCGATGGTCAGAGCCAGGATCCCCGCGTAAAGGGCAGGCCAGTTTTGTTCGAGCCAGGCGGCGAGCCAGGCCCAGGTGTCGGGACGTTCAGGCATGCGCTTCATTCCGTAATCCAGGGTTGGTGGGTTCGTGGGCTCGTTGCAGGTTGATCAGTCCCATAGGTTCACCATTTGCCGCTGTGGCGCGGTCGTCTGGGCTTCGGGCATCTGCACGGCCAAGCCTTGGGGCAGGATCGGCCCGAAGTCGGCCAGGCCGGGGTTGGCTTCGAGTACCGCTTCGGTTACGCCGGCCGTGCGGCCGTAGTGACGCCAGCACAGGGCGTCAACGGTGTCGTTTTGAAAGGCACGGACGGTGACGGGCATCAGATCAGCTCCACGGTGGTGCGGTTGATGCCAAGGAAGTCACGCACAGTCCAGCGCAAGTCCCGGCGGTAGTCGTCAATGTTTGGCGTGAGATCTTCGGCGTTCTGGTTGCCGCTGTTGGTGGTGTCGTAGGAGCGGTAGCGCTCACACACTTCGGCGCCGGTGGCGGCTTCGATGGCGCGGCGGTAGAGGTGCACCAGGACAGATACGTCGTTGATTTTTTCGCCGGGAACGTCTACCAGTTCGGCATGGCCTGCGGCCTGCTGGATGGCGCGCCATCCGCTCAGCTCGCGGTTGACGCTGATGGCGGCGGCAACGGCGGCGGTTTCCAAACGTGGCGCGGTGACGCTGGCATCGATCCGCAGGGTGGCTCGCAGCTCGTCGAGATCAATCGAGGGCCAGAAGACGTCGGTGTTGATGTGGCCGCTGGCGACGGGGCCGCTGGCTACGAATCCGCTCATGGAACAGCACTCAGAATTAGGTCGCCGGTGGTCGGGGCTTCACGTTCAGGAGGAGCGGCCTGGCCGATCCGCCCCGAGCCGGCGGGGTGCGTGGGGACGCTCGGTTAGCCGGCAGGGCCGGCAAGTTTGTTGAGCAGGCGTTCGGCCCGCTCCAGATCTTTCTTGCCACCGCAGGCGTTATGCAGGGCGATGGCTTTTTTCAGTAGATCCACACCTGCCTGGAGCTGGCCGGGTTGTCCTGGGGCCTCTTCGGTGATGCCTTCCAGCGTGGCGCGGCCCATGGCGAGAAACAGCTTGGCGCGGGCCTGGTCGGGCATGTCTTCGGCGTCGGTAAGCTCGGCGGTGCGGTGCAGGATTGCCAGGTCGAACGGTTCGCCAACCTTCTGAGCCTTGAATGCTGCCGTGGCGACTTCCTCGGCGACCAGGCAGCCCAAGGTGCGGGCGAAGCGGTCGGGCATGACCATCTTGTGTTCCAGTACGTAGGTCGCGATGTCGAGCCCACCGGTGAAGTCGCCGGCATCGAAACGCCAGACCATGACGGTGGTCAGTACCTCGTCCTGCGCGCCCTGGCCGCCTTCCAGCACACCTTGCACGTAGGGTTCATAGCTTGGCAGCAACTGGCGCTTGAGTTCGGCCTTGCCCTGGTTGGACTGGACCTGTTTCAGGCGCAGGCGGTCTTGCAGCAGTTGGTTGAGCTGGTGTTCGTAGGCTGTAGCGCCGGCCATGGTTTGGGTGGGTTCGGTCGCTGCCGCCTCAATAGCGGCAGTGACACGTTCAAAGTGGCGGCGGCAGGGGTTGATCATGATCGCCGCCTCAGTTCAGGGTGATGTTTTCGGCCATGGCCGCGCAGCCCAGGTCTTCGATGACGTAGCTTTCGTTCACCGATTCGTAGTTCTCGATGCGGTCGCGCTTGGCGTTGTCCACAACGGTGCGGCGGCGGGTACCTGCCTGCCAGTACAGCGACAGGTTATCCAGGCGGGTCACCAGCAGGCCGTTGGCCGGGAAGTGCGGCACGCGAACCGCCGGCAGGTTGCCGAGCCGTTTTTGACTGGTGACGATGTCAGCCGCCAGCATTTCGGTCGGCGCCTGGACCTTGTTGATGATCGGGAAGTACTTGTCGGCCAGCAGTTGGCGACCGCAGATGACTACCAGTTCGGTGTCCTCCTGATACCAAGGCTCGATGAACTCGTTGACCATGCTGACGACCAGGGCGTCGATGTTTTCGAAATCCTTGCCGGCGCCGATTTCGATTTTGCCGCTACCGTCCACCACCTCATCCAGAACCCGGGCAGGGTTCTCCAGGCGCATTTTCTGAAGCCAGCCGATGTTGACGTCCTGCAACAACGGGTTGGTGACCGGGTTGGATGTCGCGGCACGGCTGATGCCGTTCCAGCCAATCATGATCCTGTTGAGGGCCTGGGCTTTGATGATGGCGTCGCGGATGCGTGCTTGGAAGTCCTTGAACTTGGCCCACTGGTCCAGCTTCTGATAGCGCAGGCCGGTGTCGAAGTTAGTTTGGGTGCAGGTGTACCCACGGTCGTCCAGGCCGCTCGGGTCACGGGGCTCGCGGTCTTTGACGGTGGTGTCGGTGGTGCTGGCAATGGTGCCGTCGATGCCGATGCCAATTTTTTCACCCGATTGTTCCTGTACGCCATAGACGTTGATGGCGCTGAGGAAGGTGCTGGATTCCTGAATACGGGTTTCCAAGGTCTGGGCGACACTTGGGTCGGCGGTGAATTTGGTGGTGACGTCAGTCACCCCATGCAATTGCGCCAGTTGTTGCAGGTAGGCGTTGAACAGTACTCGGGTGTCGTTACGCATGTTGATCGTCCTTCATGATTCGGGGGCTGTGGTTGGGCTGACTGTCAGCAGTCGGTCACGACCAGGTCATTGCCGCCGGTTACAGGCGGACGTGGTTTCTGACTGTGGTCCTGGGTGGTGGAGAGCTTGGTTTTCAGCTCTGTTAGTTCCGTGCTGACCTGGTCGAGCCGGGTTTTCAGCCCCGCCGAAAATTGCTTTTCAGCAGCCAGTTGGTCGGGCAGATCCTTAACGTGTTCGGCGATGGCTTCGACCGCTTCGCCAATCTGGGCAAACTCGGTGTCGTCCTTGGCCTGTTTGCCGGTCAGCAGCGCTTGCACCTTGCTGAACAGCTGGGCACCGATGCTTGGCTTCTCTTCGATTTCCTCGAACTTCAACTCGGTTTCCAGCGCCTCGGTAAACATCGAGGTCGCCGAGTAGTGGCGGTCCTTGAACGGACTGGCGTCGGGTTTTTGGGCCGAGAACGCCAGGACGTCGGTACCCAAGCTGGCAGGCGAGTCGGTCACGGCCAGGCCGACGATGTAGGCCTCGCCGGTATCGGCAAAGCTGTCGTCGATTTCGATGGAGGTGTATATCTTCTGTTTCGCCTTGTTCATGGCGATCAGCTCGGGGGTGGGCTCAACCTGGGCGAACAGGGCCAGTTTTTTCTGGCCGTTGATGTCTACCTCTTCGGTTTTCACTGCCAGCACGTCGCCATAGGCTTTGAACGGGCTGTCGGGCAGCAGGCTGCGGAAATGTTCCAGCCAGATACGGGCGCCGTAGGTGGACGGGTTGAAGTTCTTGGCGGCCTGTTCCAGCCAGCTGCGTTTGATGGTGCGCTTGTCCGAAGTGGCGCCCTCGACGGCGACGCGGAACCAGTTGCTGCGAAACTTCTTCATGCCGGGAATCCTCAATGCGTGGGGCGCCTGCTGGGTTGAGCAGTGCGTTGCAATGAGGGGCATGGTCGTCACGGGCGCGAGCGGCGGCAACGAGACGGGACTGTAGACGGGGAGGGTACAAGGGGCGGCGCTATTGAGTCGTCGCCATGGGCGGCAGCATCTCGGCCATGACGACGACCACCCTGCTGCCTATCGATCCGCGACGCCAATCCAAGTTCCTGTACTGGATGGGTTGGCGCATCTGCGAGATTGCCGAGGCTACGGGCGAAAAAGAAAAAACGCTACACAGCTGGAAGGCCCGCGACGAGTGGGACCGGGCCGACAACGTGGAGCGCATCGGCGGCGCCCTAGAAGCGCGTTTGGTGCAGTTGATCCTCAAGGACAACAAGACCGGCGGCGATTTCAAGGAGATCGATCTGCTGCATCGGCAGCTTGAGCGCCAGGCCCGCATTCAGCGATTCCAGAGCGGTGGTACCGAAACCGACCTCAACCCGAACCTCGCCAAGCGCAACGAGGGGCCGAAGAAAAAGTCACCGAAGAACGACATCAGCGAAGACCAGATCGAGCTGCTGCGCGAGGCGTTCATCGACGGCTGTTTCGACTACCAAAAAGACTGGTACCGGGCCGGCAACCAGCGCACCCGCGTCATTCTCAAGAGTCGGCAGATCGGCGCCACGTACTATTTCGCCCGCGAGGCGTTTATCGACGCCCTAGACACCGGTCGCAACCAGATTTTCCTGTCGGCTTCGAAGAACCAGGCCTACCTGTTCCGTGGCTACATTCAGGCCTTCGCCCGGGAAGTCATCGGCGTCGAACTGACCGGTGACCCGATTGTGCTGCCCAACGGCGCCGAGCTGTTTTTCCTCGGGACCAACGCCCGCACCGCCCAGGGCTACCACGGCAATTTCTACTTCGACGAATTCTTCTGGACGTTCAAGTTCGAGGAGTTGAACAAGGTCGCCTCGGGCATGGCGATGCACAAGAAGTGGCGCAAAACCTATTTCTCCACGCCGTCGAGCATGGCTCACGAGGCGTACACCTTCTGGACGGGGGAACGATTCAACAAGGGCAAGCCGGCCGCGCAGCACACCAAAGTGGACGTGACCCACGGCGCACTCCAGCAGGGCCGGTTCTGTGAGGATCGGCTGTGGCGACAGATCGTCACGATCCTCGACGCCGAGCGCGGCGGCTGCGATTTGTTCGACATTGAAGAGTTGCGCCGTGAATACAGCCCGGAGGCCTTTGCCAATCTGCTGATGTGCGAGTTCGTCGATGACGGCGCGAGCATCTTCCCGCTGTCGGTGTTGCAGTCCTGCATGGTCGATAGCTGGGTAGAGTGGGCCGAGGACTACAAACCGTTCGCCATGCGGCCGTTCGGCGACCGTCAGGTATGGGTCGGCTATGACCCGGCCGAGACGGGCGATTGTTCCGGCCTGGTGGTGGTCGCGCCGCCCCTGGTGCCGGGTGGCAAGTTCCGCGTGCTCGAGCGCCACCAATTTCGCGGCATGGACTTCGCCGCCCAGGCCGCCGCCATCAAGGGCGTGTGCGACCGCTACTGGGTCACCTACATCGGTATCGATGTCACCGGCCTGGGCAGTGGCGTTGCGCAGCTGGTGCGCCAGTTCTTCCCGGCTGTGACCACCTTTAGCTACTCGCCCGAGGTGAAAACCCGCCTAGTGCTGAAGGCCTACGACGTGATCCACAAGGGCCGGCTGGAGTTCGACGCCGGCTGGACCGACATGGCCCAGTCGCTCATGGCTATTCGCAAAACCATCACCGCAGGCGGTCGCCAGTTCACCTACACCGCCGGCCGCAACGACAACACCGGCCATGCCGACTTGGCCTGGGCGCTCTTCCATGCATTGCAGAACGAACCGCTCGAAGGGCAGACCGCTGCCAATACCGGGCGAATGGAGATTTTCACATGACCGAACAACTTGCCAGCCAAGAGCTACTGCCGGCTACCCTCGACGCCGCCAGTGCGGGTACCCAGGTGTTCAGCTTCGGTGATCCGACGCCGGTGTTGGGTGGTCGGGAGGTGTTCGACTATCTGGAGTGCTGGTTCAACGGGCGGTGGTATGAGCCGCCTTTGTCGCTCAACGGCCTGGCCCGGTCAGTGGGCGCGAGCGTGCATTTGCATTCGGGGTTGATGTTCAAGCGCAACCTGTTGAGCAAGACTTTTATCCCGCATCCGATGTTGTCCCGGGCGGCTTTTGAACAGTTCGCCCTGGATTTTCTGTGCCTGGGCAATGGCTATCTGGAAAAGCGCCGTTCGGTGCTGGGCAACACCAGGCAACTGGTGCCGTCGTTGGCGAAGTACATGCGGGTTGGGCCGGAGGGGCAGTTCTACCAGGTGCAGGGCTGGAAGAACGAGCACGCGTTTGAGCCGGGGAGCATTTTTCATCTGCGCGAAGCGGATTTGCACCAGGAGATTTATGGGCTGCCGGAGTGGATCAGTGCGTTGCAATCGGCGCTTCTCAACGAGTCGGCGACGCTGTTCCGGCGCAAGTATTACGAGAACGGCAGTCATGCCGGTTTCATCCTGTACATGACCGACGCGGCCCAGACCGAGGCGGACATCGATGCATTGCGCAAGGCATTGAAGGATTCGAAGGGGCCGGGGAATTTTCGAAACCTGTTTGTCTACTCGCCCACGGGCAAGAAGGATGGGATTCAGCTAATCCCTGTCAGCGAGGTAGCGGCCAAAGACGAATTCAACTCGATCAAGAATCAGACCCGTGATGACGTGCTGGCGAGCCTGCGCATTCCGCCACAGTTGATGGGCATCGTGCCGCAGAACGCGGGTGGGTTTGGATCAATCAGGGAGGCGGCTGAGATTTATGCGGCCAACGAACTTGAGCCAATTCAGACGCGGATGACACAGCTAAATCATTGGCTTGGAGAGGAGGTCGTGCGTTTCCAGCGCTATGAGATTGGTGGAACGTCAAAAACTTCTACATAGCTGGATAGCCGCTGCCTGAGCTAAGCCGAGGAATATCAACTGTTTCGCTATAGTTGCTTGGTTTCTTCTAATGCTATCTTTATTTTCGATGGTTGAATAAGTCAGGGTTTCTGAAGTGAGTGCATATTAGATCCCTTACCAAATGTCTAGCTCCCCATAGCGTATTGATTGGAAAGGTGTTTCCGTAAAGACTAATTGATGTAGGTGTATTGATAGATTCATTTAGGTTTTCTGGTGCTATCATTACACTTATTGCGAGTGCCGAAATATAAGTGGGAGGCAAGTTCCAAGTGTCGCCGCTGATCCGTATGCCGTCCATATTGTCAAATGTTAGTCTGGCGTCTAACTCACCTTCATGAGATATAGGGTTTCTGCCTAGTTTATAAATCGCTTTGGGGAATGTGTATTCGCCGAATTTACAGTTAATAATAAAGTTTTCTGTGGCGAGTGCCGATATGAGACCTTCTTCATCCGACAAAAAAGCTTCGATCCTTGCGCCGACGGTTTTGATTTTCGGATATCTTAATTGAGAGGTTTTATCCAGTGCAGGGAAAAAATCTATAAGAGCTTCTTCATATTCTTCTTTTGAAATATGTTCCCAGCAAGATTTGACTCTACGGCTAATTGCAGTGGATTTTTTCATGCTTCAAATTTCCAGGTCGTTTGGTTTGCGGGAATTATATTATGGTATGAGACTCTTCTTTTAATGCCTGACGCCTTGTTGCAAACATAGCCCAGTTTTTGAGGCCCGGGTGGAATTATTTACTGAACGATGCGGGATGCCTAGGAGGGGTTAAGTTTCAATGGTTGTCAGAGCAATCGGGGGCTCGGTGATAGGAAGCATTAGATTGGGTCTCTGATTTCACCTCGCGACCGTTTCGGCCCTCGCATTGATGGAATCTGGGCATTCTCCTTCGCCCAGGCTGGCGGCCAGCACACTTGATAGGTGATGTGAACGGCGGCGTCGCTGGTGTGGAGAATTTGTACGCTAGTCATCGGGGCGATGTTGTACCGGTCGATCGGCACTGCATCGAAACAGCTGAATAGCGGGAGCTGTGGCCCTAGCTCCTCCATAAACACCGCCATCCCCTCGTACTGCACGAATCTCCCACACATGGGTTGTCCCGCCTGTCAGATTTTTCCTATACAAATTGACCGCCAATCTTGTACAAAGTTAACTGTATGTTCGTACAGTATTTTGGAACGTGCGTCATGAGCTTTTCAATTCTAGGCCCTGTTGCCGAGGGTGGCTTGAAGCTGCCCTTATGTTCGTTTCGAGTGCCCGCCGGGTTTCCATCTCCGGCGGCGGACCACATCGAAGCGCACATCTCATTGGATGAGGTTCTGAACATTCGCGCCCCGCATGTCTACCTGGTCTCAATCGCTGGGGAGAGCATGCAAGGCGCCGGTATTTTTGAAGGTGATCTCGCGGTGGTGGACCGCGCTTTGGAGCCTGCGCACGGTCACATCGTCGTAGCGCTGCTGAACAACGAGCCCATATGCAAGCGGCTTTGCATTCGCGGTAGGGAGGTGATTCTCCTTTCGGAGAACCCAAAGTATCCACCGAGGTACGTGCTTGAGGGCGACGAGCTGGTGATCTGGGGCGTCATCACATGCAGCGTGCGCAGCCATGTCTAAACCCCAACCAGTTTTCGCCCTGATCGACTGCAACAGCTTCTATGCCAGTTGCGAGCGCGTGTTTCGACCCGACCTGGCCCGCGTGCCCATCGTGGTGCTGAGCAACAACGACGGCTGCGTGATCGCCCGCAGCTACGACGCCAAGCCCTATGTGAAGATGGGCGAGCCGTATTTCCAAATCAAGCATAAGCTGCATAAGCACGGCATCGTCCCGTTCTCGTCGAACTACGCGCTCTATGGAGATATGAGCGAGCGCGTGATGACCCTCATTGAATCAATGGTGCCTGCCGTCGAGGTCTACAGCATCGATAAGAGTATGTTGTATAGTGCGGACGCCTAAGCTATTGAGTTCTATCTATGGACATTGTTAAGCGTCCCAGGGGCGTTGAATGGCGACGCTAGAGCGCATTCATTTCGTGCCCCATTACCTCGTGCGCAGAGAGAACGCCGTCGCATACTCCCCCAGTAGCAGCCGGCCATCCATTGAGGGCTTGCCCCAAATCTTTTGGGCAGACTATGCACCTTGGAGGGAGGCAAACCTGTGGGCAGTGGAGCGAGCAACGACTGGTGACGCTTCTCTTAAGACCGTTGCCAGTAACATGAATGGCCTTCTCAATTACGCTAAATTTCTTGAATCTCGTGATTTGCAGTGGTTCGAGTTTCCCGCTCGCAAAGCTGACCGCTGCCTGGTGCTATACCGAGGGGCGTTGATCAAGATGCGCGATGCCGGCCAGATCAGCCCATCCACGGCGTCTGAGTACATGCGCAATTGCATCATGTTCTATCGGTGGGTAAGGCATAGGGAGCTTCTTTCTCCACACGTCCAGCTGTGGCGGGAAAAGCCCTACGTCGTTAAATACTTCGACCGGGTGGGGTTCGAGCGAACGATCAGCGGAACCACCACCGACCTCAGCATCCCGAACCGTAAGCGCCCAGGCCAAACGCTTGAAGATGGGCTGTTGCCAGTCTCGGAGACCGATCGCGATGCAATTCTGGATTTCGCCGCAGAGAACGCCACGCCCGAGCTCTACCTCATGTTGGCCCTTGGATTTTTTACCGGGATGCGGCTCGGCAGCATCTGTGATCTCAAGATTCAATCTCTGGAGCGCGCCGCCCCCGACCCTTCCGCTGAAGGGCTTCTACGCCTTGCAGTTGGTCCAGGCGCAGCTCCGCCAGTGCACACGAAATTCGGTGTGACTGGCCAGGTCTGGATACCCGAAGCGTTGCGTGATGAATTGCTGGAATATGCCAAAGGCTGGCGGAGGATGGAACGAGAGGCGAAAGCCTCGCCCGAGAATCGTGACTTGCTGTTCTTGACCCGCTTTGGTAACGCCTATGGCAGGCGCGGCACCGATCAGTCATCTGCTGTGAATGTTGAGATGTCCGAGTTTCGAAAACGGGGCGTCAAAGCAGAACTACAGGTGCTCCGTAAATTCCGCTTCCATCAGTCGCGCTGCACCTTCGGTACCGAATTGGCACGTCTGGCGCTATCGGCTTGTGCCGATGTCGCTATTGTAATTGCGACGGTCAGCGACGCGTTGCTTCACGGGCCTAACTCTGAAGCCACCACCTTCAAATACATCCGATTCGTACAGGCACTGCCGATCAAACAAGCCCTCTCAAATAGCTTCATGGCGGCATTTAGCGGGATCGGCGCTGGGGCGCGGTACGATGGATAGTTCCGAATTCGACCTCACTTTCCCGATGCTTGAGTATGGGGCCACTGAAACGCCCTGGGACCTCCGGCCGCTGCTGTTTCGCGGAGGTGCAGCAGCAAAGGTGAAGCATGTGGGCCGCCAGATCGCGCAGAGCGAACTCGGCAGTCCCTTGCCGGAACGTTTCGAGCTGGTGACGCGGCTGCATGAGCACATGACTGACGACCTTGCTGGTGGCGGAAGTCGCTTCTCGGTGCAGAACAAGATCAGTGCATTGCGTCGATTCTTTGCCTGGATCGATTCAGAAAACGTGAATCTCAGTCTCGAGACGGCGGCCGACACGTTCATTCGTTGGACCGATCACTTGCTCCAGCGTCATCGAGTCGAACGTAATTTCAGCGATGGGTCCCTGTACGATCTCACCAGGCTCACGGCGACGATGCTGGACCGAGCACTGGACCGCCAAGCAAGCCTGAGCAAGAGCACACGTATTCGCAAGCCGCGCGGCAAAGGCAAGGTACATACGAGCAAAGCGGACAAGCAGAGTCTGCAAAACACCTTCGCATTCGGACACCTTCTAGCTGACGTATGCGAGGCATTGACCTGGAGGGGGACAATGGCCCCCCTCCCAGTGTGTATTTCGTTACGCACCGGCCAAGTGCTGGAACTATGGTCGGGATTGCAGAGCCCCGAGAAAGTAGCGGCCCGCCGTACCAGGCCGCAAAACCAAGCGCAAATCGAAGCATCCCTGGCGGCGCGTGCCGCCCACGATGCAGATCGGACACTGCGGACCCGTTTCCCCATCGTCAATTTACGGATCGAGAGTGAATTGCTGATGTTCATCGCCCAGACCGGTCTGAACCTCCAGCAAGCACATACCCTGCGGGTTGAGCAGTTTCATTACACCAGCCACTTAGACGGCTACCAGATACGTACCTACAAAAATCGACGGGAAGGAGAAGTGCTATTCGAGATTTTTGCCAGTTATCGAGAGTGGTTCGAGCGCTATCTCGAATGGCGTTCCGAATGGTTTCCCAATGAGCCGGATGGTTTGCTCTTTCCGCTTATACGTAGCGGGGGACGAATCCTAGAAGAGGCGACGCAGTTCACGAACGTTACGCGCATCTGCCGCGAGCTTGGCATACCGCTTGTGAGACCGCGAAAACTGCGCGGGACGCGCATCAACTGGTTGCTTCGGGAGTCCCAGAATCCCCAACAGGTTGCGGAGTTGGCCCAGCATACGGTGCAAACGCTGATACGCGTATATGCCGACCCGCACCCGCAGATCGCTATGGTGGAAATTACGCGCTTCCATCAGCAAACCGATCCGTCCCTTTCACCTCCTGCTCCTGGTAGATGTGTATCGGCCACACCTGAACCAGTGGGCACGATGCCGAAGAATGGTCCGCGACCCGACTGCATCAATGCTGCCGGTTGCCTGTTCTGTACCCAGCACCGGGATATCGAAAGTGAGGATCATGTGTGGTCTCTCGGTAGCTTGCGCCACCTCAAATCGCTTGAACTGGCACGCTACCGCCCACCCAGTTCGGGTAAGCACCTGACGACAGAGCATCCGGCCCTGCTGGTGATCGATCGGCTGACGGCCAAACTGCGCTTCTTCGAAGAAAGTAGCGAGGTCCGCAGGCTTTGGGTCGAAGAAGCCAGAGCGCGCATAAGTGAAGGTGACTACCACCCGGCCTGGGATGGCTTCATCCAATTGGCAGAACTGCGACAAAGATCAGCATGACGAAAAATATTCTTTCCGAACTTGGCCTCGGCATCGACTCGCCCCTAGCGATTCCTGATGCGCCGAACTACCGTCCGCCGTGCTGGCCACCGCAGCGTGATTGGCCGGTCATCATAGATGCCGCTGGCCAGGTGGTGAGCCGTTGGGGCGATGCCATTTGGCGGCTCGACGCGTGGGCGGGAAAACGGCTCACTCTCAATTTCGGCGATGGCCCAGCTAAGAAATATGTCGCCGCGATCGATCCTGCGAACGCCGATTTATTGCGGACCGTAATCGGCTGGTGGCTATACGGCCCCAATGGAGCCCGTGGATACCGAGGCCTGAAAACGCGCTTCGACCAGATGCGTCGGCTGTTCGTCTTGTGCACTCAAGAAGGCATTCTCGCATCCGAACTGAGTCATTTTCCGCGCGTTGCCGACCTTCTCCCGGAGGTGCTCCAGGCTTCCCGGTCCGGTGAGTTTTTGGCATTGCTGCACGAACTGTATGAGCGGCGGGATGCGCTGGGGTTCACCTTGTTGGATCGCGCAGGGTTGGCACGCCTCGCAGCGGCCATGCCCGACCACCAGAAGCTCCAGACCCCCTATATCCCGCCCCGCATTTGGCACTATCAAATCACACGCTTGCGTGAATGCCTGGATGACTTTTTGGCGCATCGAGGCCAAGTCGAGGAGTGCTTCCGCTTCTGTCTGGCTGCCTATCGGCACAACTCTGCCAGTCTCCAAGGACAACGCAGGCCACAATCGTTCTATCCGTTTCAGTGGCCGTCGGATGGATCAAACGGAAAGTGGACTGGGCGGCAGTACTACGGCCCATTCATCGACACAGCGCATCGGTTTGGCATGGTGGAACTATTTCGTCGCTGGCTGGGAGTGAGCGACGACGAAATTCGCATTCAAACTCTGAGTCGCTACCTCAACCTCGTGAGCCGATCTGGACTGTGCTATCTGCTGAATTTCAGCCTCATGCGAGTCGAAGAGGCTTGGAACCTGCGCGCCGATTGCTTGCACATAGAACGTGATCCGCAGTTTGGCGACATCCATGTATTGCGCGGACGAACGACCAAGACGATGTCGGATTCTGAGGCACTTTGGGTGACGTCCCCGTCAGCTCAGGTGGCAGTTGAAGCCATGCGTGTGGTCGCAGACCTCCGCGCAGAATGCGATTCTCCCCCCGGCGAGGCCTCGGTGCCGGATGATCCGGCCAAGCGCTATCTGCTTGATTATTGCCTTGAACCGTGGGGAACGAAGTTCACCAAGATCAACCGCACGATTCGGCCATCGATTCCGAGCTATGCCCATGTGCTTCAGTGGTTCGACAAGCTGTTCGACCCTGAGCAATTGCGCATTACGCCGGAAGATTTCGCATTGGCTCGGTTGGTGACGCCGACGCTGACCGACGAGTTTGCGGTCGGCAAAATCTGGCCGTTGGCCTGGCATCAACTCCGACGAACCGGCGCAGTGAATATGCAGGCATCCGGGCTGGTCAGCGACGCTTCATTGCAGTTTCAGCTAAAGCACGTCGCCAGAGCGATGAGTCTCTACTACGGGCAAAACCATTCCAGGGTACGGCTGGAAGAGAAGGCCCATACCTACTACGTCCGCACCATGTACGAAACTTTGGGTAGGCAGCTGCAACAGCTGACGAGCAATCGATTCGTCAGCCCCCACGGCGAGAAGCGAAAATCTGAGATTGTCCGCCTGATCTCAGCCTCTGATGCTAAGAAAGCGATCAATCTGGCTAAGAAGGGGACGGTCACTCATCGACCGATTTTGCTGGGCATCTGCACGAGCCGTACCCCCTGTCCCTATGGGGGCATCGACAATATCGCTCGCTGCGGAGGGGGCGATTCCCCCGGAGAAACCAAACCATGTGCGGACGTTCTCTATGACCCCGAGCAACTCGACGAAGTCGAAGTGTTGGAGGCGGTATTGGATGAGCGCCTGGCCGCTGCCGAGGTAGATAGTCCGCTAAGGACTTCGTTGGAAGCCCAGAAACGTAGTGTGGAGAATTATCGCCATGTCATCCGGCAAACCTGAATCCGCTGACCCGGCTAAGCGAATGAGTGCCGGCGAGCAGTATCGCGCAGCGTTCGAGCGGCTGAAGAGCAACAAGCCCGAACGACTGCCGAAGGGGACGCCCGTAAGTCAGAACAACGTTGCCAAGGAAGCCGGCAGCGACCCCTCTGCACTGAAAAAAGCTCGTTTCCCCCTACTGATCGCTGAGATCCAAAAGTACGTGGAAGGACACGCTGAGCAACGTCCGCCATCAGTGCGCCAAGTCAGCTTATTAGCCCGCAGAAAAAATCGTGGACTTCGAGAACGGATCGAGGAAATCACGCAGCAGCGTGACCACCTAGCCAGCCTACTCGGTGAGGCCGACGCCACCATTCTTGAGCTGTACGACCGTATTGCGGACTTGGAGCGCCAACTGCCGGCCTCCAATGTGCTTCCTCTTAATCCGCGAGGCCACAAAAAACTTTGAAACGGAGAGCTCGCAATATTCGAAAGAAACACAGCCATGCCCGACCAGCCCGGCATGAAACGTCGGGCTAGCCGCCGAAGAGCTTCTTGCGTTGCGCGGTCCGCTCCCGGCGTAGATTCTCGTAGGCAGTTCGGCGTTTAGTCGCGTTTTTGATTAATTCCAGGACCTGGGCGATATCGCCGAGCAACTCCTCGCGCGCGGGAAGCGGTAGTTGGCGCTCGCCTGGGGTGTCGTGGGCCTCGGTAGCTTCGCAGGCCCGCGCATACACTGCCAGCAACTGCTCCCACTCCTCTGCGGGGTGGCCAATGACAGCACCAAATGCTTCTACGCTCACCACATCGCTGAACGGCTGGACGGTATTGTTCAAAAAAACCTCGCGGATGGCGCGCTCGACAGTGCCTCGGAGGCTTGAGTATCCCGATGCAATTTGCCGCTCAAGCTCATCATCCGGGTCGCTGCCGACCGGAACGTTCAGCGCTTTCGCACGACTTTCGAGATCGGCCAGGCGGGCCTTGGTGTCCATCGTCGCCCACGTCAGCCCCTCGCTCACTAGTCCCGGCGACTCGTCCCAACCGATGGTCTTGTAGCTGGCCGAGCGATCAGCACGCTGAAGCGCCATCGCGAGCTCGGTCAGGAACACCGCATCATGGGTGAACACCAGCACTTGGCGGGTCTCAGCCAGCGCTACCAAACGCCGAGCTATGGCCCGACGATATACGTGATCCAGCGACGTAGACGGATCGTCGAAAATAACGGTCGAAGTATGTGGCAGGGATTCGAGCTCGGCGAGGAACATAGCCATCCCCAACGCGCGCTGCTCGCCCTCTGACAGCACCTTGGAGGCTTTCGCCGTGATTTCCTGCAGGCGCAGCGTGACCTTGGTCACCCCCAGCTCTGTGCGCCCGCTCAGGTCGGGTTGCACCCGTCGCTTATAGCCCAGGGCTTTCAACTCAGCATTCATGGAAGCGGCCAGAGCCTCGGTCACATGCGTCGCCGCCAGGGACGTCAGTTTGCGTGACACTGCCGCTGGGTTGAGGGCGGCATGGCAGCGGCTCAATGTGGCATGGACCTGACTGTCCTGAACAAAGCGCTCCACCGCGCCAAGCTGGTTGGCGAGGCGTTGTCGGGCTTCTAGCTCTGCCAGTTCTTGGGTCAGCGCCAAGCGTACAGCGGGATCGGCAGAGGTCCGCAGGGTATTGGCGTCGACTCGGAGCGAAGCAGCTTTGGCGGCGAAGAGACTATCGAGGTTTGCTTCGATAGGAAGCGGTTCTGACTCGGGGGACCAGTTTCCAGTTTGCAGGGCTTGGCTAACCCAAGTATGCCGGGCGGTCCAGACCGATGCCGCTGCGGTGATGGCAGCGTGTAGGTCGGGCAGTCGCTCCTCCACGTCAGCCCGTGTTGGCACATCCAGAACGTTTAGATCGACAGCCTGCACCTTCCCTAGAGCGTTCATGCGCGCAAGCGTGGCGGCTTGCGCATCCGCCGTGGCGCTGTCGGCGACAAATGCCGCGAAACGCCGCATGCGCTCCGAGGCATCCGTTGAATAAGGTTGCTGGCAGAGTACGCAGTAAGCGTCCGGTTCCAGGTGCGGGAAGGGATGTTCAGGGTATGCCGTCTGCTGAGAGAAAGCCTCAGCGGCTCGGTACATCGTTTGCCAGAGTTCAGCTCCTGTGCCTTCCAGCAGCGTGGCGGTGGGTGAGGACGTTACCGGCAACTCCATGGCGTTCAGTGTGTCTCGATCCTGAAGACGCGCTTGCGCCAGTTGCATGGCGAGATGCGCGGTTTTTTCCGTTGTAATCAGTTCCTTTGCCCGTGCTATGGCACGATCATTCACCCAGCGCTGGACTTCCTCGGCTCGACGCTGCGCCTGGTCCAAGCGTGTCGCCAAACGTTCCAAGGCCAGCGCCTGCGGCACAGGATCGCTTTCCAGTAATGTCCGCTTCAGAAACTCCAGTCGCCGGAGTTCATCGTCACCGACCGTCCCTAATCGAGCAAGCACGGCGCGGTCCGAGTCCCCACCTAATTTGGCGATGTAGCGGCCGACTTCGGTGTCACCCTTCAGCGGTTCGAATTGCCGGGTATCCAGAGCCAAGGCATTGCGTTCGGTCCCAATCCGTGCCTGTAAATCACGCTGAAGTAGGACCAGGCGCGTCAGATGAGTGAGTCCGTAGGGCTGAAATGCAGGGGTCCCTTCCGCGTCGATGTAGTCATTGGCACAGGCCGCGTCGTAGACCGAGACCGAACTCAAATGCAAATGGGCCGGCCCGTTCTGGACCCAACGTGCGGTTTCCGGAGTGCCATCCACCAAAATGGCGAAATCTGCTGATGGCGGTCTAGCTGGGGTTGCCGCCCCAAAAGCGTCGGGCAGGACCTCCACCCGATGCCGAGCGTTGCAGGCATTCTTGAAGACGCGGGCGTAGCCGGATTTGCCGGCGCCGTTATGACCAAAGAAAATGGTCATGCCCTCCGGTGCGAGGTCAAAGGCACGACCGGACGGGAAGCCGTTTACCTGGTCTAGCCCCGAGACACCCACCAACCGCACGGTTGCGCCACTTCCGGCGCCTGGTACGTCGTCCAACGTGAATGGCCGTGCTCCCCCCGTGGTTGCGTCTTCCCGTTCTTGCTCGCGAACCATTCGCAGAATGGTCTCGATGTCATCTTGGGTTAGTTCGGCCCGGGCAAATATCCGGCGCAGTGCTTCCTGCTGCCAGGGTCTGAGTCCGCCGGCCCACCCAATAATCTCGTCCAACAATGGCATATCCGTCTCCTTTCCAGATCCGCCGATTAAAGGCCGCGCCCAGTTGGATGGCAAGTGGCCAGCGCCTTCGAGGTGCTTCGCCGTGTTCCGTTTGCCTGCCTTCCCTGACCGCCACCCTAGTGGCTTGTCCGGTCGTGACGCTACACGGGCAGAATTTCTGCATGCTGACCAGTATCAAGCCGCTCTAAAGTCCGCTACCGGAAAGCGCTGTTTAGCGGTGAGAGACGGGGAAAGTGCGGAAGCTACTACCGACGCAAGCGATGTGGTGAGCAGTCCTCAGGTATGTGCGAAATTGCACTCCTCTTGACCACCAATTTGGGTTGGCGTTGACCACGGATTGCGTTCAACTTGACCAGGGCGTGTCACTGTCACGACCGTCAGAGAACAGCCAAGAGCAGTTATCGCCATAGCGCAATTTTCAGGCTCTAACTTTTGCCCTAGTGTCGCAAGACTGGGCTCACCGTGATATGGTCTGCGCTCTTTCCTGCTCTGACTGCTCAATACCTGACAGCATGATCGTCTCGAAAATCTCTGCCTGGCTGCCTACGCCGCCATAACGCATAGCCCCCTCCCTGAGTCAGCTCGGCTTACCGACTGATTCGTCTTGCTGCGCCTGTAGCAAATCTGCCGTTCCACACGGCGCCACGTGACTCCTACAACTTGAACCTGACGCTTCCTGCACGCCGTCCTGGCATCGTGCTGTCGCGTCCATTGCCTTGGATTTACTGATGTTGCAGACAATCAAACAGAATTGGTTTTCGAACCTGAGAGGCGATGTGCTCGCCGGTCTCGTCGTAGCGCTTGCGCTGATTCCGGAGGCCATCGCCTTTTCCATCATCGCGGGTGTCGATCCCAAGGTCGGCCTGTATGCGTCGTTCTGTATCGCCGTTGTGATCGCTTTCGTTGGCGGTCGACCCGGCATGATTTCGGCGGCGACCGGGGCAATGGCGCTGCTGATGGTGACCCTGGTCAAGAACCATGGCCTGGAGTACCTGCTGGCAGCCACGCTGCTGTGTGGCGTGCTTCAGATCGCCGCCGGGTACCTGAAGCTCGGCTCGTTGATGCGCTTCGTGTCTCGTTCGGTGGTGACCGGATTTGTCAACGCGCTGGCGATTCTGATCTTCATGGCACAGCTACCTGAACTGACCAATGTCACCTGGCACGTTTACGCCATGACGGCTGCGGGCCTCGGTATCATCTACCTGTTTCCCTATGTACCCAAGCTCGGCAAGGTGATTCCCTCACCGTTGGTGTGCATCCTGGTCTTGACCGCAGTTGCCATCTATCTCGGGCTGGATATCCGCACCGTCGGCGACATGGGCCAACTGCCGGATACGCTCCCCATCTTCCTGTGGCCTGACGTGCCACTGACCTTCGAGACCCTGGCGATCATCTTCCCTTACTCGGCAGCACTGGCTGTGGTTGGTCTGCTGGAGTCGATGATGACCGCGACCATCGTCGATGACCTGACCGATACCACCAGCGACAAGAACCGCGAGTGCAAAGGCCAAGGCGTGGCCAACATCGCTTCGGGCCTCATGGGCGGCATGGCCGGTTGCGCCATGATCGGACAGTCGGTGATCAACGTGAAATCCGGTGGCCGAACCCGCCTGTCCACCTTGATCGCGGGCGTCGTGCTGCTATTGATGGTGGTGTTTCTCAGCGACTGGGTCAGCCAGATTCCCATGGCCGCGCTGGTGGCGGTGATGATCATGGTGTCCATCGGTACCTTCAGCTGGGACTCGCTGCGCAATCTGCGCAAATTCCCGCTTTCCACCAACATCGTGATGGTGGCAACCGTGGTCGTGGTGGTCTTCACCCACAACCTCGCCTATGGCGTTCTGGTTGGGGTTCTGCTGGCTGCGATGTTCTTCGCCAACAAGGTCGGTCATTACATGGCGATCAGCTCAGAGTTGAATGAAGCCGCTGATCATCGAATTTATAAGGTGATTGGCCAAGTGTTCTTCAGCTCGGCCGACAAGTTCGTTGCGGCGTTCGATTTCAAGGAAGCGATTAGCAAGGTGACCATCGACCTGAGTCGCGCTCACTTCTGGGATATCACTGCCGTCGCTGCTCTGGACAAGGTGGTGGTCAAGCTGCGCCGCGAAGGCACCGAGGTCGAGGTGCTGGGTCTGAATGAGGCCAGCGCCACTATCGTCGACCGTTTTGGTGTGCACGACAAACCCGATGCCATCGACCAACTCATGGGCCACTGACAGGGAGAACAACGATGACCTACGTTACCGCTTGCATTGACGGCTCCGCCTGCGCCCCTGCTGTTTGCGACTATGCGGCCTGGGCCAGCCAGCGCCTGAATGCCCCGCTCACCTTCCTGCACGTATTGGATCAACGCCAGTATCCGGTGTCCGCCGATTTGAGCGGCAACATCGGTTTGGGCAGTCGAGAGCATCTGCTGGATGAACTCGCCGCGTTGGACGAGCAACGCAACAAGCTGGCTCTGGAACAAGGCCTCGTCATGCTCGCTGCCGCGAAGGAGCGGGCCATCGCCGACGGCGTGAGTTCGCCAGAAACCAGGCAGCGCCATGGCGATCTTCTGGAAAGCCTGCGCGAGCTTGGAAATGACATCCGCCTGCTGGTGATCGGTCGCCAGGGCGAGTCCAGTGACGGTGCCGAACTGCACGTCGGCAGCCAGTTGGAAAGTGTCATTCGCATCATGCGCCGCCCTTTACTGGTGACGCCGACCCGCTTCAAGCAGCCGGAAAGCGCGATGCTGGCCTTCGATGGCGGCGCCACCACGCGCAAGGGAGTAGAAATGCTGGCTGCAAGCCCTTTGCTGAAAGGACTGCCTATCCATCTGGTGATGGTCGGAACCGAGACGATGGAGAACTCGGCGCAGATGGAGGCGGCCTGTTCAATACTGGCCTCGGCAGGGCACAAGGTACATACGGCCATCCGAACTGGGGAGGTTGAGCCCGCACTGCATGCCTACCAAGAAGAGCACGGTGTTGATCTGCTCGTGATGGGCGCCTACGGGCATTCTCGAATCCGGCAATTCCTGGTGGGGAGCACCACTGCCCACATGCTGCGCACTACTACCACTCCGTTGCTTCTGTTGCGCTAGGTCGGTGCCGGGGAGCGCGCCCGAAGGCGCGGGCCAATTTCCCTCATTTGCTGCCTGTTCCGACAGGCAGCTGGTGACGGCTTTTTACTGCTTCTCAACCACAGAAAATGGTTCCGACTGTTCAGGGCTCGGCAGACAAATGGGGGGCAACCGCTGGAAATATTTCTGTGTCTTGTAGGTGGAGGAGTACAGGCCATGCGCAGTTGGCAGCACTGATTTCAATGGTCGTATTTCGTTAACGATTTTCGATTATTGTTGGCTCATCTTGTCACTCTTGACCCAACGACCATGACCGATCCCCTCAAGACCGACCGCCGCCCCTGGGCTGTATTTCTGATATTCCTTCGCCTAGGGCTGACCTCCTTCGGCGGCCCAATCGCTCACCTGGGCTATTTCCGCGATGAGTTCGTGGTGCGCCGACAATGGTTGAGCGAGCGCAGCTATGCGGATCTGGTTGCCCTTTGCCAGTTTCTGCCAGGGCCGGCCAGCAGCCAGGTCGGTATCGCGCTCGGTCTGTCGCGCTCTGGCTATCGCGGCGCGCTGGCCGCGTGGCTGGGCTTCACCTTGCCTTCCGCAATTGCCCTGATCTTCTTCGCACTCGGCATCGCCAGTTATGGTGATGCCATGCCTGCTGGCGTGCTGCACGGTTTGAAGGTGGTGGCCGTGGCGGTGGTCGCCCAGGCGGTCTGGGGCATGGCGCGCAATCTGTGTCCTGATGCACCGCGTATTTCCATCATGGCGGCGGCGACCTGCTTCGTGCTGCTCGTACCCTCTGCCTGGGGGCAAGTGAGTGTCATCATCCTTGCCGCCATCGTCGGCCTGCTGCTGTTCAAACCACAGCAGGGCGAGGCCCATGATCCACTACCGATCAGCGTGCGACGTCGCGTTGGCTTGTTCTGGCTGGCCCTGTTCTTTGCCCTGCTGCTGGGGCTGCCGTTGCTGACAGCTGTGTTCCCGAACCAGACATTGGCGATGGTGGATGCCTTCTACCGCTCCGGTTCGCTGGTATTCGGTGGCGGGCATGTCGTACTGCCGCTGTTGCAAGCTGAGGTCGTACCAACAGACTGGGTCGACAACGACGCATTCCTTGCGGGCTATGGCGCGGCGCAGGCCGTGCCGGGTCCGCTGTTCACCTTCGCAGCCTTTCTCGGCGCCTCGATGAACCAAGCACCCACTGGCTGGCTTGGCGGCCTGATCTGCCTTCTGGCGATCTTTGCGCCGTCTTTCCTGCTTGTGGTGGGGGCCTTGCCGTTCTGGGAACACCTGCGCCGTAACCTGCGCACGCAGGCTGCACTGCTGGGCATCAATGCGGCCGTGGTCGGCCTGCTGCTGGCCGCTCTCTACCAGCCGGTATGGACCAGTGCGATTCATGGCCCGAAAGACTTTGGCCTGGCCCTCGTGGCACTGGTGGCGTTGATGTTCTGGAAGCTGCCGCCGTGGCTGGTCGTGCTCGGCAGCGGTATCCTGGGCGGGTTGTTGAGCATTGCCCTGTGAGAGGCGGCGAGTGACCGACAAAGACCTCTATGGCGGGTTGATACGCCTGCACATCCTGCACCACGCCGCTGAGGCTCCCATTTTCGGGCTGGCCATCATCGAAGAGTTGCGACACCACGGCTAAGCGATGCAAGACAAGTCCCACTGGGAGTCCGTGTACACCCACAAGGCAGCCGACGCGGTGAGCTGGTACCAGCCACATGCAGACAGCTCCCTCGCGCTGATTCGTCAAACAGGTATCGCTGCGGATGCTGCGATCATCGATGTCGGCGGCGGTGCTTCGACCTTGGTGGACGACTTGTTGGCAGCGCATTACAGCGACCTGACCGTGCTCGATATTTCGGCCGCCGCGCTCGATGTGGCGCGTCATCGACTGGGAGGCGCCGCCAGCGCCGTACATTGGCTGGAGGCAGATATCACCCAGGTGGACTTTCCCGAGCACCGCTTCGCGCTCTGGCATGACCGCGCTGTGTTCCATTTTCTAACCGATGCCGCAGACAGAGCGCGTTATCTCAACGCTGTGGGGCGTGCGGTCAAGCCTGGCGGCTTTGTGGTCGTGGGCACCTTCGCCGAGGACGGCCCGGAGCAGTGCAGCGGTTTGCCTGTCAGACGATACAGCGCCGACACCCTGTACGATGAGTTTGGCGCGCAGTTTGAGCTGCTGGGGAAGGCTGAGGAAAACCACCATACGCCGTTTGGGACGGTGCAGAAGTTCCTCTACTGCTATTGCAGAAAGCTCGGCTGACGTCTTTCCGGTGAGACGACAGTAGGCGGCCCTGTTAAGTACTCCTATCGAGCACTGTCCCCGTTTTTCGGGGCACGAGAAACTTGGACGAATGGCAGCTCCTGGCCGGTTTCTGCCTGTTGCGTCTCTGCTGCCCACTGGCCAAGTCGGATGCACGCGGTGGTCAGTACCAATGCAATTGACTGGTCAAATGGGTGCAATTGCGCAGGTATGGACTTCAAGCCCCAATTTCCTGGAAAAGAGGTTCTTTCTATGGACATCCGACATCAGAGATTGAGTAGCGGAATGTCTGAGCTGAAGTCATGTCCATGGCTGTTCTTCTTTCCTTTAGATTGACGAAGCCTTCGCGGATCTGACCGGCATCGACAGCCGGGATGCCCTCGGGCGGAAGATCCGCAGCCAGGTGCTGCGCTGCACCGGCATCCCGGTTGGGGTAGGGATCGCTCACACGAAAACCCTGGCAAAGCTGGCGAATCACACGGCTAAGCGGCTCCAAGTGCAAACCGGCGGCGTGGTCGATATCTGCGACCCGTTCAAGCGCGACTGGGTGCTGCGCAACACCGACGTGTCCGAAGTCTGGGGAGTCGGTCGCAAGATGAAACTTCACCTGGACGCCATGGGCATCAAGACCGCGATGGATCTGGCGAAGGCCGACCCTTGGACGCTACGCAAGAAATTCAGCGTGGTGATTGAAAAGACGGCCCGCGAACTTGCCGGCACGCCGTGCCTGGAGCTGGATGAGCCGGATCCGCCGAAGCAGGAAATTTGCTGTAGCCGGATGTTTGGTAAACGGCTGACGGAGCTGGCACCGATCAAGGAAGCGGTGGCCACCTACATGATGCGAGCCTCGGAAAAGCTTCGGGTGCAGAAGTCGCTGTGCAAGACGATCCGCGTCAGCATCCGCACCGGCATGTTCAACCCGGAGGAGGCGAAGTACGCCAATGGCGTGTTGATTGATCTGCCGTATCCCACCGATGATGTGCGACTGCTGACGAAGGCGGCGATAGCGGCACTCGACCGGCTGTACCGCCAGGGCTTCAAATACAGTAAGGCTGAGGTGCTGCTGATGAATCTCTGCCAGACAGGGGAGTTCACCGACGATCTATTTGCAACCTCTCAAGCTGCTAACGCCACGATGTTGATGACTGTGTTGGACCAGATCAATGGGCGTTGGGGCAGAGGGACGCTGAGGCCAGCCAGCGTACCCGTCAATCCAGACTGGGGGATGCGTCGCGAGATGATGAGCAAGAGCTATACGACTAAGCTTGATCAGCTATGGACAGTGGAGTGTAAGTAGGAGCAAACGCTGTTCAGATTTGTCAAACCAGTCATTAGAATTTTTTTGTGTTATAGCATTTTTAGGAAAGTAGTCTAGTCTCGATCAAGTAGTCCCGATAAAGAACTAATCAAAAGATTCAATAGGCGAGGGTTAATGATGTTAAGTATGCAAGCGCGAGCCCCTCATAAAGGTTTTTATTTGGCTGGTGACGTCGAACTTAAAAATCCGGTAACCGTCTTGACGGGCAAAAATGGATCGGGAAAAACGAGGTTGCTTGAAAGTATTGAAGACGGTGCAACGGTGGTGGTTCTAGAAGGAGAAAGCCTTGCGCGTGCTGATATTCTACTTGTTGGATTGAATTCCTTTCAGCCCACTTTTGGGGCGGGGGATGTGATTGAAAACTATGAAGACTACATAAATAAAACTATTGATTACTTTGAAGGTAATAGAGAGAAATTTAATGCGCCTGGTAGTAGTCTCGCAATCACTGCCGTGACGAGGCAGAGGCGAATTGGTGGTGCAAGCCATCATGACATTGAGTGGCTTTGTGAAATGCTCTCCAAGAAGCTCGAGAAACCAGTGTCCGCGTTGACATCTGTCGATTTGCGACTGTTCTTTTTTGAGTCGGAGAAACAGCTCTTTGGGAGTGTCGATTTTTCTAAGGTGTGTAACAATTATTTGAGAGGTATTAATGCTAACAAATTTCAAGTGTATCTTCATGGGATTGGGGAGGGGGTGGCTGGTTACACTCCAGAAGAATATCTAAGAGTTTGTGGTGAAAAGCCTTGGATAGTTATTGATGAGATCATTGGTAGGCTGTTTAAAGGTAAATTTAAAATTAAATTTCCAGATGAGAATGCGCGTGTCTATGAGTATGTTGTAAGTCTTATAGAGGTTTCGTCTGGGTTAGCTGTTTCGATACGTGATTTGTCTTCGGGTGAGAAGACTATTTTGTGGATGGTTTTATCGCTTTACAATAGTCACTTCAGGGATAAGGTGAATGCCATTCCACCAAAGCTAATACTGCTTGATGAGCCTGATGCGTTTCTTCATCCGAGCATGGTGTCAGAAATGTATGCCGTGTTGGAAACGATTGCTGACAAGTTTGGCTCGTATATCATATTTACTACTCACTCTCCAACGACAGTAGCGTTGTCGCCTCATGAAAGTCTATATGTGGTTGGTGACAATAAGCTGGATCTAGAAGATAAAGATCATGCTATATCGGTGCTGCTAGATGGTGTGACACAGATTTCTATTGATCCCAACAATCGTCGTGAGGTTTTTGTAGAGAATAAAAATGATGCCGATGTCTATCAAAGTATTTTCTCGAGTTTAAAGACGAGGTCTAGTCTGATTGATCCTAAAATCTCGCTTTCTTTTATACCGGCGGGAGGCAAGGCTCCTGAAGACTTGTTGCGTGCTGGTTTGCGAACTTTTTTCGATATAGAAATAACGAAAGATGACGGAAGATTTTCAGAGTTTTACGAGTATGTGAATGGCGGGGGAGGGTACGGTCCGGTTAAAGGCATAGTTGATAGTCTGTGTGCAAAAGGCAGTAGGACGGTAAGAGGGATTGTTGACTGGGATAGGAGGAACAAGCCAACAGAAAATGTTGCGGTGCACGCAAGTGATTATGCCTACACATTAGAGAATGTAATGCTGGATCCATTGTGTATTGTCTATCTGTTGCACGCAAATTGGCCTAAAAGATATAAGTTTGAGATGTTTTGTGGTAAGTGCGTTGTTTTGCACGAGTGGCAATCTAATGTAGGACTTTTGCAGCGAACAATAGATGCATTTATTTTAAAGGTGATGGGGCGCGAATCAAGACGAGATGTGGATGTAGAGTATGTGTCTGGTCGAGTGTTTAAAGGTGATAGCGAATACTACTTGTGCAATGGTCACATGCTTAAAGATAAGATTGTTTACCACTATGAGTGTCTGAAGAGGTTTAATAGCAGGGAAGGTGACTTTCTGCGGGAGATTGCAGAAAAAATGGCATATTCATTAGGCGAGAATTTTATTCCGGCTACACTCGAAAAGGTCTTAGCCGAGCTGCAAAAATAATAGTTAATAAATAGTGTTGGAATGCCTGGCAGGTGATGGTAGTTGCTTGAAATTTGCTACAGAGCACAATTCGATATGTTGGATGCCCTGTGCTTATTGGAGCTGTGGAGAGATGTATGTCCAATCCATCATCGGCGCAACGCTGAACCGACGGGAGAGGGCTTGGGGTGATGCTGTGTGGGAGGGCATGAGGATCTGAGGTGACGAATGCGATGGGAGCGCAGTTTAACAGGAATGGGATGGCGAGGATGGGGATGCGCCAGTCGGTTGGGCCAGAGTTGAATAAATTTTTCCCCATTTGTTGTTGCCGATTAATTTTCGTTTTTACGACTGTCAGTACTGCGTCAACCGCCACTCCGGCAACGTGCCGCAGGTGCGTTTCACGCTGGAGGTAGCGCGGCTGACATCGGTTCCTATCGGCGCAAGGGCATCTTCGCTCGGTCGGTGGCACCCGCGTGGTGGAGTGACTTTCTTAAAATTGAGTGAGGTCCAGGCACCCCCGCTTATGCATAAGGGCGAGTGTGATGAATATTAAGGTGCAATAGTTATCCGCGTTGTCGATTTCGTGTGGTTTGAGGTTGGCAGTGGAATAGAGGTTGATGTCTTCTGTTTCCTCGGTGGGCGTATTGTAGGAGTCGTCATTCGATCCAATCAGTAAATGCGTCAGCTCATGCAGTAGGGTGTATAGATAAAACTCGTTCTGGAATCCTGCAATCTTAGGTGTATGCCGTGCGTTCAACTCAAGGCAGGGCTGATTAATCAGGATGCATAATTCAACTCCCATGAGATCCAGGAAGGCCAGGCCGTAGGTTTCTTCAGACTCTGTTGCGTCAGGGGATGTAATGGGCTGGTAAACATGACGGAAAGTGTTCAGGTCTGTGTAGATGATTTCTGATTGGAGCATTGGTTGCTGGATCAGTGACAATATCAAGCGGAGCTTTTCTCGCAGATGCTCCCGGTCGTTGAATAGCTCACCTATATGCGTGCTGATGTGCTGGGAGATGCAGGCTGGTGAGGGTGTTTTGTCGTCAAGGGTGGCGAGAATCAACTCTATCGCCGGGGGCACGGCAGTGTTGATAAAACTGTTGCTCAAGCTAAGAAGTCGAGTGTCAAGGGGCGGATCGATAAGGGGTGTGTCTTTAACGGCCTCGTATTGTTGGATAAAAGCCTGCATGTTGTTTTCATTGGATTTTAATACGCTGAGAATGTCTTCGTCAGCCATCTCCAAGGCGGAATGATATCCAAGCTGCTGAAAGCGTTTTTTTGCGTAAGTCAGTTTTTCCGTAGGGCAGGCAATAATGAAGTTCTTCATTTTTTGCATGGCGGCTGCGGTGGTGATAGTGGTGAACTTCATGGCGAACTGCTCGTACTTGGTTTTGTGTGAGGCGCCGGACTATGGATTCTGGAATAAAAGTTGGCAAGAAGTTATGTGTAAACAAGTGCGATAAGTGTTGTCGTGGAGCGGGTCTGCCTGAAGAACTCTTGCTGGACTTAATAGTTGCTTATGTTGGAAATGAATTCGCGATGCAATTGGAGCGGGTTTGCTCACGAAGGCGATCAGCCTGCCAACCAAGTGCTGACTGACACACCGCCTTCGCGAGCAAGCTCGCTTCCATAGTGGGAGTGTGTGGTAGCGGCTAGCGTGGGTCGACGTTATCCAGCGCTCGGTTCGCCAGCAAGCCGCCCAGTTCGATCAGTTGCTGAATGCCCAGGGCGACGTGGCGCCGGGAACCTTCCAGATCGAAGGCCAGGTCGCTGACCATGGCATTGGCCGAGGCCAGGGTTTCGCTGAGGTTGGCGAGCAGGGCTTCGGTGTCGATGCCGTTGACGACGGTGAAGACTTGGCTTGGAGCAGGCTCGGGCTTGGTGGGTTTGGGCTTGAGGTAGAAGTCGAGGGCGCGGTCGGCGGCTTTGCCGAATTCTTTGGCGTTAAGCGTGGTTGGATCGGTGTCTGGCGGATTAGGTGTTGGTTTGAACATAGATGAAACTCCTTGGTTAATGGAGCCGCACCTATTGCTACCAAACATTAGGTGGCGGCTATACGCAGGTTGGTAGACCGGGTACCAAGGCAAACCCAGCGCGCCACAAGGGCGCCCCACGCACAGCCGCCATAACAAACCTGCCGACGAAAGTTATCGGCGGCGTGTGTCTGCCGGAGCTGTGCGCCTTAGTTTTAACCGGGCTACCAAACCCGATCGCTGATTCGTCAGCGACCGGAAAACGATAAAGCCCGACCCCAAAGCGCACAAGCCGGCGGATTCTGGCGTAGTTGTAGGCAACGGCGCAAGGCGAGGTGGTCAGGTCCTACGCCGTGGCTGGCGGGATAAACATTTGGCTTTTCGGTGTCAGTAAACCCAAACCTCCACCCGCCGATTCCTGACCCGGCCTTCATCCTCGCTGTTGGCCGCCACCGGCATCAGGGCGCCGAAGCCGCGTACTTCGCGCAGCGCCACGCCGTGTTTGACCAATTCGCGCCGCACCGCCATGGCCCGCAACCGGGACAGAAGGTCGGCGCGCGCCGGGTCGTCCTTGGCGTCGCCAAACCCAACCAGCGTCACTCGGCGGTCGAGCTTGTCGTGCTGCTTTATATAGGCGAGCACACGCCCCAGGTCCTGCTGGGCCTTGTTGTCGAGGCTGGCGCTGCCTTCTTCGAAGCGGAAGTTGACCGACAGCCGTTGGGCATGGCGGCTCAGGGCCTGATAGCCCTCAGGCATCAGCGCATTGGGGGTGACGGCCATGGCCTGGACGGTTTGCGCGATGAACCCGTTGGCCGCGACGATGGCCTGGCCCTTTTCGCTTTGGGTGAACTCAACCAGTGCCTCGGCCCACGGGTTGGTTTCTTGCGGAGGCAGGTAAAAGAACAGTCTGCGCGACAATGGGTAGTCTTCGGTGGCGATCAGGTGGGTCAGCGGCATCATGGGCTGGGAGTCGCCGTCGACAATCGCCAGCGCCTTGGCCTGGCGCACGTAGGGCAAACCGATGAAACCGATGCCTTGCGGATCCTGGCTGACAGCGTCGGAAAGCTGTTCGCTGGATTCGAAGCGCCGGGCAGAAGGGGCCAGGCGTTTTCCTTGTCGGTTGAGCACCAGTTCCTTGAAGGTGTCGTAGGTGCCGGACTGCTCATCCCGGGCGTAGAGATGAATCGGGCCGCCGGCGCCGCCCACCGATTCCCAGGTGTTTACTTCGCCGCTGAATATCTTCGCCAGTTGCCGGGTGTCGAGCTGGCGCAGCGGGTTTTGTGGATGAAGAATGATCGCCAGGCCATCGATGGCGATGACCTGTTCGGCGCTGGGGTTTTTCAGGTCCCCCAGATGTGCCAGCTCCTTTAACTCGCTGTCCTTGATCGGTCGCGAAGAGGCCGCCAGTTCGGCGCTGGCGTGCTTGAGGGCGGAAAACCCAGTGCTGGAGCCATGGGCGGCAATGTCGATTTCCACCCGCCGACCATCGGCGGCCTGGCCGACGATACGCTGCTCGTTCTCACGGTCGGTGATTTCGGTACGGACCTTGAGCAGCCCCTGATCCACCATCAGCGCCTTGACCAGCGCCGGCCCCAGCGTAGCGCCGATGGTGTTCGAGCCTTGCAGGCGCAGCGCGGGGCCGTGTTCGGGAATCGGCAGGCCGCTGGCCCATGCCGTGAGCGGCAGCCAGAGGCCCATGAAAAAAACAACGCGCAGCCGCATGCCGACACCTTCTGAACCTGAGGAAGTGCCGGAAGATTAAGTCAGTCAGGTTACTGAAAAGTGACAGGCGTGCGACTTGTCAGCCGCAGTTCGCCGAAGATCCCTTGTGGGAGCGAGCCTGCTCGCGATAGCGGTGCAACTGCCACATTGATTTTGAATGTGCCGCCGTTATCGCGAGCAGGCTCGCTCCCACAAGGTTTGTGTATGCCCTGGATTTAGCTCAACTGCAGCCAGATCGGCGCATGGTCCGAAGGTTTCTCCATGCCGCGCAGTTCATAATCCACCCCGGCATCCTTGACCCGTGGCAGCAGCCCATGGGAGGTGAGGATCAGGTCGATGCGCAGGCCACGCTTGGGCTCGTCTTCGAAACCGCGGCTGCGGTAGTCGAACCAGCTGAAGCGGTCGGTGACGTCCGGGTTCAGGTGCCGGAAGCTGTCCACCAGGCCCCAGTTCTTCAGGCGTGCCATCCACTCGCGCTCTTCCGGCAGGAAGCTGCATTTGCCGGTTTTCAGCCAGCGTTTCATGTTGTCCGGGCCGATGCCGATGTCGCTGTCTTCCGGGGAAATGTTCACGTCGCCCATCACCACTACGGGCTGGTCGTTGCTGAAACGGCTTTCCAGAAGTTGCTGCAGGTCGTTGTAGAAACGCTCCTTGGCCGGGAACTTGGTCGGGTGGTCGCGGCTTTCGCCTTGGGGGAAGTAACCGTTCATGATGGTCACCGGCACGCCGTTGGCATCGGCGAAGGTGCCCCAGATGAAACGCCGCTGGGCGTCTTCCTCGTCGCTCTCGAAGCCTTTGTGCAACGTCAGTGGAGCCTGGCGGGAGAGCAGGGCGACGCCGTAGTGGCCCTTCTGCCCATGGTAATGCACGTGATAACCCAGGGCCTGCACCTCGGCCAGGGGGAACTGCTCGTCGTGGACCTTGGTTTCCTGCAGGCCGATCACGTCTGGCTGGTGCTTCTCGATCAGCGCCGCCAGCTGATGGGGGCGGGCGCGCAGCCCGTTGATGTTGAAGGAGACGATCTTCATGGTCGGCTGTCCTGGCAAAACTGCGATGCTAGCTGACATGTAGGAGCACGGCCAGCGTGGCAGTAGGACAAATGCGCTGCTAATGTCCTGTGCATGTAGGAACGATCAGAGCCTAATCGGGTTCGTACTCAATAAGAGCGGGGCCTCACCGAGCCTCGCCCAGGAGATTGACCGTCATGCCAGAAACCGCCACCGCCATCGCCGACATCCATATGCTCGACAGCGGTTATTCCCGCGAGGCACGTTCATTGCTCTACCAGGCCTATCGTCATGAACCGACCTTCAGCTTCCTGTTCGAATCCGAGCGGCCCGGTTATGAACATCGGGTACGGGCCACGGTGCGTGAGTTGGTCAAACAGCATTTTCTCCAGGATCTGCCGGCCATCGGCTTGCTGGTCAACGACCGCCTGATCGGCATCGCACTGATTGCTCCCCCGCAGCGCCGCCTGGGTATCACTGAAAGCTGGGCCTGGCGCCTGCGTATGGTGTTGAGCACCGGCTTTCGCTGCACCCGGCGTTACCTGGACTACCATGCCGCAGTGACGGCTTGCCTGCCGTCGGATTCTGTCCATGTATTGCCACTGCTGGGGGTGCATCCACAGTTCCAAGGCCAACACTTCGGCGAACAGTTACTGACGGCGGTGCATAACTGGTGTGCGGTGGACGAGAACTCCCAAGGCGTGGTGCTGGACACCGGCAACCCACGTTACCTGGAGTTCTATAAACGTCAGGGTTATGAGGAAATCGGCGAGATTGCGGTAGGACCCGTCCGCGAACATGTCTTCTTTCACGCCAACCCGCAGGTATTGCAGAGCGCGACGGCGTAATCCGGGGAAACTTTTGAGACATGTCCGGCTCTATCAGGCTTCCAAGCTCGTGATAGCATCCGCGCCATGAATTTCCCAGGACGAATGACCAGTGGTGCGCTCTTGCTGTCCCTCAGCTGCGCGGCACTGGCACAAAGTGAATTGGCTGTACGGGTCAAGCCGTCCAACGACCAGCTCAAGGCTAACGTAGAAGGCTATATCGGCGGCGTGGGCGATCGTGACGAAGAGGCTTTGTTGCGCTTCAGTCGTGGTGCCGAGGAACAGGCGCGCAAAGCCGCCCAGGCGCTGGGTTACTACCAGCCGCAGATCGACAGCGAGGTCGAGGGCGGCAAGACCCCGCGCCTGATCCTGACCATCGACCCTGGCGAGCCCGTGCACCTGCGCAATGTCACCGTGCGCATCGATGGCCCGGCCGCTTCCCTCAAGGCTTTTCGTGTACCGGACAACGCCGCGCTCAAACCTGGCGCGGTGCTTAATCATGGGCGCTATGAAGACGCCAAACGGATCATCCAGAACCAGGCCTCGCGCTATGGGTTTTTCAGCGGGCGATTTGTCAGCCAGAAGCTGTTGGTGGACCCCCAGGCCGGCGTGGCCGACATCGAGCTGGTCTACGACAGCGGCCCGCGCTACGCCCTGGGCCCGGTGAGTTTCGAGGGTGACACGCCCTTTGATGAAGAGTTGTTGCAGCGCATGGTGCCGTTCAAGGCGGGCGAGGCGTACGACTCGGAACTCATCGCAGAACTCAACCAGGCCCTGCAATCGAGCGGATATTTCGAAGGCGTGCGGGTGGACGCGGCACCTACCGCCGCCACGGATAACGTGATCCCGGTGGCGGTCAAGCTCGAGACCCGCAAGCCGCGCACCATGGGCCTGGGCCTGGGGTTCTCCACCGACGTCGGCCCGCGGGCCAAGGCCAATTGGACGCGCCACTGGGTCAATCCCCAGGGCCACAGTTATGGCTGGGAAGCCGAAGTGTCGGCGCCCCGGCAGAACGTTGGCCTGTGGTACGACGTACCCCTGGACCCGCCGTTGACCGACAAGATGCGCTACGCCGGTGGCTATCAATATGAAGAGCTGTCCGGCACCGATAGCCTCAGCAAGCTGCTGACCGTGGGCCCCGAATGGCACAGCAAGTTGCCCAGTGGCTGGCAACGGGTGGTGTCGCTCAAGTGGCAGCGTGAGGAGTATCGGCTCGGCGACGATTCGGGCCTGAGCACCTTGCTGATGCCGGGCGTGAGCTATTCCTACCTGCGCAGTGACAACCGCATCGATCCGCGCAACGGCTATCGCATTCAGTTCGACACCAAGGTCGCCAAGGAAGGGCTTGGGTCGGACAACAATCTTTTATATGGCACGGCCATGGTCAAGGGCCTGACTACTGTGTTCGACAAGCATCGTCTGCTGGCCCGTGCCCAGGTCGGTGGCAGTGCCACCAATGGCTACAAATCCATCCCGCCATCCCTGCGCTTCTTCGCCGGTGGCGACCAGAGCGTGCGCGGTTACGATTATCAGAGCCTGTCACCGGAAAACTCCGAAGGGGATCGCATCGGTGGTCGCTACATGGTCGCCGGCAGCCTCGAGTATCAGTATTCGATTGCGCAAAAATGGCGGGTGGCGACCTTCGTCGACCAAGGCAACTCCTTTAACAGCCTTGAGCTGCCGAGCCTCAAGACGGGTGTCGGCGTCGGTGTGCGCTGGGTGTCGCCGGTGGGGCCGATCCGCCTCGACCTCGCCCATGCGCTGGATGACGATGGCGGCATTCGCTTGCACTTTTCCATGGGGCCCGAGTTGTGAATCGTGGTTTGAAAATAGCGCTGCTGGCGCTCGGCACGTTGCTGCTGGTGGTCTTGCTGACCCTGGGCATCGTGCTCGGCACGCAATGGGGCAGCCGTTGGGCGCTTGGCGTTGTGCCGGGTTTGAGCACGGATAATTTTCAGGGACGGTTGGGCGGCCAGTGGAGTGCCGACCACCTGTTGTGGCAGCAGGACAGCAGCCGAGTGGAACTCGATCAGGTGATTTTCGCCTGGTCGCCGCTATGCCTGGCGCGCATGACCCTGTGCATCGATCAGCTCAAGGCCGGCAAGGTCAGCCTGCAATTTCCTCCGTCCACTGACGAGCCGAGCAGCGGTCCGATCACCTTGCCGGACCTGAACCTGCCGCTTGCCCTCGAACTGGGCGACGTGCAGGTCGGCAGCCTGTTGTTCAATGGCAGCGAACAGCTCAAGGGCTTGCAACTGGCCGCGCATTGGACCGCCCAGGGTCTGCAGATCGACTCGGTGCAACTGCAGCGCGACGAGCTGAGCCTGAAGCTGTCCGGTTTGCTGCAACCCGGCGGCGACTGGCCGCTGAAGGCCCAGGGCCAGTTGACCTTGCCGGCGCCAGGCGCCACGCCTTGGACGCTGGACCTGAACATCGATGGCAATCTGCTCAAAACCCTCAATCTCAACGCCGACAGCAGTGGTTATCTGCAAGGCCGGTTGGTCGGTGAGCTGCAACCGCTGGCGGACAACCTGCCGGCCAAGGTACGCATCACCGCCGACGGCTTCAGGGCCGGCGCCGATCTGCCGGATACCCTGATGCTCAATCAACTGGAGCTGACGGGCGAAGGCGATCTGAACAGCGGCTACCAGTTGCTTGGCAAGGCAACGTTGCCCGCCGGAAAAGGCCCGGTGGCCTTGCTGCTGCAAGGCAAAGTGGACGCCAACGGTGCGCAGATCGCCGGCCTGGACCTCAACGCCAGTGATCAGCAATACCTCAAGCTCACCGGCCAGCTGGACTGGCGCGAAGGCCTGAGCGCCGAGGCGAAAATCGCCTGGCTGGACTTCCCCTGGCATCGCCTCTATCCGCTGATTGACGAGCCACAAGTGACGCTGCGCAGTTTCAACGGTGAAGTGTCGTACACCGATGGCAAATACCTGGGCAATTTCCAGGCCGCACTGGACGGCCCCGCCGGAGCGTTCAGCCTGGACAGCCCATTCAGCGGCGACCTGACGACGATCCATTTGCCGGAACTCAAACTCGCCGCCGGGCAGGGCAAGGCCGAAGGCCATCTGAACCTTGAGTTTGCCGACGGCATCGCCTGGGACACGGCGCTGGAACTGTCGGCCATCAACCCGGCGTACTGGCTGGGGGAGCTGCCCGGCACCCTGGCCGGGCCGTTGCGCAGCAAAGGTTCGATGAAAAATGACCGCCTGGAGCTTGATGCGGACCTGGACCTCAAGGGCAAGTTGCGCGGCCAACCGGCGCTGTTCCAAGCCAAGGCCAACGGTGTTGGCGAGCAGTGGAACCTCAGCGCGCTGGACATTCGCCTGGGTGACAACCGCATCAACGGCACGGGCAGCCTGCAAGAAAAACTCAGCGGTCAGATCGATATCAAACTCTCGCGCCTGGCCCAACTCTGGCCGCAATTGCGCGGCCAACTGGTCGGTCGCCTCAACGTGGCCGGGACACTCAAGGCCCCCCAAGGCAAGCTCGACCTGCAAGGCACGCAACTGGCGGTGCAGGACAACCGCCTGCAAAGCCTGAACCTGGATGCGACCCTCGACAGCGCGCAGCGGGGCAAGGTTGACCTCAAGGCCAGCGGCATTCGGGCGGGCGATACGTCGCTCGGTGTCCTGATGGTGAGCGGGCAGGGCGACATCAGGCAGCAAAAACTGACCCTCGACCTGCAAGGGCCACAGCTGGAAACGGCCCTGGCGCTCGATGGCGTGCTCGACCAAGGCAACTGGCGCGGGCGTCTCAGCACTGGCAATGTGCAGGCCGGCGGCCAGGCCTGGCGGCTGCAAGCCCCGGCCAAGCTGGAGCGCCTGGCCAATGGCACGCTCAACCTGGGGGCCCACTGTTGGCGTTCCGGCGAGGCCAGCCTGTGTGGTGAGGATCAGCGCCTGATGCCGGAGCCGAAGCTGCGCTATCACCTCAAGCAATTCCCCATCGAAAGCCTGGCCCAGTGGATGCCCAAGGATTTTGCCTGGCAGGGCCGACTCAACGCCGACCTGCAACTGGACCTGCCGGCCAGCGGCCCGAACGGGCGCATTCTGGTGGACGCCAGCGGCGGCACTTTGCGGATCCGGGACAAGGACCGCGACGATGAGCAATGGCTGGACTTCCCCTACCAGACCTTGACCCTCGACAGTCGCCTGACGCCCAAGCGGATCGAAACCAACCTGAATTTCGTTGGGGCCAAGCTGGGCGAACTGATGCTCCAGGCACAGATCAACCCGTTGCCGGCCAGCAAACCGCTGAGCGGCTCGTTCCGCCTGAGCGGCCTGGACTTGTCCGTGGCGCGGCCATTCCTGCCAATGGTGGAAACCCTCACCGGTCACTTGAATGGCAGCGGCACGCTGTCGGGCGGTTTGTTGGCGCCCCAGGTCAACGGCAACCTGTTGATCAGCGATGGCGAAGTGTCCGGCCCGGAACTGCCGGTCAGCCTCGAAGACTTGCAGATGCGCGCAACGATTGCCGGTGAAACGGTGCGCCTCAACGGTGACTGGAAAAGTGGCAAAGTCGGCCGAGGCAGCCTGACCGGGGACATCGGCTGGGGCGAAGCCCTGAGCATGGACCTGGCGCTCAAGGGTTCGCAATTGCCGGTCACCGTCGAACCTTACGCGGTGCTGGAGGTGGCGCCGGACCTGACCATCACGTTGCAGGGCGAGCGGCTTTCCATCGCCGGCAAGGTCCTGGTGCCCAAAGGCGAAATCACCGTGCGCGAACTGCCGCCGTCTACCGTCAAGGTGTCGGATGATACGGTGATCGTCGGCCACCAGACCGAGGAGGGCAAGACACCGATGGCCATGGCGATGGACATCGATGTGATCGTGGGCCAGGAAAAGCTCGCGTTTTCGGGCTTCGGCCTGACGGCCAACGTAAAAGGCCAGGTGCACATCGGCGACAACATGGACACTCGCGGTGAACTCTGGCTCAACGACGGTCGCTACCGGGCCTATGGGCAACGGCTGACGGTGCGTCGGGCGCGGCTGTTGTTCGCCGGGCCCATCGACCAGCCTTACCTGGATATCGAAGCGATTCGCCAGACCGACGACGTGATCGCCGGCATTCGTTTGAGCGGCAGCGCCGAACAGCCGACCACGCAAATCTTCTCTGAACCGGCCATGAGCCAGGAGCAGGCGTTGTCTTATCTGGTACTCGGCCGGCCGCTGAGCACCACGGGCGAGGACAACAACATGCTCGCCCAGGCGGCACTGGGCCTGGGGCTGATGGGCAGTGCGGGGGTGACCACCAGCCTTGCCAACAATTTAGGGATCGAGGATTTCCAGCTCGACACCCAGGGCAGCGGCGATGCCACCAGCGTCGTGGCCAGCGGCAATCTGACGGAAAAACTCAGCCTGCGTTACGGCGTCGGCGTGTTCGAACCGGCCAACACCATCGCCCTGCGCTACAAACTCAGCAAGCGGGTGTACCTGGAAGCCGCCAGCGGCGTCGCCAGCTCCCTGGATATCTTCTACAAGCGCGATTTCTAAGCCTTCGCGCCACCCCTGTGGGAGCGAGCCTGCTCGCGATAGCGATGTATCAGCCGACTCAATGTTGACTGTAACGACGCTATCGCGAGCAGGCTCGCTCCCACATTTTTTATCTGCGTTTGTCGGGTTGTGCATAGCAAGCTAACTATTTGTTTGACATTTGCTGCCTAGGCAGTAACATCTCGACATACATTCACTGCCTAGGCAGTAAAAGGTGGTCAGATGAAACACTTCACCCCGGACGATTTCCACAATTGCCACCTCGGCATGCTGCTCGGTCGTGCCGCGCTGCTCAAGGACCGAATCATCGATACCCACATGGAACCCGTCGGCATCACCGCCGCGCAGTTCAAGGTGTTGATCATCATGGCCCAGCACGGCATCGATACGCCGGTCGAGCTGTGTCGGTACCTGTCCCTGGACAGCGGCTCGATGACGCGAATGGTCGATCGTCTGGAGCAGAAAGGTTTTCTGATCCGCCAGCGCTCGGCGGATGACCGGCGGCTGGTGCGACTGGTGCTGACCGACGCCGGCCAGGCCCTGGCCGATCGTCTGCCTGTTATCGGCGCCGATGCCATGAACCAGTTGGCGGGCGCCATCAGCCGCGAGGAGTTGCAAATCCTCGAACAAATCCTCAAGAAAATTCTGCTTGCCGCCGGTGATCCCATCACCGTGTTGCGGTTGGGGGACAAATGAGTCGTAAAACCTTGCGTACCCGCATCAGCCTGGTGTTGCTGGCCATGAGCCTGGCCGGTTGTGCCAGTTACAGCGGCCTGAACACCGAAGGCGTCCGCCTTGAGGCTCAAAACCTCAAGGCCGGGCAATCTCTCAACGGCGTCACGCTGTCGCCCGCTTCCTGGCCGAAAAGCGATTGGTGGAAAAGCCTCGGCGACCCACAACTCGACGGTCTGATCCACGAAGCGTTGCGCGACAGCCCGGACATGCAGATCGCCAGCGCCCGGGTGCATCAGGCCAGTGCCGCTGCCTACGCCGCCAATGCGGCGCGCATGCCGACCCTGGACGCCAGCGCCAGTGTCAGCCGTTCGCGCCTGGCCCGTGACCAGGACCCGCAAGGGCAGGGCGGGGCGTACAGCACCCTGCGTTCGCTGGGCGTGGATTTCAATTACAACTTCGACCTCTGGGGCGGCCAGCGTGCGGCCTGGGAAGCGGCCCTGGGCGAGGCCCGTGCCGCCGAGATCGACCGGCAGGCCGCCCGCCTGACGCTCGCCGCTGACGTGGCGAGGGCCTACAGCGATCTGGGGCAGGCCCATATCATTTATGACCTGGCGTCCGAGGACCTCAAGCGCACCCGGCAAATGCTCGATCTGGGCAAGCGCCGCCTCAGCGCCGGGATCGACAGCGAATATCAGTTCCAGCAGACCGAAAGCCTGGAAGCCAGCGCCGATGCGAGCCGGATCGACGCAGAAAAACGCCTGCAAAGCGCAAAAATCGCCTTGGCGGTGCTGTTGGGCAAGGGGCCGGACCGCGGCAATGAAATTGCTCGCCCTCACGTGCTGCAAGCCAGCGCCGTTGCCCTGCCGTCGAACCTGCCAGCCGAATTGCTGGGCCGTCGTCCGGATCTGGTCGCCGGTCGTTGGCGAGTCGAGGCGGCGGGCAAGGACATTGAAGCCGGCAAGACTCAGTTCTACCCCAACCTCAACCTGAGCGCGGCGGCGGGGGTGCAGTCATTGTTGGGAGACGCGATGTTCGGTTCGGCCAGCCGCTTCTTCAACGTAGCGCCGACGGTGTCGCTGCCGATCTTCGACGGTGGGCGACTGCGGGCGGACCTGGATGCCCGGGATGCCGATTACGACATGGCGGTGGCGCAGTACAACAAGAGCCTGGTCAAGGCCCTTGGAGATGTCAGCGACACCATCAACCAGTTGCGCGACATCGCTCGGCAGATCGCCGCGCAGCAACACGCTACCGATATCGCGCAGAACTCTTACGACACCGTGGTCCAGCGCTATGGCTCCGGCATCGGAAATTACCTGGATGTGCTGAGCATCGAGCAGCAATTGCTCCAGGCCCAGCGCCAACTGGCGAACCTGAATGCCGAGCAGATCGACCTGTCGATCCAACTGATGCAGGCCCTGGGCGGTGGCTTCGAGGCCGACACCCTGGCTTCGGCCGCGCCGGCCTCCACCACGTCGCACAACTGATTCGAGGTACTTGTCATGGCTACTGCCGAAACTACCCAACCCTCTGAAACTGCCCAGGACAGCAGCAACCCGCGCAAGCGCAAGCTGATGCTGCTGGGGCTGGCACTGATTGTCGTCCTGGGTGGCCTGGGCGTCTGGGCCTGGCACGAACTGTATGGCCGCTGGAGTGAGAGCACCGACGATGCCTATGTGAACGGCAACGTGGTGGAAATCACGCCGCAGGTCACCGGCACCGTGGTGAGCATCGGTGCCGACGACGGTGACCTGGTGCGTGAAGGCCAGGTGCTGGTGCAGTTCGACCCGAACGACGCCGAGGTCGGGCTGCAAAGTGCCCAGGCCAATCTGGCCCGTACCGTGCGCCAGGTGCGTGGCTTGTACAGCAACGTCGATGGCATGCGCGCCCAGGTCAAAGCCCAGGAGGCCGAAGTACAGAAGGCCCAGGAGAACTACAACCGACGCAAGAACCTGGCGGCCGGCGGGGCGATTTCCCGGGAGGAACTGTCCCACGCCCGTGACGATTTGACCTCGGCGCAGAATGCGTTGGCCAACGCCAGACAGCAACTCAAGACCTCCAGTGCCTTGGTGGATGACACCGTGGTGGCGTCCCATCCAGACGTGCAATCGGCCGCCGCGCAATTGCGTCAGGCCTACCTGACCAACGCCCGCAGCACCTTGATCGCGCCGGTCACCGGATACGTCGCCAAGCGCACGGTGCAGTTGGGCCAGCGGGTGCAGCCGGGCACGGCGCTGATGGCGGTGATTCCGCTGGATCAGTTATGGATTGACGCCAACTTCAAGGAAACCCAGCTGCGGGACATGCGCATCGGCCAGCCGGTGGACATCGAAACCGACCTCTATGGCAGCGACGTGAAGTACAGCGGCACCGTCGACAGCCTCGGTGCGGGCACCGGCAGCGCGTTTGCCTTGTTGCCAGCGCAGAACGCCACCGGCAACTGGATCAAGATCGTGCAGCGGGTGCCGGTGCGTATTCATATCAACGCCCAGGAACTGGCCAAGCATCCGCTGCGGGTCGGCCTGTCGACCCAGGTCGACGTCAACCTGCGCGACCAGAGTGGTCCGGTGCTGGCCCAGCAACCACCGAAACAAGCCTCTTTCAGCACCCAGGTCTATGACCGGCAACTGGTCGACGCCGACGCGATGATCAGCCGGTTGATCCATGAAAACAGTGCCGCTGCCAGCAAGACCGCGCAGCGCTGAGGTAGCCATGCCTGGCGACTTGGGTAATGACCTGAACCTGTGGGAGCGAGCCTGCTCGCGATAGCGGTGGATCAGCCAGGGTTGATGGCGACTGACAAACCGCCATCGCGAGCAGGCTCGCTCCCACAGTTTTGTCCCCCATTTCAACCGGGACTTTTGCGCGACTTTGTCATGTCCGTTTCGCTTCATAGGATTTCGCAATGAGCAATAACGCGTCCTTCACGCCGCCCAGCCTGTTGCTCAGCACCATCGGGCTGTCGTTGGCGACGTTCATGCAAGTGCTCGACACCACCATTGCCAACGTCGCTTTGCCGACCATTTCCGGCAACCTGGGTGTCAGTTCGGAGCAGGGCACTTGGGTCATCACCTCGTTCGCGGTGAGCAACGCCATCGCGCTGCCGCTGACCGGCTGGCTCAGCCGTCGGTTTGGTGAGGTGAAGCTGTTCTTGTGGGCAACCCTGCTGTTCGTGCTCGCCTCGTTTCTGTGCGGTATCTCGACTTCGATGCCGGAGCTGATTGGCTTTCGTGTCCTTCAGGGGCTGGTGGCCGGGCCTTTGTACCCCATGACCCAGACCTTGCTGATTGCCGTGTATCCGCCGGCCAGGCGCGGCATGGCCCTGGCGTTGCTGGCGATGGTCACGGTGGTGGCGCCGATTGCCGGGCCGATCCTCGGCGGCTGGATCACCGACAGCTACAGCTGGCCGTGGATCTTCTTCATCAACGTGCCCATCGGGATCTTTGCCGTGATGGTGGTGCGCCAGCAACTGAAGGCGCGGCCGGTGGTCACCAGCCACCAGCCAATGGATTACGTGGGCTTGATCACGCTGATCATCGGTGTCGGTGCGCTGCAGGTGATCCTCGACAAAGGCAACGACCTGGATTGGTTCGAGTCGAACTTCATCATTATCGGAGCGCTGATCTCGGTCATTGCCCTGGCCGTGTTTGTGATCTGGGAAATGACCGACCGCCATCCGGTGGTCAATCTGCGGCTGTTCGCCTACCGCAACTTTCGCATCGGCACCATTGTGCTGGTGGGGGGCTACGCCGGGTTCTTCGGCATCAACCTGATCCTGCCGCAGTGGTTGCAGACCCAGATGGGCTACACCGCCACCTGGGCCGGGCTGGCGGTGGCGCCCATTGGCATCCTGCCGGTATTGATGTCGCCCTTCGTTGGCAAATACGCCCACAAGTTCGACCTGCGCCTGTTGGCCGGGCTGGCGTTTCTGGCCATCGGCCTGAGCTGCTTCATGCGCGCCGGGTTCACCAACGAAGTGGATTTCCAGCACATTGCCCTAGTGCAGTTGTTCATGGGGATCGGCGTGGCGCTGTTCTTCATGCCGACCTTGAGCATCCTGATGTCGGACCTGCCGCCACAACAGATCGCGGATGGTGCGGGACTGGCGACGTTCCTGCGCACCCTGGGCGGCAGCTTTGCCGCATCGCTGACCACCTGGATCTGGATACGTCGGGCCGACCAGCACCATGCCTACCTGAGCGAAAGCATCAGCACTTATGAGCCGGCCACCCGCGAGGCGCTTAACCATCTCGGTGGCGCGAGCACACCGGCTTATGCCCAGCTCGACCAGATCCTCAACAGCCAGGCGTACATGCTCTCCACCGTGGATTACTTCACGCTGCTGGGTTGGGCGTTCATGGGGTTGATCGTGTTGGTGTGGCTGGCGAAACCGCCGTTTGCGGCGAAGGCGGGGCCTGCGTCGGCGGGGCATTGATTCAGAGGTGAAATGCAATCCAATGTGGGAGCGAGCCTGTGGGAGCAAAGCTTGCTCGCGATGAACGATGACACGGTCTTGCAGTGGAACCGTGTCGCCTGCATCGCGAGCAAGCTTTGCTCCCACAAGGGATATCTGCGTTCTTCAGTTGCTTGGCAACGCCAACTGCGCATTGCCAAAACCAAACGGCGCCAAGGCAAATCCCTGTTCATCCACCTGCAACGCCCAGCCTTGCTTGTCCCAATCCCCCAGCACAATGCGCCGGGCGGCGTGTTCGCCCAGTTGCAGCTTGTGGATGGCGGGGCGGTGGGTGTGGCCGTGGATCAGGGTCTTCACGCCGTATTCCTGCATGATCCGCGGGATCTCTTCGGGCGTGACGTCGACGATGTCATTGGCTTTCATCCGCGTCTGCGTGCGGCTTTCGCTGCGCAGTTTGCGCGCCAGTTTCTGGCGACTGGCCAATGGCAGGTGACGCAGGATGAACAGCGTCACCGGGTTGCGCAGCCAGCGCCGCAACTTCATGTAGCCTTCGTCGCGGGTGCAGAGGCTGTCGCCGTGCATCAGCAGCACCGGCTCGCCGTTGAACTGCACGACACTGGGGTCCTTGAGCAGGGTGCAGCCGGCCGCTTTGCAGAAGGCTTGCCCGAGCATGAAGTCACGATTGCCGTGCATCAGGAAAATGGCCGTGCCGCTGTCGCTCAATTCGCGCAGGGCCTGGCAGATGGAACGCTGGAACGGCGTCATGGCGTCGTCGCCGATCCAGGCTTCAAAAAAGTCGCCCAGGATGTACAACGCTTGCGCCGAGCGGGCGCGTGTGGCGATCAAATCCAGAAACGCCCGGGTAATGTCCGGGCGCTCCTCTTCCAGATGCAAATCTGAAATCAGCAGTATCACTCAATGATCTCGGCTTTCTCGATGATCACGTCTTCTGCTGGCACGTCCTGGTGGCCGGCCTTGGACGTGGTGGAAACGCCTTTGATCTTGTCGACCACGTCGGTGCCTTCAACCACTTTGCCGAACACCGCGTAACCCCAGCCCTGGGTGGTCTTGCTGCTGTGGTTCAGGAAGCTGTTGTCGGCCACGTTGATGAAGAACTGCGCGGAAGCCGAATGCGGTTCCATGGTGCGGGCCATGGCGACGCTGTACTTCTCGTTCGCCAGACCGTTGTCGGCTTCGTTCTGGATGCTTGGGCGCTTGTCTTTCTTTTCTTTCATGCCTGGCTCGAAACCGCCGCCCTGGATCATGAAGTTGCCGATGACACGGTGGAAAACGGTGTTTTCGTAGTGGCCGGCCTTGACGTATTCAACGAAGTTGGCAACGGTGATCGGTGCCTTCTCGGCGTTCAGTTCCAGGACGATGTCGCCGTGGTTGGTGGTCAGTTTGACTTGAGTCATGATCGCTACTCTTTCAAGGAATTCGTGGGTTTCGGGGCTTTGCTGCCCGCAACCGGTCTGACTGTAATCGGCCAGGCTGGGCAGTTTAGCGCGCCGAGCGGGTTTTTCGAGGCTGTTTTTCATCGGGTCGTCGATTAAATTCAATCGTTTACCGACCTGGCCTGTCAGGTGCTTGACAGCATCGGCTATGATACGGGCTTTGATTTATCAGGCCGCACCCGGCCGCGCACTTGTACGTTCAAGGATCCTATGAGCAAGCCCACTGTCGACCCTACCTCGAATTCCAAGACCGGCCCGGCCGTGCCGGTCAATTTCCTGCGCCCGATCATCCAGGCGGACCTGGATTCGGGTAAGCACACGCAGATCGTCACCCGTTTTCCGCCGGAGCCCAACGGCTACCTGCACATCGGTCACGCCAAGTCGATTTGCGTGAACTTCGGCCTGGCCCAGGAGTTTGGCGGCGTCACGCACTTGCGTTTCGACGACACCAACCCGGCCAAGGAAGACCAGGAGTACATCGACGCGATCGAAAGCGACGTTAAATGGCTGGGTTTTGAATGGGCCGGTGAGGTGCGTTATGCCTCGCAGTATTTCGACCAGTTGCACGACTGGGCGGTGGAGCTGATCAAGGCCGGCAAGGCCTACGTGTGCGACCTGACCCCCGAGCAGGCCAAGGAATACCGTGGCAGCCTGACCGAGCCGGGCAAGAACAGCCCGTTCCGTGATCGCAGCGTCGAGGAGAACCTGGACCTGTTCGCCCGCATGCGCGGCGGCGAGTTCCCGGACGGCGCACGGGTGCTGCGTGCCAAGATCGACATGGCCTCGCCGAACATGAACCTGCGCGACCCGATCATGTACCGCATCCGTCACGCCCATCACCACCAGACCGGCGACAAATGGTGCATCTACCCCAACTATGACTTCACCCACGGTCAGTCGGACGCCATCGAAGGCATCACCCACTCGATCTGCACCCTGGAGTTCGAAAGCCATCGTCCTTTGTACGAGTGGTTCCTGGAGCACCTGCCGGTGCCGGCTCAGCCGCGCCAGTACGAATTCAGCCGCCTGAACCTGAACTACACCATCACCAGCAAGCGCAAGCTCAAGCAACTGGTGGACGAAAAGCACGTCAACGGCTGGGATGACCCGCGCATGTCGACGCTGTCGGGCTTCCGTCGTCGTGGCTACACGCCAAAATCGATCCGCAACTTCTGCGAGATGGTCGGCACCAACCGTTCAGACGGCGTGGTGGACTTCGGCATGCTGGAATTCAGCATCCGCGACGACCTGGACCACAGCGCCCCACGCGCCATGTGCGTGCTGCGTCCGTTGAAAGTGGTGATCACCAACTACCCGCAAGACAAAGTCGAGAACCTCGAACTGCCTTGCCACCCGAAAGAAGACATGGGCGTGCGCGTCCTGCCGTTCGCGCGGGAAATCTACATCGACCGTGAAGACTTCATGGAAGAGCCGCCAAAAGGCTACAAGCGTCTGGAGCCTGCCGGTGAAGTGCGCCTGCGCGGCAGCTACGTGATTCGCGCCGACGAAGCGATCAAGGACGCCGACGGCAACATCGTCGAACTGCATTGCTCGTACGATCCCGAGACCCTGGGCAAGAACCCGGAAGGTCGCAAGGTCAAGGGCGTGATCCACTGGGTGCCGGCCGCTGCCAGCGTCGAGTGCGAAGTGCGCTTGTACGATCGCCTGTTCCGTTCGCCGAACCCTGAAAAGGCCGAGGACAGCGCCAGCTTCCTGGACAACATCAACCCTGACTCCCTGCAAGTACTCACTGGTTGTCGTGCCGAGCCTTCGTTGGGCAACGCACAGCCGGAAGACCGTTTCCAGTTCGAGCGCGAAGGTTACTTCTGCGCGGATATCAAGGACTCGAAACCCGGTGCTCCGGTATTCAACCGTACCGTGACCTTGCGCGATTCCTGGGGTCAGTGATCAAGTCTTAAGGGAAACCCTGTGCTTACGATCTACAACACGCTCACCAAGAGCAAAGAAGTCTTCAAGCCGCTGGACGGTAACAAGGTCCGCATGTACGTCTGCGGGATGACCGTGTACGACTACTGCCACATCGGCCATGGTCGCAGCATGGTTGCGTTCGACCTGGTGACCCGCTGGTTGCGTTTCAGCGGTTATGACCTGACCTACGTGCGCAACATTACCGACATCGAAGACAAGATCATCAACCGTGCCCGGGAAAACGGCGAGCCTTACGATGCGCTGACCGAGCGCATGATCAAGGCCATGCACGAGGACGAGGCGCGCCTCAATATCCTCAAGCCCGACCTGGAACCCCGTGCCACGGACCACATCCCAGGCATGCTGGCGATGATCCAGACCTTGATCGACAAGGGTTATGCCTACGCACCGGGCAATGGCGACGTGTACTACCGCGTCGCCAAGTTCATGGGCTACGGCAAGCTGTCGCGCAAGAAAATCGAAGACCTGCGCATCGGCGCGCGCATCGAAGTCGACGAGTCGAAACAGGACCCGCTGGACTTCGTGCTGTGGAAAGCCGCCAAGCCGGGTGAGCCGAGCTGGGAGTCGCCGTGGGGCGCCGGGCGTCCGGGCTGGCACATCGAATGCTCGGTGATGTCGACCTGCTGCCTGGGCGAGACCTTCGACATTCATGGCGGCGGCAGCGACCTGGAATTCCCGCACCACGAAAACGAAATCGCCCAGAGCGAAGCGGCCACCGGCAAGACCTACGCCAATGCGTGGATGCATTGCGGCATGATCCGGATCAACGGCGAGAAGATGTCCAAGTCCTTGAACAACTTCTTCACCATCCGCGACGTGCTCGACAAGTACCACCCGGAAGTCGTGCGTTACCTGCTGGTGTCCAGTCACTATCGCAGCGCCATCAACTATTCGGAAGACAACCTCAAGGACGCCAAGGGCGCCCTGGAGCGGTTCTACCATGCGTTGAAGGGCCTGCCGAAGGTCCCGGCCGCCGGTGGCGAAGCCTTTGTCGCGCGTTTCACTGAAGTGATGAACGACGACTTCGGCACGCCGGAAGCCTGCGCGGTGCTGTTCGAGATGGTGCGCGAGATCAATCGTTTGCGGGAGAGTGATCTCAACGCGGCGGCGGGCCTGGCGGCGCGTCTGAAAGAACTGGCCGGCGTCCTGGGTGTGTTGCAGCTCGAGGCGGATGATTTCCTTCAGGCCGGTGCCGAAGGTCGCGTGGACGCCGCCGAGGTCGAAGCGTTGATCCAGGCGCGCCTGACTGCGCGGGCCAACAAGGACTGGGCAGAATCCGACCGCATCCGCGACCAGCTCACCGCCATGGGCGTGGTGCTGGAAGACGGCAAGGGCGGGACGACCTGGCGTTTGGCTGACTGAGTCCTTACGCAATACCCCTGTGGGAGCGAGCCTGCTCGCGATGACGGAGTGTCAGACAACATTGTTGTTGGCTGATACACCGCCATCGCGAGCAGGCTCGCTCCCACAGTTTTTTGTATGCCTATCCTGGCAATCATCCTGTTATGAGCTAGTACTGTCAGGTCGATTCGACATCCTCTGACAGGAATCTTCCATGTTGGCTCATTGGTCTCTTGCGGCAATTCATCTTCTGGCTTTCGCCCTGGGGTTCTGGGCGGTACTTACCCGGGGCACGGCGTTGCGACGTCTGGCGGGCGGGACGGACGCGGTTCGAAATGTCTTGATGGCGGACAACCTGTGGGGGCTATCGGCGGTGGTCCTGCTGGTGACCGGCGGGATGCGTGCTTTTGGTGAGTTTGAAAAAGGCACGGACTATTACCTGCACCAACCGCTGTTTCACCTGAAGATGACGTTGTTCGTGCTGATCCTGTTGCTTGAAATCGCGCCGATGATCGCGCTGATCAAATGGCGGATGGCACAGGGCAAAGGGCGTGCGATCGATCCTTCGAAAGCCGGCCGGTTTGCGCGGATCAGTCACATTGAAGCTTTGTTGCTGGTGCTGATGGTGGTCGCTGCCACAGGAATGGCTCGCGGCGTGGGGCTGGGTTGAGCCGTCACGAATACCTGCTTCATCGCCATTAAAACGAAACGTCTGACAGCCATGCTATGAGCCATGTCATTAGTATCGGTTTGACGGGATGAACGAAAAAATCAAAGGCGAGATGAAGCGGGGATGATGAGGGACAGTCGGCATGAATCTTTAGCCAGCCTTGCGACGATGCAGAAGGGCTGGCTACGGACTGCTACAGGGCTCAGGGCGTTTGCGGCTTGTCAGGGGCGGTAAGGCCCGCCTGAATGCGCTGATAAATCTCTTCGCGATGCACCGCAACGTTTTTCGGAGCGTTGATGCCGATACGGACTTGTTGGCCGCTAACGCCCAGAATGGTGATCGTGATGTCGTCACCAATGTTTATGCTTTCACCGACTTTGCGGGTGAGTATCAGCATGGTGTTCTCCTTGATTGCTTTATAGGGCACCTGATTCAGGCAGTGCAGATGTCGGTACTGCTTATAGATTAGTGCCAAGTGTCACAATGTGGGTGCCTCTTTCTGACGCGCAGACGCAGCATTAATTCCCAGGGTGCGACTATACAGAGACGCCGTGCAGGTTTCTCGTGTTTTGAGCGCTGTTTACGGCGTTATTGACGGGCTTGAGTGTTAAAATCCCCACTCCATGTCTTCCGGGGTAAAACGTTGTGCGCAAATTGGCTTGGGTAATCGCGGTATTGGCGCTGGCAGGATGCGGTGAAGGGCGTGACGTCGACACACCGAAGCCAAAGGTGGCGGCAACCACTGCACCGAGCGCCGCCGCTGCGCCGCAATGGGGCGTCGAGGTCCGGGGCGAAATCCCGCAAGCGGTCAGCGACCTGACCGCCTGGCTCATCGAGCACAGTTTTGTATCGAGTGTGGTGAAAGACAATGGCAAGGACCGGGTCCTGGTCGGGCCTTTCAATTCAAAGGCTGAAGCCGAGGCGAAGCAGGAGCAATTGAACGCCGCCCTGGTTCGAGCGAAAAAGCGCAACATCGAGTCGCTGGTGGTGGATTACCCGAGCGCTCAATAAACCCCGCAGAGCAGAACAGTCAGGTAAGCCACAACACCTGTGGGAGCGAGCCTGCTCGCGATAGCAGTGGCTCAGCCAACGTTGACGTTGACGGGCATGCCCCTATCGCGAGCAAGCAAGCTCCCACAGTTGATTGGCGCTGTTCACCCATGCGAGATCAGCCGCAGGCCTTCAAATTCACCGGGCCCACGAACTCGTTGCCACGCCCCATCACGCACGCCACGCTCTGGTTGCGCTGGCGCTCCCAGCTCTGTACCGGGTAGGTCTTGTCCCAGGCTTCGTACAGGCGCCGGTCCTGTTTCGAAAGGCGCAGGCCGTATTGTTTGCTCATGTAGAAATACGTCCGGGCGATCATTCCGCGGATGGAAGGGCGGGGCATGACTTTCTTGGCCTTGAAATCCACCTGGGTCAGGCATGAGCCGTACTGGCCCGTCTGCGCCGGCAGCCAGCCAAAGCTGAAGTTGCTGCGGTCGCCGTTCACTTCCCCGATGCTGGGCACCAGGTTATGAAGATCGGCCTCGGCCCGTTGATAGACCGGGTCGTGGCGGGTGCAATTCTTCCGCCCGCCTTGTTGCCAGCATTGACGCTGATGACCGATCTGCCACGCCGGGACGATATGCTCCCACTCGATACGCGCGGCGCGATTGGCGTTTTTGCGCGGCACATAACCGCAGGCTGCCAGGTTCACGCGATTGCCTGAGTATTTGCAGCCACAGTAGAACTCGGTGGATTGGGGGGCATAGAGTTTCCAGGCGACTTTCTTGGCCTCGCTGAACGTGCGGGGCGCATCGGCCTGCGCGCCCATGGCGACAATCGCAAGCAATAAAGCAAAACAACGAACACTCATCAGGCTCAATCTTCCTTCGGCACAACCCAGAACACCTGCACACCGCCATCGTCGCGATAGGCGAGGGTCACATTGTCGTTCTCGTCGATTTCTTCCAGCAGGCGCTCCCACTCATCCACCGGCTCCTCGGGAAGCCGGAAGAGCAGGGCCGCCTTGGCTTTTTGTGCGGTGGGGGAGTTGATGATTTTCGAGACCCGCAGGCCGAGGCGAGTATAGGAATCTAAGGGGGTAGTTGCAGCGGACGGCGTTGCCACAGGATTATCCTTATTGAGCTGTACGTGCGTACAGTATTTAACCGTAGGCATTTACGCAACTGCTTAAAATTCAAGAAAATCCTCTGACAACGCTTTTTCCGTTTTGGTGTAGGAAAAATTAAGCTAAAGAAGCCGCTCAAGCAGTCGATGGCCTTCGTAGGAATCTTATCCATGGAGTTTTGTTATGTCGTTTTCCGTCGGCTTTCCAAATGCAGCTGCCGTCACCATCGGCGGCCAGTCCGCGGCCACGCTCAAGGCCTTGAGCCAAGCGAGCGCTGAGGCAGCCGATGAGACCCTTGGTCAAACGCAGGCGCCAGGCCAGGTTCGTACGAGCATGAGCCCTGCGTCCGAAGGCAAGACCGAAAAGAGCGGGAGCACCCAGAGCATTGCCGTGCAGGTGTTGCTCAAACGCATGCAAGAGCTGCAACAGCAGCTCAGAGAACAGCAACAGCAGTTGTCTGCTGCGCAGAAGCAGGTCTATCCGACACCCGAAGCCAAAACCACTGCGGTCATGGCGATACAAGGTCAGATTGCCGACACCAGCGGTGCATTGCTGGAAGTCACTGGCCATCTGATCACAGAGCTGGCCAAGGGCTCCGGTTCGGGTGCCCTGGTCAACACGACCGTCTGATCCCCAGCCTTGCGGTGAAATCCGCACGTTGACAAAACCCGGAAGCTTTACCATAGTTCCCTTCACGCAAACGTTTGCGCAGCCTTCGTTGATGCTTGGCGACGGCCTGTGGAACGACTTCCCGTGCAACGATTTTGCTCAAAATAATCATAAAATCGGAGTGAACCCATGAAGTTGCCATTCGCTGGACGCCTTCTCGCCGTCGCCATGCTCGCGGCCGCATCCGCTGCGCTGCCTTTCTCTTCGGCATTTGCCCAGACCCCGGAAAAACCCAAGGTTGCCCTGGTCATGAAATCCCTGGCCAACGAGTTCTTCCTGACCATGGAAGATGGCGCCAAGGCCTATCAGAAGGAACACTCCGCCGATTTCGACCTGATCTCCAACGGGATCAAGGATGAAACCGACACCGCCAACCAGATCCGCATTGTCGAGCAGATGATCGTGTCCAAGGTCGATGCCCTCATCATCGCACCAGCCGACTCCAAGGCCATGGTGCCGGTGATCAAGAAAGCCGTCGACGCCGGCATCACCGTGATCAACATCGACAACCAGCTCGATCCGGACGTGGTCAAAAGCAAAAACATCACTGTGCCGTTCGTAGGCCCGGACAACCGCAAGGGCGCGCGCCTGGTGGGTGAGTACCTGGCCAAGCAGCTCAAGGCTGGTGATGAGGTCGGCATCATTGAAGGCGTGTCCACCACCACCAATGCCCAGGCACGCACCGCCGGCTTCAAGGATGCAATGGAAGCGGCGCAGATCAAGGTCGTTTCCCTGCAATCGGGCGACTGGGAAATCAACAAGGGCAATCAGGTTGCCGCCTCGATGCTCAGCGAATACCCGAACATCAAGGCACTGCTGGCCGGTAACGACAGCATGGCGGTCGGCGCGGTATCGGCCATCCGCGCTGCGGGCAAGGCGGGCAAGGTAAAAGTGGTCGGTTATGACAACATCAACGCCATCAAGCCCATGCTCAAGGACGGTCGCGTCCTGGCGACTGCCGACCAGTTCGCCGCCAAACAGGCTGTTTTCGGCATCGAGACGGCCCTGAAGATCCTCAAGGGCGAAGCCGTCGACAGCGGCACTAACGGCGTTATCGAAACTCCGGTCGAGCTGGTGACCCAGTAGTTATCCTGGCGACACAACGACGCTCGCCCTTGTTGGCGAGCGTATTGGAGAGTTTTTTATGTCCGTTCGCGACCCGAACGCTGTCCTTTCGGTCAGCGGCATCGGCAAGACCTATGCCCAACCGGTACTGAGCGACATCGACCTGACGTTGATGCGCGGCGAAGTGCTGGCGCTGACCGGCGAAAATGGCGCCGGCAAGAGCACCCTGTCCAAGATCATCGGCGGGCTGGTGACGCCGACCACCGGGCAGATGCAATTCCAGGGGCAGGATTATCGTCCCGGCAGTCGTACCCAGGCTGAAGAGCTGGGCGTGCGCATGGTCATGCAGGAGCTCAACCTGCTGCCGACACTTTCCGTGGCCGAAAACCTGTTCCTCCACAACCTGCCCAGTCGTGGCGGCTGGATCAGTCGCAAGCAACTGCGCAAAGCGGCGGTCGAGGCCATGGCCCAGGTGGGGCTCGATGCAATCGACCCTGACACACTGGTCAGTGAGTTGGGCATCGGTCACCAACAGATGGTCGAAATCGCCCGCAACCTGATCGGCGATTGCCATGTGCTGATTCTCGACGAGCCGACTGCGATGCTGACCGCTCGTGAGGTGGAGATGCTCTTCGAGCAGATCACTCGTCTGCAGGCGCGGGGCGTGTCGATCATTTATATTTCCCATCGCCTCGAAGAACTGGCTCGGGTGGCTCAGCGCATTGCGGTACTGCGCGACGGCAACCTGGTCTGCGTCGAGCCGATGGCCAACTACAACAGCGAGCAGTTGGTGACGCTGATGGTCGGGCGGGAGCTGGGCGAGCACATCGACCTGGGCCCGCGCCAGATCGGCGCGCCGGCGTTGACCGTCAACGGCTTGAGCCGTTCGGACAAGGTCCGCGATGTGTCCTTCGAGGTGCGCAGCGGCGAGATATTCGGTATTTCCGGGTTGATCGGGGCAGGGCGCACCGAGCTGCTGCGGTTGATCTTCGGCGCCGATGCGGCCGACAGCGGCACGGTGGCGCTGGGTTCGCCGGCCAATGTCGTCAGCATTCGCTCGCCGTCCGATGCGGTGGCCCACGGCATCGCGCTGATCACCGAGGACCGCAAGGGCGAAGGCCTGCTACTGACTCAATCCATCGCCGCCAACATTGCCCTGGGCAACATGCCGGAAATCTCCAGCGGCGGCTTCGTCAATGGCAGCGAAGAGTTCGCGTTGGCGCAGCGACAGATCGATGCCATGCGAATCCGCAGCTCCAGTCCGACACAGTTGGTGTCCGAACTGTCGGGCGGCAATCAACAGAAGGTGGTGATCGGCCGCTGGCTGGAACGCGATTGCTCGGTATTGCTGTTCGACGAGCCGACCCGAGGCATCGACGTCGGCGCCAAATTCGACATCTATGCGCTGCTCGGTGAGCTGACGCGCCAGGGCAAGGCGTTGGTTGTGGTGTCCAGCGACCTGCGGGAATTGATGCTGATCTGTGACCGGATCGGCGTGCTGTCCGCCGGCCGCCTGATTGACACCTTCGAGCGCGACAGCTGGACCCAGGATGACTTGCTTGCCGCCGCATTCGCCGGCTATCAGAAACGTGATGCGTTGCTCAACGAAGCAGCGCCTAGGGACTTCTCATGAAAACCGTATCGGCCGTCGGCAAACCGAGTGGCAACTTCTATGGCCTGGGCACCTACCTGGGACTGGCCGGGGCCTTGTTGGCGATGATCGGGTTGTTCTCGGTCCTGAGCAGCCATTTTCTTTCGTATGACACCTTCAGCACCCTGGCCAACCAGATTCCAGACCTCATGGTGCTGGCGGTCGGCATGACCTTCATCCTGATCATCGGCGGTATCGATCTGTCGGTCGGGTCGGTGCTGGCCCTGGCCGCATCGACGGTGAGCGTGGCGGTGCTGGGCTGGGGCTGGAGCGTCGGGCCGGCGGCGTTGCTGGGCATGGCCGTGGCGGCCCTGGCCGGCACCGTTACCGGTTCGATTACCGTGGCGTGGCGGATCCCGTCGTTCATCGTTTCCCTCGGCGTGCTGGAAATGGCCCGAGGCCTGGCGTATCAGATGACCGGCTCGCGGACGGCCTACATCGGGGATTCCTTCGCCTGGCTGTCCAATCCGATCGCCTTCGGTATTTCACCGTCATTCATCATTGCCTTGCTGGTGATCTTCATCGCCCAGGCTGTGCTGACCCGCACCGTGTTTGGCCGTTATCTGATCGGTATCGGCACCAATGAAGAAGCCGTGCGATTGGCGGGTATCAATCCAAAACCTTACAAGATTCTGGTGTTCAGCCTGATGGGGTTGTTGGCCGGTCTGGCCGCGCTGTTCCAGATTTCCCGTCTGGAAGCGGCCGACCCGAACGCCGGTTCGGGGCTCGAGCTGCAGGTCATCGCTGCTGTGGTCATCGGCGGCACGAGCCTGATGGGCGGGCGCGGTTCGGTCATCAGCACCTTCTTTGGCGTGCTGATCATCTCCGTGCTGGCCGCGGGCCTGGCGCAGATTGGCGCCACCGAACCGACCAAGCGCATCATTACCGGCGCGGTGATTGTGGTTGCGGTGGTGCTCGACACTTACCGCAGTCAGCGCGCCAGTCGGCGGGCCTGAACCATGGCGACGATCAAGGATGTGGCGGCGCTCGCGGGAATTTCCTACACGACCGTCTCCCACGTAGTGAACAAGACGCGACCGGTCAGCGAAGAGGTGCGGCGCAAGGTCGAGGCCGCCATCGAGCAGCTCGACTACGTGCCCAGCGCGGTGGCCCGCTCGCTCAAGGCCAAGACCACTGCAACCATTGGCTTGCTGGTGCCCAACAGCCTCAATCCCTACTTTGCCGAACTGGCCCGGGGGATCGAGGATTACTGTGAGCGCAACGGCTACTGCGTGATCCTGTGCAACTCCGACGACAACCCGGACAAGCAGCGCAGTTATCTGCGGGTGCTGCTGGAAAAACGCATCGACGGTCTGATCGTCGCTTCCGCCGGCGGCGATGCCGGTCTCGCCCAGGGGCTGACCAGCGTGCGTACGCCCATGGTCATCGTCGACCGTGGGCTCGACGGTGTCGACGCGGACCTGGTGCGCATCGATCATGAGCACGGCGCCTACCTCGCCACCCAGCACCTGCTGGAGCTTGGCCACCGTGATATCGCCTTTATCGGTGGCCCGGCGGACACCAGCGTGGCGCAGATGCGTCTGGCCGGTTACTGCCGCGCCCTGAAAGAAGCCGGGGTCGAGCTGCCCGTCGAACGCATGCTCGAAAGCGATTTCACCAGCACCGGTGGTTATCAGGCGGCGGCCAGGCTGCTCGAACAACGGCCGCCCAGTGCGATTTTTGCGGCCAACGACATGATCGGAATCGGTGTGCTGCGCGCCGCCGCCGAGCGCAACGTGCGCGTGCCCAGTGAACTGTCGGTCATTGGTTTCGATGACATTCAGATGAGCCGTTATGTCTATCCGGCGCTGACCACGGTGGGGCAGTCGATCCTGCAGCTCGGTGAGATGGCCGCTGAAGTGCTGTTGCGGCGGATCGCAACGCCGGGGCTGGCCACCGATCAGCGCATCGTGACACCCAGCATTGTCTTGCGAGAGTCGACTGCACCGCTGTCAGGTACATTCGCCCAATACCGCTGAACCGAATTGATGAGTGAAGACGTATGCCAGCAAAAGTAGTGGTAGTAGGCAGCCTGAACATGGACCTGGTGACCCGTGCACCGCGTCTGCCCAGGGGCGGTGAAACGCTGATTGGTGAATCGTTCTGCACCATCCCGGGCGGGAAGGGCGCCAATCAGGCTGTGGCCGCGGCGCGCCTGGGAGCGAAGGTGTCCATGGTCGGTTGCGTGGGCAGTGATGCCTATGGCCAGCAATTGCGCGGGGCGCTGCTGGCCGAGGGCATCGATTGCCAGTCGGTCAGTGTCGTGGCCGGCTCCAGTGGAGTTGCGCTGATCGTTGTCGACGACAACAGCCAGAATGCGATCGTGATCGTCGCCGGGGCCAACGGCGTGCTTACCCCTGATGTCCTGGACCGGTTCGATGAGGTGCTGCGCGGCGCCGACGTCATTATCTGCCAGCTCGAGGTGCCGGACGCGACCGTCGGGCATGCACTCAAGCGCGGCCGGGAACTGGGCAAGACCGTCATCTTGAACCCGGCGCCGGCCTCCCGACCCTTGCCGGCCGACTGGTACGCCTGTATCGACTATCTGATTCCCAATGAGAGCGAAGCTGCCGTGCTGAGCGGGCTGGCGGTGGACTCTCTGGAAACCGCCGAAGCGGCCGCGACGCAATTGCTTGCCGCCGGTGCCGGCAAGGTGATCGTGACCCTGGGCGCCCAGGGTCTGATGTTCGCCAACGGCGCGAGTTTCCAGCACTTCCCGGCGCCGTTGGTCAAGGCGGTGGACACCACGGCGGCCGGAGACACTTTTGTCGGCGGCTTCGCCGCAGCCTTGGCTGACGGCAAAAGCGAGGTCGAGGCGATTCGTTTTGGTCAGGTCGCCGCCGCGTTGTCGGTCACCCGTGCGGGGGCGCAGCCCTCCATTCCCACCTTGCTGGAAGTACAGGCTTTCAAATCATGAAAAAGACGCCGTTGTTGAATATCGCGCTGTCGCGACTGATCGCTTCCCTTGGCCATGGCGACAAGGTGGTCATCGGTGATGCGGGTTTGCCGGTGCCTCCACAGGTCGAGTTGATCGACCTGGCCCTGACCCACGGCATCCCGGATTTTGTCAGCACCCTGAAAGTGCTGCTCAGCGAAATGCAGGTGGAAAGCCACGTACTCGCTGAAGAGATTTTCGATAAACAACCTGCGGCCCTGGCGACATTGGAGGCACTGCATGCCGATGGCGCGCTGGGGGCGCGGGAGCTGGTCAGCCATGAACAATTCAAGGCGGTCAGCAAGCAAGCTCGGGCGATTATTCGCACGGGAGAATGCTCCCCGTATTGCAACATCGTGTTGATTGCCGGAGTAACGTTCTAACCTTCTCAACCCTGCACAAGGAATGCGCCATGCACCGCTATGCTCAGAAAATGCGTCAACTGTTCCGGAGTCTGCTGCTTTTGTCGCTGATCACTGCTACGAGCGCCCAGGCGGCGGAAAAAATCGACCTGATCATCGACACTGATCCGGGGGCCGACGATGTGGTTGCCCTGTTGTTTGCCCTGGCTTCCCCCGAAGAGCTGAATATCCGCGCGTTGACCACCGTCGCTGGCAACGTGCGTCTGGACAAGACATCGCGCAACGCTCGCCTGGCCCGGGAATGGGCGGGGCGCGAAGACGTGCCGGTGTATGCCGGCGCGCCGAAGCCGATGATGCGCACGCCCATCTACGCGGAAAACATCCATGGCAAGGAAGGCCTGTCGGGTGTCGAGGTGTATGAGCCGAAGAAGGGTCTGGCCAAGGGCAACGCCGTCAACTACCTGATCGACACCCTCAAGGCTGCCAAGCCCCATAGCATCACCATTGCCATGCTTGGCCCGCAGACCAACCTGGCCCTGGCATTGATACAGGAGCCCGAAATTGTCCAGGGCATCAAGGAAGTGGTGATCATGGGCGGTGCGCACTTCAATGGCGGCAACATCACCCCGGTGGCCGAGTTCAACCTGTACGCTGACCCACAGGCCGCAGAAGTGGTGCTCAAGAGCGGTGTGAAGCTCACTTACCTGCCGCTGGATGTGACCCACAAGATCCTCACCAGCGAAGCACGCCTGAAGCAGATCGCTGCCGTGGACAACAAGGCCAGCAAGATCGTCGGCGACATTCTCAACGAATACGTCAAAGGTGATATGGAGCACTACGGCATGACGGGTGGGCCGGTGCACGATGCCACGGTGGTTGCCTACCTGCTCAAGCCAGAGTTGTTTACCGGGCGTTCGGTCAACGTCGTGGTGGACAGCCGTGAAGGGCCGACCTTTGGCCAGACCATCGTTGACTGGTACGACGGCCTGAAGGCACCCAAAAATGCCTACTGGGTGCAGGATGGCGACGCTCAGGGCTTTTTTGACCTGCTGACCGAGCGCTTGGCGCGTCTGAAGTAATCGGTCTTGCCGAACACTCGCAGGTCAAGGCCTGCGGGTGTGTTTCAATCCACTGCTTCAATGCTGCTGGGGTATCGTTCGAACGCTTGCTGGATAAAGTTCAGGGCCGCCTTCGTTCCCAGCTCCTTGACCAACAGTTCTATACCGATGATTGCCAGTTCTTCGGGGCTGCCAGGGCTGTAGGAGCTGTGGCCCTCCGACCATTTGGCATTGATGGTGGCTTCGATGCTGACGGTGCTCATGGTCGGGCTCGCGAGTTGGGAGGTCTGTAGGGTGAGTTAACCATTTTTGCCTGGGGTTTTGCACTGCGACTTAGGCATCAGGGAAGGGCTGTGCGACACTTGCTTTTTGACTTTCTGAAGAGGCCCCCGCCGTGCAGATCGATTTGAACGCTCCTGACGGGTTGACCCTCGACGCGGTTCGTCAGTTGCTGGCTTCGGCCAGTGATGACGAGCACACCCAACTGCGCGTGACCAAGGCGGGTATCGCCTATTTGTCTTCGGGCGTGGTGGGCGGTGTGGACATCGACGGGCTATCGTTTCGGCTGGAAACGTGGGCAAAAGGTTCAGGCTACGTCGGGCTGGTCGCCGCCAGTGACGAGGTCTGGGTCATGCAGATCTACAATGCGTTGAAGGACAACTGGCCCAATCCGCCCTTTGACTACATCGACGTTTACTGAACACCATTCATATTCAGTCACGATTCACCCCTGAAGCGGGATGTCGGCTCAGGCAAACTGCCTGTTTTCCTGATGAGGGCACCATGATAGCCCTTGGGTTGAAACCAAGCTTCGTTTGGGCTGTCGCACGCTCTCTGTTTAATCATCAACAAAAGGAGGCTTCATGCCTTGGAAGCTCGCGTCATTGGGTACTTTGCTGGCCGTCGCGCTCTTGAGCGGTTGCAGCAGCACCTCTGAATCGACCCCTGATCCGGTAGCAACAGAAACTGGCTACAGCCGCTGCGAAGCAACAGCTGCCGAGTTCGCCATCGGCAAGAAGGCCTCGCCGCAACTGCTGGAACAAGCCCGCACCCGCGCCGGTGCGCAGTATGCGCGGATCCTCAAGCCCAACGACATGGTGACGCTTGAGTACCGCTCGGATCGCCTGAATCTCAACACTGACGCCAATCTGATCATCAATCGGGTGAACTGCGGCTGATTGATTTTTCAATCGCCCATAAAAAACCCCGTCACATGGACGGGGTTTTTTGTGCTCGCCGAGTAATTACTCTGGGCGAACCTGTGCAGCTTGCATACCCTTTTGGCCTTTCTCAGCCACGAAGGAAACGGTCTGGCCTTCTTTCAGGCTTTTGAAACCGTCGCTTTCGATAGCTTTGAAGTGTACGAACAGGTCGTCACCGCCACCTGTAGGAGTGATGAAGCCGAAGCCTTTTTCATCGTTGAACCATTTAACGGTGCCGGTTTGGCGATTAGACATGGTGTATCTCCAAGAAACATATATTTTCAGTGTACTGTGCTGCTCAGGCCAACTGGGCACACCGGGGTATCATAGTCGAAATGTTCGATTTGGGAGCCCCCCGCACGCGCTGTTTGCCAATCAGTCGTGTTTTCTTTACTGCCTTATCCGGCTGAAAGGCCCGGTTTTAAAGGCTTTCAGCCGAACGTAAAGACGATAAAAAAAGCTGTAAAACCTGAATAAATCGGTCAAAAAGGCCCGAAATCAGCGTTTTTTATCGATGCACGGCTCCGTGCAAAGACCTGTTTTCTTACTTTTTGGCCTTGTTATTGGCCTTGCATTTTGCAATCTGCCCCAGTGCTTTTTGCTGCAGCTGAGGGGTCGCCTTATTGTCCATCAAGGCTTGAATGTCGGCTGCCGGGTAGGACTTGATCGCATCGGCGCCACAGGCGCAATGGGATTTGGCCGCTGCCGCGCCGATCTGTGGCGTGGCTGCCTCGGTGCACTGGGCCATGTATTTTTCACGTTCCCCCTTGGGCCATTCGGCGTGGGCGGTCAGCGGGAGCAGCAGGGCGAGGGGGGCGACTACTGCAAATAATGTGTTCAGACGCATGCGAAGATGCTCCTTTCGGGTCGATGTCTTGTTATCTGAGGCGTAGCGGGCGGTACAGTTCAGCACTCTGGCATAAAAACCGTGGATTTACGTCCGCTTCAATCCGGGCGCGGCGATGACCGTTCATCTGTGCTAGCATGCCGGGCTCGGGTATTTTCAGGCTCCGGAGGACAACAGGTCCCGGCTGCGGCAAATGTTCGATTAACCCTGATTTGAATCCCAGTCACTCTGGTTCGGTTTTCCCGGTTGGCCGCAAGGCTCCTGCCGCTGTAAGGCAGGCGTTCGTCATTGAATGGCCTGGACTGGATCTTGTACTGGCTCATCCCAACCCACGTGACCTTTGGTAGGGGTCACCACTAGGAGAGGAGGCGCCATGCCAACTATTACTCTTCCCGACGGCAGTCAACGTTCATTCGATCACCCGGTTTCCGTAGCCGAGGTCGCAGCATCCATCGGCGCGGGCCTGGCCAAGGCCACCCTGGCTGGCAAGGTCAACGGCAAACTGGTCGATGCCTGCGATGTCATCGACAGCGACGCCACGCTGCAAATCATCACGCCAAAGGATGAAGAGGGGCTGGAGATCATTCGCCACTCTTGCGCGCACCTGGTGGGCCATGCGGTCAAGCAGCTGTACCCGAGCGCGAAGATGGTCATCGGGCCTGTCATCGACGAAGGCTTCTATTACGACATCGCCTTTGAGCGTCCTTTCACGCCGGAAGACATGGCGGCCATCGAACAGCGCATGCAGCAGCTGATCGAGAAAGATTACGACGTCATCAAGAAAGTGACCCCGCGTGCCGAAGTCATCGAAGTGTTCAAGGCGCGTGGCGAGGATTACAAGCTGCGTCTGGTGGAAGACATGCCGGACGAGCAGGCCATGGGCCTGTACTACCACGAAGAATACGTCGACATGTGCCGTGGCCCGCATGTGCCGAACACCCGCTTCCTGAAGTCTTTCAAGCTGACCAAGCTGTCCGGCGCCTATTGGCGTGGCGATGCGAAGAACGAGCAGTTGCAGCGCGTCTACGGCACTGCCTGGGCCGACAAGAAGCAACTGGCGGCTTACATCCAGCGTATCGAGGAAGCCGAGAAGCGTGACCATCGCAAGATCGGCAAGCGTCTGGGCCTGTTCCACACCCAGGAAGAATCCCCGGGCATGGTGTTTTGGCATCCGAACGGTTGGACCCTGTACCAGGTGCTCGAGCAGTACATGCGCCAGGTCCAGCGTGAAAACGGCTACCTGGAGATCAAGACGCCGCAAGTGGTTGACCGTAGCCTGTGGGAGAAATCCGGGCACTGGGCCAACTACGCCGACAACATGTTCACTACCCAGTCGGAAAACCGCGACTACGCCATCAAGCCGATGAACTGCCCTTGCCACGTGCAGGTGTTCAACCAAGGCCTGAAAAGCTACCGCGAGTTGCCGATGCGCCTGGCCGAGTTCGGTGCCTGCCACCGTAACGAGCCATCGGGTGCGCTGCACGGCATCATGCGCGTGCGTGCCTTCACCCAGGACGATGCGCATATCTTCTGCACCGAAGAGCAGATGCAGGCCGAATCCGCTGCCTTCATCAAGCTGACCATGGACGTCTACCGGGACTTCGGCTTTACCGAAGTCGAGATGAAGCTGTCCACTCGTCCGGAAAAACGCGTTGGTTCCGATGAGTTGTGGGATCGCGCCGAAGCAGCCCTGGCCGCTGCCCTCGATAGCGCGGGCCTTGCGTACGATCTGCAACCGGGCGAAGGGGCTTTCTACGGGCCGAAGATCGAGTTCTCGCTCAAAGATTGCCTTGGTCGCGTGTGGCAGTGTGGTACCCTGCAGCTCGATTTTAACCTGCCGATCCGTCTGGGCGCCGAATACGTGTCCGAAGACAACAGCCGCAAGCACCCGGTCATGCTTCACCGCGCGATCCTCGGTTCGTTCGAGCGTTTCGTCGGGATTCTGATCGAACACTACGAGGGCGCGTTCCCCGCGTGGTTGGCGCCGACCCAGGCAGTGATCATGAATATCACTGATAAACAGGCAGATTTTGCCGCCGAGGTCGAAAAAACTCTCAACCAAAGCGGATTTCGTGCCAAGTCCGACTTGAGAAATGAAAAGATCGGCTTTAAAATCCGCGAGCATACTTTGCTCAAGGTTCCCTTTCTCTTGGTTATTGGAGATCGGGAGGTCGAGATGCAGACTGTCGCTGTGCGTACTCGTGAAGGTGCTGACCTGGGCTCGATGCCCGTCGCCGAATTCGCTGAGTTCCTCGCGCAAGCGGTTTCCCGGCGTGGTCGCCCAGATTTGGAGTAATTATTATTAAGCGTGAAATGAGACAAGATAAACGAGCTGCACCGAAAGCCCCGATCAACGAGAATATCTCGGCACGCGAGGTTCGGTTAATTGGCGCTGACGGCGAGCAGATTGGCATCGTCTCGATTGATGAAGCGCTTCGTATTGCTGAAGAAGCCAAGCTTGATCTGGTAGAAATTTCCGCAGACGCAGTCCCGCCGGTTTGCCGGGTGATGGACTACGGCAAGTCGATCTTCGAAAAGAAGAAGCAGATTGCCGCGGCGAAGAAAAACCAGAAGCAGATTCAGGTAAAAGAAATCAAGTTTCGTCCAGGGACGGAGGAAGGGGATTACCAGGTAAAACTGCGCAACCTGGTACGTTTCCTGAGTGACGGGGACAGGGCCAAGGTATCCTTGCGATTCCGCGGCCGTGAGATGGCCCACCAGGAGCTGGGGATGGAACTCCTCAAGCGGGTTGAACAAGACCTGCTCGAGTACGGTTCGGTCGAACAGCATCCTAAGATGGAAGGACGCCAGCTGATCATGGTCATCGCCCCGAAAAAGAAGAAGTAATCAACAGGGCACGGCAGGCCTTGCGATTATGTTTATCAACTGAATGCGGAGTATCCGAACATGCCAAAGATGAAAACTAAAAGTGGTGCTGCTAAGCGGTTTCTGAAAACTGCTAACGGTATCAAGCACAAGCACGCTTTCAAGAGCCACATCCTGACCAAAATGTCGACCAAGCGTAAGCGTCAACTGCGCGGTAGCAGCTTGCTGCATCCGTCTGACGTGGCAAAAGTCGAGCGCATGCTGCGCCTTCGTTAATTTTTGGATCAAGAATAGAGGAAGTAACTCATGGCTCGTGTAAAGCGTGGCGTCATTGCCCGTAAGCGTCACAAAAAAATTCTGAAACTTGCTAAAGGCTACTACGGCGCGCGTTCCCGCGTATTCCGTGTTGCCAAGCAAGCGGTAATCAAGGCAGGCCAATACGCCTACCGTGACCGTCGTCAGAAAAAACGTCAGTTCCGCGCTCTGTGGATCGCTCGTATCAACGCTGGTGCTCGTGTTAACGGTCTGTCCTACAGCCGTTTCATTGCCGGCCTGAAAAAAGCGTCCATCGAGATCGACCGTAAGGTTCTGGCTGATCTGGCAGTGAACGAAAAAGCGGCGTTTGCTGCGATTGTCGAGAAAGCTAAAGCCACCTTGGCTTAAGTACCCCCGACAGTCACCCGGCCTCACCTCTGTGGGGCCAGGTGTTAAACGTCATAAATAGGGGAAGAGCCTTCAAGCTCTTCCCCTATTTTGTATCTGGAGTCTGTACATGGAAAACCTGGACGCGCTGGTCTCTCAAGCACTAGAGGCTGTGCAAAGCGCTGAAGATATCAATGCCCTGGAGCAAATCCGGGTTCACTACCTTGGCAAGAAGGGCGAGTTGACTCAGGTGATGAAGACCCTGGGGAACCTGCCGGCCGAAGAGCGTCCGCAGGTCGGTGCGCTGATCAACGTTGCCAAGGAGCGTGTTACAGAAGTCCTTAATGCGCGCAAGGCCTTGTTCGAGGAAGCGGATCTGGCTGCCAAGCTCGCCGCCGAATCCATCGACGTGACCCTGCCTGGCCGCGGCCAGACTTCCGGTGGTCTGCATCCGGTTACCCGGACCCTGGAACGTATCGAGCAGTTCTTCACCCACATCGGCTACGGCATTGCCGAAGGCCCTGAGGTCGAAGACGACTATCACAACTTCGAGGCGCTCAACATCCCAGGCCATCACCCGGCCCGGTCGATGCATGACACCTTCTATTTCAACGCGAACATGCTGTTGCGCACCCATACCTCGCCGGTACAGGTCCGCACCATGGAATCGCAGCAGCCGCCGATCCGCATCGTCTGCCCAGGCCGTGTGTACCGTAGCGACTCCGATATCACCCACTCGCCGATGTTCCATCAGGTCGAAGGCCTGCTGGTGGATCGCGACATCAATTTCGCCGACCTGAAAGGGACTATCGAAGAGTTCCTGCGGGTGTTCTTCGAGAAAGAACTGGCGGTGCGTTTCCGTCCTTCGTACTTCCCGTTCACCGAGCCATCCGCTGAAGTCGATATGGAATGCGTGATGTGCAGCGGTAAAGGCTGCCGCGTCTGCAAGCAGACCGGCTGGCTGGAGGTCATGGGCTGCGGCATGGTTCACCCGAACGTGCTGCGTATGTCCGGGATCGATCCGGAAGAGTTCTCGGGTTTTGCTTTCGGCATGGGCGTCGAGCGTCTGGCCATGCTGCGTTACGGTGTAAATGACTTGCGCCTGTTCTTCGACAACGACTTGCGGTTCCTTGCGCAATTTCGCTAAGCCGCAGACCCGTAACGAATCTAATAGGAGAGCAGGATGAAATTCAGTGAACAATGGCTGCGCGGCTGGGTAAGCCCGCAGGTAAGCCGGGACGAGCTGGTTGCTCGTCTGTCGATGGCCGGTCTTGAGGTCGATAGCGTGACGCCGGCCGCCGGTGAATTCAGTGGTGTGGTGGTGGGCGAGGTGCTGAGCACCGAGCAGCACCCGGACGCCGACAAGCTGCGGGTGTGCCAGGTCAGCAATGGCGCGGAAACCTTCCAGGTGGTCTGCGGCGCGCCAAATGTGCGCCCGGGCCTGAAGATCCCGTTCGCCATGATCGGTGCCGAACTGCCGGGCGACTTCAAGATCAAGAAAGCCAAGCTGCGTGGCGTCGAGTCCAACGGCATGTTGTGCTCCCAGGCTGAACTGCAGATTGGCGAAGGCAACGATGGCCTGATGGAGCTTCCGGCTGACGCACCAGTCGGCCAGGACATCCGTGAGTACCTGAGCCTGGACGATGCGAGCATCGAGGTTGACCTGACCCCGAACCGTGGCGACTGCCTGTCCCTGGCCGGTCTGGCTCGTGAAGTAGGCGCGTTGTATGCCGCCCCAGTGGCACGTCCAGCGGTCGCGACCGTTGCCGCGGTGCATGATGAAGTGCGCTCGGTTGAAGTGCTGGCGCCGGCGGCATGCCCACGTTACCTGGGGCGCGTTATCCGGAATGTCGACCTGTCCAAGCCGACCCCGCTGTGGATGGTCGAGCGCCTGCGTCGCGCCGACGTGCGCAGCATCGACGCTGCCGTCGACATCACCAACTACGTGATGCTGGAGCTGGGTCAGCCGCTGCACGCGTTCGACCTTGCCGAAATCAACGGCGGCATCCGCGTGCGCATGGCTGAGGAAGGCGAGAAGCTGGTACTGCTCGATGGCCAGGAAGTGACCCTGCGCAGCGATACGCTGGTCATCGCCGACCACTCCCGTGCCCTGGCGATTGCCGGCGTGATGGGTGGTGAGCACAGCGGCGTCTCCGCGACGACCCGTGATGTGTTCCTTGAAAGTGCGTTCTTCGACCAGATTGCGGTGGCTGGCAAGGCCCGTTCCTATGGCCTGCACACCGATGCCTCGCACCGTTACGAGCGTGGCGTGGACTGGCAACTGGCCCGTGAAGCCATGGAGCGCGCCACTGGCCTGCTGCTGGAAATCACTGGCGGCGAAGCTGGCCCGATCATCGAAACCGTCAGCGAACAGCACCTGCCCAAAATCGCACCGGTCACCCTGCGTGCCCAGCGCATTACGCAGATGCTCGGCATGGAAATGGACCCGGCTGAAGTCGAACGCCTGCTCAGCGCCCTGGGCCTGAACATCAGCGCCGACGGGGCAGGGCAGTGGCGTGTCGAAGTGCCAAGCCATCGCTTCGATATCAGCCTGGAAGTCGACCTGATCGAAGAGCTGGCCCGTCTGTACGGCTACAACCGTTTACCGGTTCGCTACCCGCAGGCGCGCCTGGCCCCACAGGCCAAGGCCGAAGCCCGTAGCGACCTGCCCGAGCTGCGCCGTCTGTTGGTGGCTCGTGGGTATCAGGAAGCGATCACCTACAGCTTCATCGATCCGCGTCAGTTCGAGCTGTTCAATCCGGGTGTCGAGCCGCTGTTGCTGGCCAACCCGATTTCCAACGACATGGCCGCCATGCGCTCGTCCCTGTGGCCGGGCCTGGTCAAGTCGCTCCAGCACAACCTGAACCGCCAACAGGACCGCGTACGTCTGTTCGAAAGCGGTCTGCGTTTCGTTGGTCAGCTGGAAGGCTTGAAGCAAGAGCCAATGCTGGCCGGTGTCGTTTGCGGCAGTCGTTTGCCGGAAGGCTGGGCGCAAGGTCGCGATGTCGTCGACTTCTTCGACGTCAAGGCTGACGTGGAAGCGGTGTTGGGCTTTGCCGGTGCGCTTGATGCGTTCACCTTCGTGCCGGGCAAGCATCCGGCGCTGCATCCGGGGCAGACAGCACGCATTGAGCGTGACGGGCGTGAAGTCGGCTATGTCGGGGCGATTCACCCTGAACTGTCCAAGACCCTGGGTCTTGATCGTCCTGTGTTTGTTTTCGAGCTGGTTCTGGGCGAAGTGGCACTGGGGAAAATGCCGAAATTCCAGGAGTTATCGCGCTTTCCTGAAGTGCGGCGTGACCTTGCGCTGCTGGCCGATCGCGACGTTGCATCCAGCGCCGTACTGGATGTAATCCGTGAAAATGCAGGCGAATGGCTCACGGACCTCAGGCTATTTGACGTGTATCAGGGTAAAGGCATTGATCCGCATAGAAAAAGCCTTGCAGTCGGCTTGACCTGGCAGCATCCATCGCGCACTCTTAATGACGATGAGGTGAATACCGCAACGCAGAATATCCTCACCTCGCTCGAAAACAGGTTGAACGCCACGTTAAGGAAGTGACGTATGGGGGCTCTGACGAAAGCTGAGATGGCGGAACGTCTGTATGAGGAGCTGGGCCTGAATAAACGGGAGGCCAAAGAATTGGTCGAACTGTTTTTCGAAGAAATCAGGCACGCTCTGGAAGACAACGAACAGGTCAAATTGTCCGGTTTCGGCAATTTCGACCTGCGGGACAAACGCCAGCGGCCTGGCCGCAATCCGAAAACGGGTGAAGAAATCCCGATCACGGCTCGCCGTGTGGTCACCTTTCGTCCAGGGCAGAAGTTGAAGGCCCGAGTTGAGGCTTATGCTGGAACCAAGTCATAACGACGAGCTACCCGTCATCCCAGGCAAACGCTACTTCACCATTGGTGAAGTCAGCGAGCTGTGTGCGGTAAAACCGCATGTGCTGCGCTATTGGGAGCAGGAGTTTCCTCAACTCAACCCGGTCAAGCGCCGCGGTAACCGCCGGTACTATCAGCGACAAGACGTGCTGATGATCCGGCAGATCCGCGCGCTGCTGTACGACCAGGGGTTCACCATCGGCGGAGCGCGCTTGCGCCTCTCCGGTGATGAGGCCAAAGACGATACAACCCAGTACAAACAGATGATCCGCCAGATGATCGCCGAGCTTGAAGATGTGCTGGTGGTGCTCAAGAAATAAATTTCTGCTTTTAAATCTTCCAGTTTTCAAAAGCTTGCGATATATTCCTGAGCGTTCCGTTGAGAGACGGAACAAGATTCACGCCTAGTCGGGGCGTAGCGCAGTCCGGTAGCGCACTAGCATGGGGTGCTAGGGGTCGAGTGTTCGAATCACTCCGTCCCGACCATATAATTCAAGGGGTTGCGAGATTTTATCTCGCGACCATTTTTTATTTTTTGGGGTTTTTACCCCTACAAAACGACTGGCTCTCGGTGGAATCCTCACTGCAATCGTGGGATTTGATGCCAGCTTTGGCGCTCTAACACGGTGTTTAGGATCGACGTTATCTTCCTTTCCTGGGGTTTTGAGTGACTAAGGCTGTTCTCTCTTATTGAGAACCATAGCCAAGGGGGTCAAGAAGTAGCTCACTCATCAAACTGAACACTGTGGTTTTCACTGCACTGTTTAGATCTACCCAGGCAAGGCCAGTGGTTGCTCGGTAGCTCCCCAGTTCCGAGGGTTTGGAAATGACATTGGCGGGCAGCGCCCGCCCGGCATGGACGGGTAGTAACCCTACGCCGAGTCCGGCGGAAACCAGCGCGAGCATCGTGGTGAATTTGGACTTGTTCGATTTTTAGTTGAGATATTCGATAACGCTCGGGCGCTGCACTGAAGGTCGTTTGGCATTTCTGGCTGCAGAACCGGTAGTTTTGCCCCTCATATTCCGTGCTGAACTGGCTGTCGTTACTGACGGTCATGCCACATGCCGGGTCATGGGAGCCGGTGAGTTGGGGTTCAGACTTCAGTAATGGGCCGTGCTCTGAACGAAGCTCAGGGGTGGGCATGAGCTAACGCCTGTTCGCATCCTTGGTTGAGGCTGAGGTTTCGCCGTGATGACGGTGACCACCGTGGTGGTGCCCGAAAAAATGCATCAGCGGGCACAACAGCAAAATCATGTAAGGCAGTAAACCCAGCATATGGCCGTAGTGCTCTCTTGCCAGATAGAACAGCGCGATCACCAGCAGCATGCCCAGCGCTATGCCGGGTTTGCTCCTCCAAAATGTTGGAGAGGTGTTAGCGGAATGTGGTGAATTCATCATGGACCTGTACTCCTGAGGGAGGTGCTGTTAGTGATATGTCGTATAGGTCAACGGGCGGAGGTTTTACCCTTGGCATATTGGCAAAGGTAAAACCGACGTTGCATTGCCTATAGGCTTGTACGCGTCACTTGCTCATCGGCATCTTCATCATGCTCGATTGCTGATCCATCATTTTCATCATCATGTTCATCATTCCCATCTGCATGCCGTCTTTGTTGCCGGCCATGCCCATGCCATGACAGTTCTTATGCATCATGGCCATGCTGTCCTTCATCGTCTTCATGCTCTCCTGCATGGCGGCGTGTCGCTCGGCAGGGGTCTTGGCGGCGGCTGCCTTGTCGTGTGCCGCCTGCATTTTTTGCATTTGCTCGGTCATGACATTGTTTTTCATCGGCGTAGCTGCTTCGCTTGTCTGAGCGGGCGTGGTCGGCGTCTGCTCCGGGTGATGCTCATCGACTGCCGAGGCCATGAGTGGGCTGCTCACGAGCAGGGTGGCGAGGATAAATTTCAATGAGGCATGCATGGCAATCTCCAAAGGGTGAGGACAACTCAGGTAATACCAAGCCGCACCGGGTTGGCGCAGTCAGACAGTGCGCCGAAGATCGGCGCGCAGAAGGTCGGATTAATCGTTGAAACGGACGAAAATCAGGCGGGCAGGCGGTCTGGCCGGTACAGGGCGCCGTAATGCAAGAAAGGCAAAAGCAGAGGGGTTGGCGGGATACAAAATCAGCAACGCAGGGATCAGGAACAGAAACGTCCAACTGAACAGGTCAAATATTTGAAGAGGGAGCGAAGGACTTACAGCTATCGCCGCATCGGCGCAGTGCTGAAGGCAACCGAGGGCATGGGTGTCGTGGCTATCGTGATCTTGCGCGGTGTTCAGCGAGACATGAGTTGTAGCCGGATTGTGGCTGGGCTGTACCAGACATCCCTGGGTCGCTGCCAGACCAAACGCTAACACCCACAGCACGATGGCGAGGCGTATGAACGTTGGTTGACGATGGCGAAACCAGAACATGGAGAATCTCCGGTACTGATTAGCGGGTTTTGATTTTTCAACATACAGCACATCGAAGTGCCACGGTTGATCCACATCAATTTATGCGGCCGGGTGTCGGCTCTTGTGGTGTGGTCAAATTGTAAGGTCTACGTCGACCTTTCAAAGGTTTACCCCTCTTTGCCGTTCTTTACTAGCAGCTTGTGGGGCACCGCCCCCTTCATTGCCCTTTTTATTAATGGTGAGCTGAGTGCAAGCGGTCGCAGTGACTGAAGCTGCTTTTTGAATCAAATAATCTGAGCTGACGTCAACTGATGACTATCAGACGCTCGCGGGGTTGGTCATGAGCAAGCTAGATCGTCTGCCGATCATTGGGGATAAGCTCAAGTGGCAGGAGTGGAGCATGACGGTTGTAAAGGTCGAAGAGTGCCGGGTGAGGAGGGTGTTGTTGAGTAAAGAATAAATGTAGAAACGAAGGCCGCATTTGCGGCCTTGTTTTTTTAGGGTGTTACTCGTGTTAATGGCCGTGCTCAGCGCTTTCGGAGGTTGCGCCTTTCTCTCCACCACCGCATGCCGTCATCAGGCCAAGGAAGCAGATCAGGACCATCGAACGAATCAGCGTTGTTGGGGGTTTCATGGGAAGACTCTTCAAAAATGGATGAAATAAATGGGCTGTGGTAAGGCTGAGCGCTGCATTTTCGGCAGTAGAACAGCCATCGCCGCTTCGAGTTACTGTTTGACGCTCAAGTAATCGCCGGTCGTTTTCAGTGAGATGGTCACATCGTTGTTGCTGCGATTACGCCAAAACCAGCCGTGGGTGCCGTCAAAAATGGCGGTGAATTCACCTTTATCACCTTTGACCTGCTTGCCCTTGTTGTAGCTGTGGAAGTAACCCTTTTCACCGTTGTAGGGCTCGCCATGGGTGTCGTAGTTCACAGGCCCACCAGCCGCGGTCCATTCATAGCTAACAGTCATGTTCTTCAGCATTTCCAGTTTGATTTCTGTCCCTTCACCTGGCTTGAGCGTGACGGTCATTTGATTGGTCTTCAGAGCAGGGATAGGTGCCGCCACTGGTTGAGCAACAGGTTTCGCAATAGGTTGGACTTGCGCAACCTGCGGAGCTGGAGCTGGAGCTGCTGGTTGCGGTGGCGCGGCATCAGCCAAGGCTTCCTGGGCAAGGATGATCTTCAGTTCGCCCATTTGGGTCAGTCCCAAGGCTCGGCCCACACCCGTGGGATCAACGGCGTATTCCGCAGGCATGACCACGGTCACCAGCAGGCCAACCGCAGTCAGCAGTGCGATGACAGTCGAACGCAGCAGTTTTCGAGTGCTAAGCAATTCATTAACAGTTGGAAGCGGAGTATTGAACATGGTCAGAATTCCTTACGCGGAGACAAATAGGCCGGTGATCTGGTAACCCATCAGGAGGAAACCGGCACTCATCATGGCGACGTTGACGGTATAGGCGTGGCGCCAGAAACTGCCGGTGCGCCGCCAATACCCCATCAGAATGAGAATCGCGCTGAGGGCCAGCAATTGGCCGATCTCGACACCAACGTTGAAGGCGACCAGGTTCGGAATCAGGCCGTCAGGCGAGATTTCGTACTCCTGGATCTTGGTGGCCAAACCGAAACCATGGAGCAGACCGAAGATCAGCGTGGCCACCTTGGTGTTGGGTTGGAAACCGAACCAGCGCTGGAATGCGCCCAGATTATCGAGCGCCTTGTACATCACCGAAAAACCGATGATGGCGTCGATGATGTAAGAACTGATGCTGATCTCAGTCAGCACACCCAGCAGCAGCGTGACCGAGTGGCCTATGGCGAATAGCGTGACGTAGAGCCCAACATCTTTCAGGCGGTAGAGGAAGAAGATCACCCCGAACAGAAACAGCAAGTGGTCGTAGCCCGTCATCATGTGCTTGGCGCCCATGTAGATGAAGGGCAGCAACATGACGCCGGAGCTTTCCTGGATGAATCCCTTGTCACCTTCGGCGACGGCATGAGCCATCGCCTCGGGCATTGCGAGGAAAAGTGATGCGACAAATAAAAACAGCAGCAGTAGCAGGCGACGCGAAGGCGCAGTAAATGCGTCAACGCCGCTCATCGAGTGCGAATACATAGATCAATCCTACGTTGCAGGAATCAAAGGCCGCAGTGCGGCCATGGTCAGGATGCGAACGAAGGACGGGGTGGCCGCTCGATCAAGAAAATCGGCGGGCGGGGAACGGAATAGCGTGGTGCATCGACTTGCATAGAGAGCTTCGGTTGCGCGGCCAAACTCAACTCGGAAGTGAGCTGTGGCGTTTCGTGCTGATGGTCAGGGGTCAACGGGGAGTGATAGTGATCCGAGCAGCTCGCATACGACATCTCGGCTCGCTCTTCATGGGAGTGATAGGCGTCTTGCGCGATCTCCCAGGCAGGCGGTTTCGTCGTTACCGACAACGTATAGGTATGCCCAGCCCAGGCCACAAACATGGCGAGAACAAGTGCGAATACCACTGTCGTTGTCAGGGATCTGTTGAGCATAGTGTCCGGGGTTCTAACTCGTTTGTTGTGGCCGCAATACGTTTGACCATATCCCCCTAGGGGGGATAGGATGCCATCGTAATTCATTGAGGCCTGAGGCTCAAGTCATGAGTGAGCAAGAACACGAACATAGCCATCCCCACACCCACCAAAGTCACGAGGCGATCATCAAGCGCCTCAAACGGGCGGATGGCCATTTACGCGGCATCATCACCATGATTGAAGAAGGTCGTCAGTGCGTCGATATTGCTCAGCAGCTGCATGCAGTGGAAAAGGCGGTGTGCCAAGCCAAACGCACGCTCATCCAGGATCACATTGATCATTGCCTGGAGGACACCGTCTCGGCGTTGAACAATGGCGAGCGCGCACCACTGGAAGCGTTCAAGCAAATCACCAAGTATCTCTAGGTCTGAAATGCCCAACTTCGCTGAACTGCTGCAACAGGGCAGGGCACATGCCTGTCTTGTTAGCGATCAAGAGGTCTGGTGTTCTTTGGTTGCTACCAGCGGTTTTATGTCTGCTGGGCAGCACTCGTAGCGGCATCGTAACCAGGGCATTGGATTTGGAAGTCTATTCATCTCTGGTCTTAAGCGCTGCGTTCGTTGCGCCGCTGATCAGACTCTGGATTCTGTGTCAGGCGTTCACCTACACGTTTTGGCCTGTGCGGCAGTGGGGCTAAAGGTTCTATTCGGGCCATCTTGTCGCTCTGCAAGCTCTACGGTTTCTGGTCTGAGGTTTGGCAAATCTTTGAAACTAAAGCCCCCTCAACTTGGCCAGCGGCGATGCTGATCGTCGATCACATACGGGTGTTCGTGATCTGCACCATCTTGGCCGTCGAGGTGAGTATGATCATCCGGCAGGTTCTCATGGGTGTGTTTGATCGACTCTTGGTCATGAGCAGGACGCCAGATCACAATACTGACCACCAGTGCGCTACCTGCCACGACAGCGAGCCCAACAAACGACGCTGTGAGGCTGATGTTGGCACCCAACCATCCCGCCAATGGGTAGGTAATCAACCAGCAGGCGTGGGATAGAGCAAATTGGGCGGCAAACAGCGCCGGGCGATCTTCGGCATGTGCTGAGCGACGCAACAGCCGACCGCTTGGGGTCTGAGCCAAGGAATAGCCCACGCCCAGTAACATCCACAGCGGCAGCAGGAAGTTGTAGGTGCTCAGGTTGATGCCAACGGCCAAGCCTGCAACCAGTATTCCTCCTCCAAACAGCATGGCCGTTCGGTCTTTGATGTTTTTCAACAGGCGTGGCAAGACCAGGGCCGCGACCATGGAGCCACCACCAAACGCGGCCAGCGCCAATGCCGTAGAACTCTGAGGCAGAGCGAAGCGCGACTGCACCAGCACCACCGTATTGACGATGACCATGGCACTGGCAGCAGCTACTGTCAGATTAAGAGCCAGCAGCCCCCGTAGGCGAGGGGTGGCCAGGAATATGCGCATGCCACGGGTAGTTCGTTCGTAGATGCTGCGTTGTGGCGTCGGCTTCGCCTTTGGCAGCACCACTGTGGCGACCAGGGCCGCTGAAGCGAGGAAACCGATGACAGTGCCGGCGAACAGGTTATGGAAGCTGATAACGGTCAGCAACGCGGCGGCGAGCATAGGGCTGGCGACACTTTCAAGATCATAGGCGAGACGTGATAGCGACAAGGCGCGGGTGTAGTCGTCTTCATCCGGCAGGATGTCTGGAATGGTTGCCTGAAATGTCGGGGTGAACGCCGCCGAGGCTGACTGGAGAACAAAAATCAGCACGTAGATCTGCCAGACTTCCGTCACAAACGGCAGAGCGAGCGCGACCAGTGCTCGCACCAGATCCAGCGAGACCAGCATCGCTCGACGGGGTAGACGTTCAGCAAAAGCCGCCGCGATTGGTGCAACGCCAATGTAGGCCGTCATTTTGATCGCCAGCGCTGTGCCGAGAACAGCACCTGCTTGGGCGCCCGCAAGGTCGAACGCCAGCAGGCCCAGAGCGACAGTGGCGAGTCCAGTCCCTACGAGCGCGATTACTTGGGCGAGAAAGAGATGACGGTAGGTTCGGTTGGCTAGGATTTTCAGCATGGAAGATCTCAGGTGGCGAAGTGCATGACCAGGCGGTTACCTAACTTTTCACGAAGGGACGCAATCAGCTGGTTTCGCCTCTGTTCAATGCGAATATCCCCCCTAGGGGGATACAGTTCGATCCTAAATCATAGTCCATGGCAGCTCAAGAAATAGGCGCTACGCCATCTATCGAATGATTGAAGTGCGGGCCCGCCCGCCGGCTTGTATTGGTTCTGCACGGCGAGGCGACGTGCTCAATGTTTCGATTGCAGCATTCAAATGCTGCGACGCTGCCGGTCGGATGTATTCCCTCCCTGGCTTGTATGGCTAGTTGGAACGTGTGATCATAATTTCATTATAGGTAGGGGGGGTATGGTATGGGTCATGTGAGATCGAGCAAAGACAATCTTCTCAAGCGCGTAAAGCGAATCGCTGGGCAAATCCAGGCGATTGAGCGAGCACTCGACTCTGATGATGACTGCTCGAAAACCTTGCTTTTGGTCGCTTCGACCCGTGGCGCTATCAATGGGCTGATGGATGAAATCATCGAAGACCACGCTCGTGAACATGTCGCGAATCCGACACTCAGCAACGAAGAAAGAGCGAAAGGCGTCGATGAGCTTCTCGAAGCCATTCGCCGCTATTCCAAATAGGATTTGCCCAGATGAGTAATTCGTTCACCGACTATTCCCACGACCATATGTTCCTGGGGACATCACATGAAGAAAACGCCAAGCGAACCTTGTGGGTGGTGGCTCTGACCGTCGTAATGATGGTTGCTGAAATCACCGCAGGTTATCTCACTGGCTCAATGGCGTTGCTTGCCGATGGTTTTCACATGGCAACGCACGCGGGAGCACTTGGCATAGCCGCAGCTGCTTACGGTTACGCAAAAAGACATGCCACAAGTGCTCGCTACAGTTTTGGAACTGGCAAGGTGGGAGACTTGGGTGGCTTCGCTTCTGCTCTGATTTTGGGACTGGTCGCCTTGGGAATTGCCGGAGAATCGCTATTCCGTCTCTTTCAACCGACTCAAGTGCACTTCGGGACAGCGACTCTTATCGCAGTTGTCGGATTAGCAGTGAATGTCGTGAGCGCGCTTTTGCTTTCTGGTGGACATGATCATCACCATGGACATGACCACGGCCACGATCAATCTCACCATGCGCATGGTCACGACAATAATTTGCGCTCTGCTTACGTTCACGTCATTGCCGATGCCCTGACCTCGGTTCTGGCCATCGCTGCGTTGCTTGCTGGCCGATACCTTGGTTGGGTATGGCTCGACCCTGTAATGGGGATTGTGGGTGCAGTTGTTATTGCACGCTGGGCTTGGTCGTTGATGCGGGTGACTGCGGGTGTATTGCTCGACCAGACAGATGAACATGTCGCCCAAGAAATTCGTGAACTGGTTGAAACGCCTGGAGATGCTTCGATCATTGATCTTCATGTCTGGCAGGTGGGGCCGCAAGCCCGGGCCGCGATTGTGAGTGTTCTGGGCAGCCCAGCAGTGAACGCCGAAGACATACGAGAACGGCTTGCTACGGTTCATGAAGTCACGCATCTGACTGTTGAATACCGCACGAAGCTGGGAACTGGTTCACCGGCTCAAGCCTCCGTTCCGGCTTAGAAATGAACGCATAGTCGACTGAGATGAAAAAGGATCGAGATATGCTTTTGAGCAAACGAGATCAGGCGCAAATCGAGCGTCGTCTGATTGCCGCCCTGACCAAGGCCTGCGAGACGGCCAAAGCGGAGATCGTGGGCTTCTCTTGGTTGACTCACAATGTGGATTACGCGCGATTCCCCTCCAGTCTGATGGTTGTTTGGGTCTTCGACACCGATGCCAACAGGGATGAGGTGTTTGCCAATGGGCAAGACAAGCGGATGCTCGAACTGACGATCCTGGCGTTAAGTGAAGCGAATGTTCACGTCAATCAGGTGTCGGCCAACGTGCATTTCGATACTGAAGAGCAATGTCAGCGGTCGAATGCCGGTGACTGGCGGCAGCGTTTAACACGTACACGATCCACGCGGAGTTAAACCATGGCCAAGGACATCGAAAACCCATGTATTTCCGTTTGCCAGCTGAACAGCGAACTATGTTTGAGTTGCGGTCGCACCAAGGAAGACATCAGAAAATGGAAGCGGATGAAGCGTCCAGAAAAGATGGCCGCTGTACAACGCGCGACCCTGCGCCTGAAAAGCCTGCAAAAAAAGCACAATTGAACGCCGCAGTTTAGGCCACAGTTGTACTGCGTCCTCCCTTGTTGCTGTCCTCGGCCCCCTTACGACTTCTTCTACTGCTTGAACACGTAATGGACAAAGCATTTCTCGCTGCATGGCCATGGTGGACGGTAGCCATGCAGCGTTAGATGGACAGGGCCAGATTAATTGCCGGGGTATTCAGCAAGGACCTGATCCGCGCCGGCTTTGGTCAGCCCGATTACCTGATAAGCATCATGTTTTCCGTTGACTTCCATGCCTGGAGATCCAGCCGGCATGCCAGGAACGGCGATCCCGAGAAGGTCGTCACGTTTGCTCATCGCAATGATTTGCTCGGCGGGCACGTGACCTTCAACAAACTTTCCATTGATCATTGCTGTGTGGCAGGACGAGAGTCGTGGAGCAACACCGAGATCCTGCTTGACAGCGCTCATGTTGGTTTCTACATGATCAACGACGGTGAAGCCGTTAGCTTCAAGGTGCTGGATCCACTTCTTGCAGCATCCACAGTTAGCGTCACGATGGACGTCGATCGTCAGCGACTCTGCTGCATGACCAGCTGAACTGATAAACAAAGCCGCGAATGCAGCGAGGCGAAGTGCCCGACCGGGACGAAGTAAGTTATTTCGCATGGGTATGCTCCTTCCCATCAGCGTGGGTATGAGTTTTTGGCTGAACGGCCGAAGTTGCAGGAGCGTCATGTGAAGCCTCCACAACCTGAGGATGGGCGTGTTCGGTACTTTCATCCTGAGAAGGCGCTGAGGCCGCCTCATGGGCATGGGCGCTGTTTCTCTCGCCATGATGGTCGCCTGCTTCGGCTATCTCTTCGGCTGCACCCGCATCATGATGCCCAGCGGCAGCCCCTTTTTGGCCCTCATGCTGGCCTTCATGGTTATGCATTTTGCTCTCGCCGCCACCGTGTTGATGACCATCGCTGCTGGTTGCTAGAGCGTTGTATTGCTCTGCATCCAATGAAGGCAACTGCTGGAGAAAAGCGACCATTCCCCAGATGTAGGGATCGGCCATGCTTTTACCCCAAGCGGGCATGCCTGTGGATTTGATTCCATGCTTGATGATCCAGAAAGCTGCGGCAGGGTTTCCATCAACGCCCAGTTTTGAAAGATTCGGAGGTGCAGGGTAAAGGCTATTACTTAACTCGGTTCCTGCAATACCCGGAGCCAGATGGCAACCGATGCACATAGCGTTGTAGTTGCCAGCACCTGCGCGGATGAGAGCTTCTTCGCTCAGGTCGGGGACTTTAATATCGCGTGAGCGCACAGCAATCGAGCGATCCCGAGCAGTGGAAAGAAGTGAGTGAACGGGGCCGAAATGCGGATCATCCGCCCCTACATTGATCACACCAAAATACACCACGCCGGCACCTATTATTGCGGCGACCACCCCGGCAGCAGTCAATGTTTTCAATGTTCTTTTCATGTCAGGCCCTCAAAACCACATCCGAATACCGGCGACAAATCGCGCCTCGTTCGCATCCTCTCCTTCATCGCTGGCCAGGTCTGCCGTATTGCCGTAGGAGCGGCTCCAGCTAACCCCAATGTAAGGGGCAAATTGGCGAACAATCTCATAACGCAATCGGAGCCCTACTTCGGTGTTTGCCAATCCAGACCCAATGCCGCGCTGAGGATCATTTTTTCCGTAAAAATTGGCTTCGGCCGTCGGCTGCAAGATCAGGCGATTGGTCAGCAGAATGTCGTAGTCGCCTTCCAATCGAGCAGCGGTTTGACCGTTCTCACCGATGTAGGCAGTCGCTTCGGCTTCAAAGTTATAGAGGGCCATGCCCTGAATACCGAGCGCTCCCCAAGTTTGTGGTGACCCGGGCTTGAAGTCTTGTCGTACGCCGGTGACGACATCCCACCATGGACCGATGGAGTGCCCCCAAAGTGCTGATAGTTCAGCGTTTTCCGTTACGCCATTGGTACGTTCGCCTTCCGAGCGCAACCACAGTCGGTCAACGTCACCGCCGATCCATCCTTTTGCATCCCAGGCCAATGCACTACCGTCGTCAGCATCCTGGTACTCAAACTTATCCAGCAGCATGAAGGAGTTGAGTTTTTTGTCGTGGACACCATGACCAGCAACATCTGGAAAGGCGGCTGCACGGTCAGCGTCGGTAAGTATGGGGACTGGGGTTCGACTGGTGGTAGCCGCCCCTCCATCCATACTTTTCATTCCGTTCATTTGCCCGTCATCCATACTCATCTTGCTGTGATCCATAGCCCCCATCTTGCTATGGTCCATAGCTCCCATTGAGCCGTGGTCCATCTTGGAGTGATCCATCTCTTCAGCGGCATGAGCCACGACAAAGAAAGCAGGACTGGTAGAGACTGCCAGTGCCATCAACGTTGGGCGTAAAAACTTACTGGTCATGATCTCAATCTGCCTTTTTGGTTTTTTGGTCATGATCCATCGACTCATGGTTCATCTTGCTGTGATCCATTGACCCGTGATCGGGCTTTGACTCGTTTGTCGTAGTTGCAGGCTTGCTCGTTGATTTCGCAGGAGTAGCAGCTGAATGAACACTACTATCTTCGACTGCCAGCGCCACGGACGAGAGTCCACCCACCAAGCCGACGGCAAAGAGGCAGCCGACCAGCGATTTACGATTTAGGTATGTGCTCACAGATCGTCTCCTTTACTCATCAACCCGTACTTCACGGAACATGCCCATTTCCATATGGAAAAGCAGGTGGCAGTGATAGGCCCAGCGACCTAAGGCATCGGCGGTGACTCGATAGCTGCGCTTGGTACCTGGTGGCATGTCGATCGTGTGCTTGCGCACCATGAACTTACCGTTCTCATCTTCAAGGTCGCTCCACATGCCGTGAAGGTGGATGGGGTGGGTCATCATGGTGTCGTTCACCAGGGTGATACGCAGACGCTCCCCATACTTCAGACGAAGCGGCTCGGCGTCAGAGAATTTGATGCCGTTGAAGGACCACGAAAACCTCTCCATGTGACCGGTCAGATGAAGCTCAATGGTGCGATTGGGCTCGCGACCGTCAGGGTCTTGGAAAGTGCTTTTCAGGTCTGAGTAGGTGAGCACTCGACGACCATTGTTTCGTAACCCGATGCCTGGATCGTTTAGCTTGGGCGTTGGGTTCATGGCTTGCATGTCAACCAACGGGTTGTTGGTTTCGGACGCTGGGTGAGTCTGCATTTCGCCACCCATACTGCCCATCCCTGCCATCTTGCTGTGGTCCATGCCAGCCATGTTGGACATGTCGCCTTTGTCCATTCCCGCCATCTTGCTGTGGTCCATACCGGCCATGTTGGACATGTCGCCTTTGTCCATTCCTGCCATCTTGCTGTGGTCCATACCGGTCATGTTAGTCATGTCACCGCTGTCCATGCCGGTCATCCCGGTCATGTCACTTTGGTCCATTCCCGCCATTTTGCTGTGGTCCATGCCAGCCATGCCTGACATGTCACCTTGTTTCATATCGCCGCCGCCCATACCAGCCATGCTGCCATGGTCCATGCCCGCCATACCGCCCATACCCATGTCATCCATGGTCAAAAGCGGCCGAGGATCGATCGCAGGTACCTGTGCCTTTAATCCTTCGCGAACTGCCAAGGTTCCACGTGCATAACCGGTTCTATCCATGGACTGGGCGAAGATTGTGTAAGCCTCTTCGCTGGCAGGTTCTACGATCACGTCATACGTTTCTGCCACGGCGATGCGGAATTCATCGACGCTGACTGGTTTGACATGTTGGCCGTCAGCCGCCACAACGGTCATTTTCAAACCAGGGATGCGGACGTCGAAATAGCTCATAGCTGAGCCGTTGATAAAGCGCAGGCGCAGCTTTTCGCCCGGCTTGAAAATACCGGTCCAGTTACCGTTAGGCGCCTGGCCATTCATGAGATAGGTGTAAGTATCCCCACTGACGTCTGCGAGATCAGTGGGGTTCATTTTCATTTCAGCCCACATCTTCCGGTCGGCCACGGCAGCAGACCAACCTTGCTTGCTGACGTCGTCGATAAAGTCGCCCACGGTACGTTTGTGGTGGTTGTAGTAGTCCGATTGCTTCTTGAGTTTGGCCATGACGCGACTAGGATCTTCATCGGTCCAGTCAGTCAACATCACCACATAGTCGCGGTTGTATTGAAAAGGTTCAGGCTCTTTCGAGTCGATGACGATTGGACCGTAAACGCCTGCCTGCTCCTGCAAACCAGAGTGGCTGTGGTACCAGTACGTACCGTTCTGATGCACCTTGAATTTGTACTCGTACATGCCATCGGGCGCGATGCCATGGAAACTCAAACCCGGTACACCGTCCATATTGGCGGGCAGAATGATCCCGTGCCAATGAATTGAGGTGTCTTGGTCTAGGCGATTTTTCACACGCAGTGTGACCGTCTCGCCTTCGCGCCAGCGCAGCAAAGGTCCGGGCAACGAACCATTGATGGTCATGGCTGTGCGCGGCGAGCCAGTTATGTTTACAGGGGTTTCACCAATAAACAGATCAAATTCGTTACCGGTGAGAACGCTCGGCAGACCAGGACTGGTCACTGCCCATACAGGAGTGCGCCACAGGCCAAGGCCGCCGAGAATGCCACCAGCGGCCAGGCCTTTAACGAATGTCCGCCTAGAGGTTTTGGAATGCATGCCGTTTATGTCCGATCAGTCAAAAGGGAAGCCGTGCGAAACAACCAATGAGTTGCTCAAACAGGTGAAGGCGCTCTCCTCGGGGGTTTGTAATGAGCCCGAATGAGCTCGCTCGCCGTCACTAAAAACGAGTTCTTACGGCAAGCGAGCTCAGAAATTGCCACATTTGAACCACCACAGTGATTACATTTCTGTCAGCTTGGGAACGCAGCAAGCTATTCAGCAATTCTTGTGGTCCATCGCTTTGGCTTGGCTTTCTGCGATGGGAGGTTGGGTGCTTTGCTTTTGGGCTACTTGATACGATTCCATTGAATCATTCCTAGCCACTTCCATACGTGCGAACGCCCGGTCACCACCGCCTTCAGCCATTGCCAAAGAAGAGGCGGTCAGGGCTGCGATGATGAGCAAAGTTTTGATGGGATTCATTTGTATTTCCTCGGATGAGTATTGATAACCCCTCGAATCCACATCAAGTGATGATTCTTAGGGGAGAGCTTAAGGCTCAATAGGACTATAAGACTCATCCCCTGTCAGGAACCTTAGGTGAATATTACAGTTGTGTCAGTTGCGATATTTTTCTTGAGGAACACGCTATTTAATCCGTAAGGTCTAGATCTTTCAGCGTCACACCGCTATTTACTGAGTATCAGTTTGAGGTGCGTAACTTTGTAAGCATCCGATAGCTTTCAAGGTGCAGACGTTTATTTAGTTTTTGCACTGGAACTGCATATGTGAGCCTGGATGCACCGCGTCAACATTTAAGTATTCGATGCTTATGGAAAATAGCAACACTACTGAGGGTGATTGAGTGTGAGTATTAATTTTGAGAAAGCGCTTGGCTCCGCAGAAAGAAAGTTAATTTATCGTAGTAAAAGAGCTGAAATCCTGAGTAACAATATCGCAAACGCTGAAACGCCGAACTTCAAGGTCCGAGACTTAGATTTTTCTACTGTGCTTGCAAGCCAGACAAAAAAACTCCTGCTACTCCGCTTTCTTTGAAAACAACAAGTGTAAAACACATTACCGAAAAAGAATCAGCAAGTGATATTTACGGAGGTGCTTTGCTTTACAGCACACCAGCTCAACCTGCCATTGATCAAAATACTGTCGATCAGCAGGTCGAGATCGCAAAGTACACAGAAAATGGAATACGTTTCGACGCCGCTTTTACTAGGTTGAATGGAGCATTCAAAGGTTTGCTCAAAGCTCTGCGAGGTAATTAGTAGCGCAGGGCTTGCGAGCGGTAATTGTGGCAGACGTGGCTGCTTTGGTACTCCCTGAGGGTTAACCAAGGGGAGCCCCCTGTATACGGGGCTCTGACCTTGGAAAGGTGCCAGCATTCAAGCGCTGATCAGGGAAGGAAAACCTAACGCCTCGACAGCTTTACGAACCTGCTCTGGGCTTTCGCTGCTTTCAACACTCACCTTACCGGCTGACCGATCCACGGAAACTGTAGCTTCGTTGTCCAGTGACTGAATCGCTTTGGTGATTTTGCTGACGCAACTGCCGCAACCGATGCCTGATACATCTAAGACGAACATGGTTATTCCTCTCGTGCTGAGCGGTCTCTTTTCACCGCACCGACAGCATCAACGTTGACACGATGGCAAGGTCAACAGTTATCTGTTTCGGGTTGTGAGTGCCGTTGAAGCTCAGTCAATTCGGGTACTCCTCAGTCTCAATGCATTGAAAACTACAGATGCAGAACTGATGCTCATGGCGATGGCAGCGATCATTGGCGACAGGAGATGTCCCGTCAGTGGATAGAGCAAGCCTGCGGCAAGAGGGATACCCATCGAGTTGTAAAGAAAGGCAAAACCCAAGTTTTGCCGCATGTTTTTTACTGTTGCGACCGAAAGAGCCCGTGCTCGTAAAATCCCCATCAGGTCGCCTTTTACCAGCGTGAGTTGCGCGCTATTCATCGCAACGTCAGTCCCTGTCCCCATGGCAATGCCCACATCTGCTCGCGCCAGGGCCGGTGCATCGTTGATACCGTCACCAGCCATGGCGACCTTCCGGCCGTATTGCTGGAGATCTGCGACCAGACGCTCCTTGTCCTGAGGTTTCACTTCACCGTGGACTTCATCAATCCCCATCTCCCTGGCGACAGCCCGAGCGGTGGTGAGCCCGTCGCCAGTAGCCATGATGATTTTGATGTCATCAGCCTTGAGCTTGGTGACTGCTTCTTTGGAGGTCGGCTTAATTGGATCTGATACTGCCAACAACCCTGCCAATACCCCGTCGACTGCAAGGTAGATGATGCTGATGCCGTCAAGTCGCAACAACTCTGCACGCTCTTGTAGGGGCTTGGTCCTCACGCCTGCGGCTTCCATCAACGCGGTGTTCCCAAGCTGGATCTTCTTGCCATCAACGATGCCAGTGACCCCGATACCTGAACCAGACTCAAAGGATTCTGGCTTGGTGAGCTTAATGTTCTCGGTTCGGGCGTGATCGACGATTGCATGAGCCAAGGGATGTTCGCTGCCCTGGTCAAGGCTGGCAGCCAGCTGAAGAACATCGTGGGGATTGAAGCTGGGTGTGGCCTCCACACTGTGAAACACTGGCCGTCCCTCTGTCAGGGTGCCTGTCTTATCGACAATCAGCGTGTCGATTTTGCAAAGGTTTTCGATGGCACTGGCATCCCTGAACAGCACACCCATGCTGGCCGCTTTACCTGTCGAAACCATGATCGACATGGGCGTAGCAAGACCCAACGCACAGGGGCAAGCGATGATCAGCACGGCGACAGCGTTGATCAGACCAAACACCCAACTGGGCTCAGGGCCAAAAAGCCCCCAACCGACAAATGTCAGTATCGCAATCGTGATAACACCCATCACAAAGTAGCCAGCAATCGAGTCGGCCATTCGTTGCATTGGTGCTTTGGAGCGCTGAGCCCGAGCGACCATCTGTACGATCTGTGACAGCATGGTCTCGGCGCCGACCTTCTGCGCCTTCATTACCAAGCTCCCATGTGTATTCAGCGTGGCGCCGATCAGGCTATCTCCAGCTCTCTTCATTAGCGGCACTGGCTCGCCAGTGAGCATGGACTCATCCACCGCACTTTCACCCTTCAGTACTGAACCATCAACTGGCACCTTTTCACCTGGCCTGACCCGCAAGTGGTCTCCTAGGTGAACATGGGTGAGAGGAATGTCTTCCTCTTGGCCATCGGCATTAATCCGGCGTGCGGTTTTGGGCGATAGACCGAGAAGGGACTTAATGGCGGCGGAAGTTTGCGATCGGGCCTTGAGCTCAAGAATCTGCCCAAGCAAGGTGAGCGAGATGATGACCGCGGCGGCTTCGAAGTAGACGCCGATACGTCCATCTTGCATAAAGGTAGCGGGAAAGCTTTGGGGTAAGAACGTTGCCATGACGCTGTAAAGGTAGGCTGCGGCGGTACCCAAACCTATCAAAGTCCACATGTTTGGACTGCGATTTCTAACAGAGGCTATGCCCCTTACAAAAAAGGGCCAACCTGCCCATAAAGTCACCGGTGTCGCCAGAGCGAACTCGATCCAGTTTTGGATCGAGCCATGGAGGAGTTGTAGCGAGTGTCCCGCCATGGCGAGCACGGTCACTATCACGGTTAATGGCAGCGACCACCAAAAGCGGCGGGCGAAATCCCGGAGTTCAGGATTTTCTTCTTCATCGAGCGCGGGCATGACCGGCTCTAATGTCATGCCACATTTAGGGCAGTTGCCGGGTCCGGGCTGGCGTATTTCCGGGTGCATCGGACAGGTAAACTCAGTGCCTGTTTGTACCGCAGACTCTGGAGTGGTGACGCGGGATTCGGCGCTCGAAACATTACCGCTGAAGCGTTCAGGATCAGCTCGAAACTTCTCCTGGCATTTCAGGCTACAGAATCGATACGTCTGTCCCTGATAAGACTCACCAAATTCACTTGATGAAGTGACTGCCATTCCGCACACCGGGTCACGTAGATCATCGTCATTGAGCGGAGCAGCATGGGCGTGACTGTGGTCGTGGTGGCTCGATATGGTAGGCATGGCTATTTCCCTTCTTCGTCCTTGTAGGTTGCTGCCTGATCGCCATGGCTATGTCCGCCATGTCCATGTCCAAAAAAATGCATCAATGGACAGATCAACAGAATTAGATAAGGCCAAAATGGATAAACGTGGCTGAAATGCTCCCGCAACACGTAGAAGGCACCAATCGCAATGAGCATGATTAGTACAACGCCTGTTTTGCGCCTCCAAAATGGTGCGGTGGTGTTTCCATCCGGATGTTGATGGTTATTCATGATCTAAACTCCACTGTGTAAGTGTTGCTGTGATCTCTGCGACAGAGCGTAGCCAACTCGTGCGTCGAAGCGGTGTTAGCAGCCAGATCCGGCTTACTTCAGGTCAAACGGACCAACCATCCCTGACTGATAATGCCCTGGCACGTTGCAGGCAAACTGAAGGCCTGTGCTGTTGTTGAAGGTCCAGATCAGCTCTTGGGTTGCGCCAGGCTCAATCAGGACGCTGTTCGGGTCGTTGTGTTGCATTCCGACCATCTTCATTCCACCCATGCTGTGGCTCATACCGCTCATCGTTTTCCCGGTACCGGTGGGGTTAAGCGTTCCGTTCTGGAACATGCTTGCCATTTCTTTTTGGTGTGCTGCATGAGCAGCGGCTTTGCCGATGTTGAACTCGTGCAGCAGCGAACCCTCATTGCGAAGGACAAATCGAATAGTTTCACCAGGCTTTACGTCGATGCTTTCAGGTTTGAAGAAAATATCGCCCATTTCGACCTCCACCGTACGGGTAACCTCAGAGGCGACTCCAGGCTGGCCGATGTCCTCTTTCCCATGCCCTGCGCTGGCCATAGCCGTAGCACCGAAGAGTAGAGTGATTGCTGCGATGACAGGGGTAACGAGCTTAGCTTTCATAGTGACCTCGAGAGTAAGTGTGGGAGCACTGGCTATGCTAAAGACACGGAGCTGCCAGTTAACTGACCTGAACACTACATTTCTGTCAGTTTTCGAAATAAATACGGCGTCCAGATGACGCCGCATTCAACAAGACTTTTCAAAAAGCTCTTTTCAGCGAGTTGCTCACTGGTGGTTCTCTGAAAGCATCAATTTGTGCTCGCGCTGCATTTGGCTCAAAACGTCATCGACGATTTTGTCGTGCTTTTCCATCCAGGCGAGGTGCTGCTGAGGTGACATTGAGGCGTCTGGATGATCTTTATGGAGTTGGCTCATGAGCTCTCCCAGCATCTTCATATGCTCGGTCATGTGGACATGACGCTGACCTTCAGGGGCTTTTTCAGCTTGTATCAGGACTGCTTCTGCCTTGTTGCGCAGACCTTCCATACGCTCTATCACCCGGTCTCCGCCACTTTCAGCCCATACAGAAGCTGAGACGAGTATTGAGCTCACAAAAAACAGCATTTTCAGGCGATTCATGGGGCAACTCCTTATGGAATTGTTTTCCGGCTCCCAAACGTTTCATGCTGAAGAGTCGGTCGAGCACCAGGAAGTACTCATGCTTGAACCCTAGACAGCGCTTGCTGACATCTACCTGAAGCCAATATTACTTTTCTGTCAGTTGCTGGTTGGCTGGCGTGTTTCGTTGCAGACTGCGCTTCATCATTATCCGAGAGCCACCCTCATGAGACTTCTGGTTGCTGAAGACGAACCCAAAATAGGTATCTATTTGGAGCAAGGACTCACGGAGGCGGGGTTCAATGTGGATCGCTTTACCAATGGCCAAGTGGCGCTTCAGCACGCTTTGAGCGAGGCCTATGACCTGCTGATTCTAGACGTCATGATGCCTGGGCTGGATGGCTGGGAAGTACTTCAGAAGGTTCGTGCATCCGGAAAAGATGTTCCCGTGCTCTTCCTCACGGCGCGAGACCGCGTTGAAGATCGAGTGAAAGGACTTGAACTCGGGGCAGATGATTACCTGATCAAACCCTTCGCATTTTCTGAACTGTTGGCTCGCGTCAGAACGTTGCTACGTCGGGGTAACGGCGCTCCCTCGCAAACCTATATGAAATTGGCTGATCTGGAGGTGGACCTGCTCAAGCGTCGGGCCATTCGTGGAGGTAAGCGCATAGACCTTACGGCCAAAGAGTTTGCATTGCTTGAGCTGTTGCTAAGACGTCGAGGGGAGGTGCTGCCAAAGTCACTTATCGCCTCCCAGGTTTGGGATATGAACTTTGACAGCGATACCAACGTTATCGAGGTTGCAGTGAGAAGGTTGAGGGCCAAGATAGATGACGATTTTGAGGTCAAGTTGATTCATACCTCAAGGGGAATGGGTTACATGCTCGACGCACCTGATTCGGAGTCGGAATGAACCGAATGTCCCTGACGACTCGCATGAGTCTGATGTTCATGCTCGCGGTAACGGCCGTGCTCACGGTCGCCGGACTCAGTTTCAATAACCTCAGCCGGCATCATTTCAAGATGCTGGATCAGCAGGCATTGAACGAAAAGCTCCACTCGACCCAGAGAATTTTGTCCGGGTTGAACAGCATCGATCAATTCAGCGAATTTAAGCCTGAGCTGGAAGCGCTTCTGGGTGCTCACCGTGATTTGACGGCCCTAATAATCGATGGTGACGGCAAGCTGCTGTTTGCTGATCCCGGTCCGGTAGATATTCCGAAGGAGTTCCGCACAACCACAAACAACAACGTCTGGGAGTGGCGGGAGCAAGAGCAGATGTTCCGTGGCGTGACGGCACAAGCCGTTGTGACGGGACAAGACAAGCCGTTGACAGTCATTTTGATCTTTGACGTTACTCAGCATATGTCCTTTTTCGAGACGCTTGAACGCTGGTTTTGGATAGGGTTGGTGATCAGCGCATTGGTCAGTGCTGCACTCGGCTGGATGGTAGCAAGCAGTGGCATGCGGCCTATTCGCCAGGTCACGCGGGTCGCTGCCTCAATGTCAGCAAAATCACTCAAAGAGCGCATCCCCTTAGCACCCGTTCCCAAAGAACTTCAGCAAATGGTGCTGTCGTTTAACGCAATGTTGTCCAGGCTCGACGATGCATTTGTCCGGTTATCGAACTTTTCCGCAGACATTGCCCACGAACTACGGACCCCCGTGAGCAACTTGATGACCCACACCGAAGTGGTGCTTTCTAGAAAAAGGAACATCGAGGACTACGAAGACAATCTGTACTCAAATCTTGATGATTTGAAGCGTATGGGGCGAATGATCGATGACATGCTTTTTCTGGCGAAGTCTGACAATGGTCTGATCACGCACGAGAACAAACCGATAGACTTGGTGGAAGTCGTAGAGAAATTGCTCGAATACTACCGACTGTTGGCAGATGAGCGAGGCATTGAGCTCACAGTTTCAGGAAGGGGCAGTGTTCGAGGCGATGTTCTTATGCTCCACAGAGCCATTTCTAATCTGCTCTCAAATGCGCTGCGCTACACCCATGAAGGGAAGTCCATCAGTGTCGATATTCAGCAGAAGGAGATGTCGGTATTGGTCGTTGTGGAGAACCATGGAGAGCCCATTGCTCCCGAACACCTTGAAAAGCTGTTCGATCGCTTTTACCGCGTGGACCCAGCTCGGCGAGAAGGCAGTCCAAGCAACGCGGGGCTAGGTCTGTCAATTACCCGATCAATAATTGAAGCGCATGATGGCAAGATATGGTGTACGTCCTTTGATGGAAAAACGGCCTTTCATCTAGAGTTTCCTAGTGTTGACTTGAAGGTCAGCTGATCAGCGGCGCATTTGTGATCAACGGCAATCTCTCAGCCTGCGCCCCACGTTCCACTTTCGTTATTTTTGAATGGGTGAAAACCCTAGTATCGCGGGCACGCGGTCTCGTCTTTAAGTCTCGCTACGCCCGCCAATTCGAGGCCAAACACCGCGTCAAGCTGACTGAAATGTAATCGAACAGTTTGCGTTCGTGTGGCATCGTGTTCTTGCACTGTGACGTTGGGGCCTAGTGAGTTTCTCGTGTTCAACCTGCCCTAGAACACGGAGGCTACTAGCTAATCATCAGTGGTTTTAACAAGAATCGAAAAGTAAAAACTAGATATTCCCAAACAAACCTCGAATCAACAGCTCTTGCTGTGAGGAGTCTTGCATGTCATTCCTTAAAACTACGACCGTAGCTGTTGCACTTACCGCTGGTTTGCTTCTGAGTGCAGTTGCTCAAGCACATCCAAAGCTCCTTTCTTCCACTCCGGCAGAAGGCTCGGATGCGGCGGCCCCTTCGAAGATTGAACTGCACTTTTCTGAGAATCTCACCACTCAGTTTTCCGGTGCAAAACTGATCATGACCGATATGCCTGGCATGCCGAACTCCCCAATGGGTGTTAAGGCCGCCGTCGCTGGTGGCGGTGATCCGAAAACGATGGTGATTACACCGGCAGCACCTCTGACCACCGGTACCTACAAAGTCGAATGGCGTGCTGTCTCCTCGGACACTCACCCGATCACCGGCAACTTCTCATTTAAAGTGAAATGATTTATGAGCGACTCAATAAATATTGTGGTTCGCTTTGCTCTCTATTTCGACCTGATGTTGTTATTCGGATTAGCAATTTTCGGCTTATACAGCCTCAGGGGAAAGGAAAGAGTATCGGGCACGGTCTTGAATTTTGAGTCGCTTCTTTACGGTACTTCTGTTGCAGGTGTAGCCCTATCCCTTGTCGCCATGTTGTTGCTTGCGAAAGCAATGAGCGGTGTGTCGGAGCTTATGGAGCTACATCACCATATTTTTGAAATGGTCCTCATGGGGACCGACGTCGGGTTGACCTGGATGGTCCGAATAGCTGCCTTGGTGATGGCAATTATTGGCGTCGCGTTGAACAAGCGATTTCCGACAGCCAGTCTCTGGATCGTCACCGTATGCGGAGCGATTGCGTTGGCGACGTTGGCTTGGACAGGGCACGGTGCCATGGATGAAGGCAGCCGACGCTACTGGCATTTCATCACCGATATATTCCATCTTTTAGCCGCAGGTGGCTGGTTGGGTGCTCTATTGGCATTCGCTCTACTACTGCGGTTGAAATCGCTAAAGGGCGAACAAGAAGCTCGAATTCTTGCGAGGGTGCTGACTGGTTTTGAATCGGCCGGCGCTGTGATCGTAGTGATCATAAGCATCACAGGCGTAGTGAATTATCTGTTTGTCGTCGGTCCAAATCTCGATGAAGTGATGCTCAGTACGTACGGTGTACTGCTGTTTTTGAAGGTCCTGCTCTTTGCCGGGATGATCGTGTTAGCCACGCTGAACCGCTTTCACCTAAGTCCGGTATTGGAGCGGTCAGTTCGAAATGGAGAGTACTCTGCCGCGGTCAATGCCTTGCGCCGCAGCATGACACTCGAGTTTTTAATGGCAGTCATCATAATTTGCCTTGTCGCATGGTTAGGCACTTTAAGTCCGGAAATGGAAATGAGCGCGGAATAGAGGTTGGTGACAGCCGACTAAGGAGTCTAGAAGGTGAATTGTAAGGGCCATTTCCTCCGGCTACACTCCAGCCTATGAAACGCTACCTACGGTTTTGCCTGATTTTCCTGATTAGCCTGGCGCTCCCCCTCAGCGGGATGGCGGGCGTTCAGGCGCCGACTGAGCCCTGCCCCATGAAAACCATGGGCATGGCGATGATGGACGGCATGGGGCAAGACTGCTGCCAGGACATGAAAAGTCCCACCGAGCACGGCAAACCCTGTAAGTCAGGTCAGGAGTGCAAGACTGGTGGCATGCTGCAAGTATCCATCATCAAGCCTCCTATCACCTTATCCAGCCCCCTCGTACTGTCCTTCTCACTAGATTCCCTTCCAGTACAAACCCCGTCAGGGGTATGGCGACCGCCCCGCACTTGATTCCTGTACCACACTGAGCCTCATTCCGCGTTAGCGGGATGGCATATCTGCGTGCATGTCTGATGAAGCGCGCAGTGGATCATCACAGGAATCGTGAACATGAACTCCAAGTGCTATTGCACAGGGTGGTCCCTCGTGGCCGGCCTGGCGGCAAGCGTACTGGCATTGCCGAGTTTCGCTGCCGCATTGACACTCGATGAAGCTTTGCAGCTGGCTGAAAACAATGCGCCGTCGCTGACTGCACAAGACGCGAAAATTCAGGCCGCCAGTAGTGCGGCCATCCCCGCTGGTGAACTACCCGATCCCAAGTTGCTGCTAGGCGTACAGAACTACCCCATCGGCGGCCCAGATCGCTGGAGCATCGACCAGGACTTCATGACTATGCAAATGGTCGGAGTCAGTCAGGAGATGCCCAACAGCGCCAAGCGCAAAGCCCGCATCGAGGTCGCTGATGCGGCCATTGACCGCGCCGCCGCTGAGCGCCGGGTCGAACGTCTGAAGGTTCGTCAGGCTACGGCGCTGGCCTGGATCAACAGCTTCTCCGTTGAGCGTAAAGATGCGCTGTTCCAGGATTTCTACAAAGAAAACCGTCTGCTGGCCGATACCGTCCGTGCACAAATTGCCGGCGGCCGCGCTCAACCTGCTGACGCAGTAACGCCCAAACAGGAAGCGGCACAACTGGAAGAGCAGCAGGACGATTTGATTCGCCAGAGAGCGCAGGCCCGAGCGGCCCTGAAGCGCTGGATTGGACCAGCCGCCAACGACAAACCTGTGGGCAGCTTGCCTGAATGGCCTGTCGAAGCCTCTGGCTACTCTCATAAGCTGCAACATCACCCAGAATTGGCAGCGTTTGCGCCAATGACCCGCGAAGCGCAAGCCAAGGTCCGTGAAGCCGAAGCGGAAAAACAGTCGGATTGGAGCTGGGAAGTCGACTATCAGCATCGCGGCCGACAGTTCGGCGACATGGTCAGCGTGCAATTTTCATGGGATCTACCGCTATTTCCTGACTCTCGGCAGAACCCAAAAATTGCGGCCAAGCACGCTGAACTCAACCAGCTTGAGGCTGAGCGTGAAGCCCTTTCACGCGAGCATACCCAGCAACTGGAGGACCAGTTGGCCGACTATGACCGCCTGAATCGTGCCGTGCATCGAACCGAGGACAGCCTATTGCCCTTGGCCAAGGAGAAGGTCGCGCTCAGCATGGCCAGCTACCGGTCCGGCAAAGGTGACTTGAACTCCGTTGTCGCCGCCCGCCGCGAGCTCATAGAAGCCCGTCTCAAGCAGATTGATGTTGAAGAGCAGCGTGCTCTCACCAGCGCTCGCCTGTATTTCGCCTATGGGGAGTCCGCTCAATGATCTCTAGAACATGGAAAGGGGCTTTAGTTGTCAGCATCTCGGTTGCCTTGGGCGTTGCCGGTGGTTACTGGTTGGCCCAACAGAGAATGAGCGGAGTACCGGATGCAGCACCGGAGCAGAAGCCTGAGGCATCAGTCGATCGCAAAGTTCTGTATTGGTACGACCCCATGTACCCACAACAGAAATTCGATAAGCCGGGTAAGTCGCCCTTCATGGACATGCAAATGGTCCCTCAGTACGCCGATATCAAAGGGGAAAGCGCCGCCGTTCGCATTGATCCAGGCCTGACTCAGAATCTCGGTCTGCGACTGGCTACCGTCAGTCGAGGTGTGTTTGCTTCGAGTCTGGACGTGGTCGGTGTGTTGACCTTCAACGAGCGGGACGTCGCCGTCATCCAAGCCCGTACGGCGGGTTTCGTCGAGCGCGTGTATGCCCGTGCTCCTGGCGACGTGATCAAAGCCAATGCCGCCTTGGCGGATATTCTTGTACCTGAGTGGGCTGCAGCTCAGGAGGAGTTTCTCGCACTCAAGCGCAGTGGCGATGCGGGCTTACTGGCAGCGGCTCGCCAGCGTTTGCGGCTCACCGGGATGTCGGCGGCATCAATTGCTCAAGTAGAGCGCAGTGGCAAAATCCAACCAAACTTGACACTCACCAGCCCTATTAGTGGCGTGCTGCAAGAGCTAAATGTACGCGAGGGTATGACGGTGGCCGCAGGCGAGACACTGGCACGCGTTAATGGTTTGAGTAACGTCTGGCTGGCCCTGGCCGTTCCGGAGACTGAATCTGGATCGATCCTCATGGGGCAATCGGCAGAGGCACGTTTGCCCGCATTCCCTGGGGTTGTGCTCAAGGGCGTCGTCAGCGCGATTCTTCCGGAAACTAATCTGGATAGCCGCACACTTCGCGTACGCGTCGAGTTACCCAACCCAGAAGGCCGTCTCAGGCCGGGTATGACTGCACGAGTGAGCCTCAATCGTTCAACGGAGGAAAACGTGTTGTGGGTGCCGAGTGAGGCCGTCATTCGCACCGGTCGACGTGCCCTGGTGATGCTCGCTGAAGACGCTGGCCGCTATCGTCCTGTTGAAGTGTTGATCGGGCAGGAAAACGATGGCAAGACGGCGATCTTGAAAGGCCTGGAAGAGGGCCAGAAGGTGGTTACCTCTGGCCAGTTCCTGCTCGACTCGGAGGCCAGTCTCAAGGGCATCGTTGCAAGCTCTGAGGAAGAGTCAGCACCTAAGGCAGCAGCCTCCAGTTTTCATGAGGCGGATGGGCAGATCGTTGAGATCAACGACAAAGAAGTCACGCTCGCCCATGGCCCCTTCAAGACGCTGGGCATGCCTGGCATGACCATGACTTTCCCACTTGCCAATCCGGCTCTGATGCAAGGCCTTAAAACGGGCGACAAGGTCCGGATTGCGGTGAGTCAAACCGACGATGGCTTGCGTGTTGAGCGTCTAGAGAAATCAGGGGGCCAACCATGATTGCTGCCCTGATTCGTTGGTCAGTAGCCAACCGATTTCTGGTGCTACTGGCGACACTGTTTATCACGGCTTGGGGCATCTGGTCGGTGCAGAGCACGCCCATCGATGCGCTGCCAGATCTCTCGGATGTTCAGGTGATCATCCGCACCCCGTATCCGGGACAGGCACCGCAGATTGTCGAGAACCAGGTGACCTATCCGTTGGCCACCACCATGCTCTCAGTGCCGGGCGCCAAGACGGTGCGTGGCTATTCCTTCTTCGGGGACAGTTTCGTGTACGTGCTGTTCGAAGACGGTACTGATTTGTATTGGGCCCGCTCGCGGGTGTTGGAGTATCTAAGCCAAGTACAAAGTCGGTTGCCGGCCAGCGCCAAGCCGGCGTTGGGACCGGATGCGACGGGGGTGGGTTGGATCTATCAGTACGCACTGGTGGATCGCAGTGGCGGACACGATTTGGCACAGCTTCGCGCACTTCAGGATTGGTTTCTCAAGTTCGAACTCAAGACCCTGCCGAACGTTGCCGAGGTTGCTACGGTGGGTGGGATGGTCAAGCAGTACCAGGTGCAGCTCGATCCGCTCAAACTGGCCAGCCTCGGTATCACGCAGGCCGAGGTGACCGAAGCGATCGGCAAGGCCAATCAGGAAACTGGTGGCGCCGTGCTGGAGATGGCAGAGACCGAGTTTATCGTACGTGCCTCCGGCTACCTGAAGACGCTCAATGACTTTCGGGCGATCCCACTCAAGTTGGGATCGGGCGGTGTGCCGGTGACCCTTGGCGATGTTGCCACGATCCAGTTGGGGCCGGAAATGCGGCGTGGCATCACCGAACTCGACGGCGAAGGCGAGACCGTTGGCGGTGTGGTAATTCTGCGCAGCGGCAAGAATGCTCGCGAGACCATTGCAGCGGTCAAGACCAAGCTCGACGAACTGAAAAGCAGTCTGCCGGCTGGTGTAGAAATCGTCACCACCTACGACCGTAGCAAGCTGATCGACCGCGCCGTGGAAAACCTCAGCTACAAGCTCATCGAAGAGTTCATCGTTGTCGCGCTGGTCTGCGGGATTTTTCTCTGGCACCTGCGCTCATCCCTGGTGGCGATCATTTCGCTGCCGGTGGGGGTGCTGATTGCCTTCATCGTCATGCGCTACCAGGGCATCAACGCCAACATCATGTCCTTGGGCGGGATAGCCATCGCCATCGGCGCCATGGTCGATGCCGCCGTGGTGATGATCGAGAACGCCCACAAAAAGATTGAGGCCTGGCACCTGGCCAATCCAGGGGAGGAACTGAAGGGTGAGCGTCATTGGCATGTAATGACCGAAGCGGCGGCAGAGGTAGGTCCGGCACTGTTTTTCTGTNGAACGCCCACAAAAAGATTGAGGCCTGGCACCTGGCCAATCCAGGGGAGGAACTGAAGGGTGAGCGTCATTGGCATGTAATGACCGAAGCGGCGGCAGAGGTAGGTCCGGCACTGTTTTTCTGTTTGCTGATCATCACCCTGTCGTTCATTCCGGTGTTCACCCTGGAAGCTCAGGAGGGACGGCTGTTCGGCCCTTTGGCGTTCACCAAGACCTATGCCATGGCCGCAGCGGCGGGATTGTCAGTGACCTTGGTGCCAGTGCTGATGGGCTACTGGATTCGGGGGCGAATCCCCAGTGAACAACAGAACCCGTTGAACCGGTGGTTGATTCGGATTTATCAGCCAGCCCTTGACGCGGTCTTGCGTCGACCAAAGATCACGCTGTTGGTGGCTCTATTGGTTTTTGTCAGTGCACTATGGCCAATGTCGCGCCTGGGTGGCGAGTTTCTCCCCCCATTGGACGAGGGTGATCTGCTCTATATGCCTTCGGCTTTGCCGGGGCTGTCGGCGCAGAAAGCGGCGCAACTGCTGCAACACACCGACCGCCTGATCAAAACGGTGCCCGAGGTAGAACACGTCTTCGGTAAAGCGGGGCGTGCCGAAACCGCCACCGACCCGGCACCGCTGGAAATGTTCGAAACCACCATCCAGTTCAAGTCACATGAGCAATGGCGCCCAGGCATGACCCAGGAAAAGTTGGTGGAAGAACTGGATCGAGTGGTACGAGTCCCTGGGCTGACCAATATCTGGATTCCGCCGATTCGCAACCGTATTGACATGCTGGCCACAGGCATCAAGAGTCCTATTGGGGTGAAAGTTGCCGGCACCAACCTGACGGAGATTGATGCCGCGACTCAGGCCGTCGAGCGAGTGGCCAAGAACGTACCCGGTGTCAGTTCAGCTCTGGCCGAGCGACTTACCGGTGGCCGCTATATCGACGTGGATATCGACCGCAAATCCGCCGCCCGCTATGGGCTGAACATCGCCGATGTGCAGTCCATCGTGGCCGGTGCCATTGGTGGTGAAAATGTCGGGGAGACCATTGAAGGGCTTGCACGCTTCCCGATCAACGTGCGTTACCCTCGGGAGTGGCGTGACTCGCTCGGCGCCCTGGAGCAATTGCCGATCTACACCCCGCTAGGGAGCCAGATCACCCTCGGCACTGTGGCGAAGGTCAAGGTCAGCGACGGCCCGCCGATGCTCAAGAGCGAGAATGCACGGCCCTCTGGTTGGGTATACATCGACGTGCGTGGCCGGGACATTGCCTCGGTAGTCGCCGATCTACGCCGGGTCGTCAGCGAGCAGGTCAAGTTTCAGCCCGGCATGAGCCTGAGTTACTCAGGGCAGTTCGAATTTCTCGAAAGGGCCAACGCACGACTCAAACTGGTGGTGCCTGCCACGCTGTTGATCATCTTCGTATTGCTTTACCTGACTTTTGCCCGCTTCGACGAGGCCCTGCTGATCATGGCCACTCTGCCATTCGCCCTGACTGGCGGGGCATGGTTCCTCTATCTGTTGGGGTTCAACCTGTCGGTCGCCACCGGGGTCGGCTTTATCGCCTTGGCCGGTGTTTCTGCCGAATTTGGCGTGATCATGCTGCTCTACCTGAAAAACGCCTGGGCCGAACGTGAAGACCTCGGTGACAACACTGAGCGTGGGCTGATTGCGGCCATTCGTGAAGGGGCCGTGCAGCGCGTTCGACCCAAGGCCATGACCGTGGCCGTGATCATTGCCGGCCTGTTACCCATCCTGTTGGGCAGCGGCACCGGCAGCGAGGTGATGAGTCGCATCGCCGCGCCCATGGTGGGCGGCATGATCACCGCACCCTTGCTGTCGCTGTTTGTCATTCCGGCAGCCTATCGCCTGATGCGTCGCCGGCACCTCTCAGTTGAACCCATTAACTCTCAAGGAAACGTCCTATGAAACTGACCCCGATTGCAGTTGCAAGCACCGTATTTGCGCTGTCTCTTTCTGCCCTGGCAGAGGACGTGCCGGGCATGAAAATGGACGGTATGGAGGGCATGGAGATGAAGCAGGACGTAAAGCAGGCTCCGATAGCCAAAGCGGAGGGCACGATCAAGTCAATTAACTCCGAGAAGCAGACAGTGACTATCGCTCATGGCGCCGTGCCAGCCGTGCAGTGGCCTGCTATGACCATGGCTTTTTCCGTAACGGAAGATCAGCTGACAGGGCTGACGGCCGGAGACCGAGTGTCGTTTTCATTTCGGTTAGAGGGTGGCCGAGCCACGATTGTATCCATCAAAAAGTGAAATGGCGGTAATGGAAGTAGCCGGAGCGTAATGTCGCGTCGGCTTCTGCCACCCGCTTTTTACGAAAACCAATTATTCAGTAACGGAGCGTGTATGAACTGGTCAAGTAATTCTGGACACCAGTTAAGGTTTCAC